>JBILFA010000101.1:0-12609 GCA_044351795.1 Bdellovibrionota bacterium | reverse complement strand
CTCTACTAACGGTTCGATCCCTCCAGTCGAGGCCCGTACCGAGCTTTTTCTCAATTACTTGAACGGGTGTTCCCTGATCCCTCATGAGGGTCTTGTACAGTGATGCAAGGGTCCCAAGCCCGGTCTGCTCCAAAAATGCATCTGCGTATTGGCTGGGGCTTCGCTTGACAGGAAGAAGAACTTCGTAGCCGGTGGCCAGTCGTGGCTGACTACCTTTGAACAGGTTCGGCATGGTCTCCTCCCTAAAACCGCCCGATTACCCAAAACAAACAGCCTTCGGGAACCGCTATCTCCGCTTGGCGCATCTAAGCGCCTATACGTTCCATCCCTCCTCGGCGATCAACAAAACCTCGTCTCGCCAATAAGAACAGAGACGGATCTACCACCGAGTAACGAGTGCATTGAACTCTAAGATTGTGATGCCGATCTCGGAGTGATCTGTGCTCTATTTCTTCACTTCTGAATTCAAAGTGGATGCTCTCACTAAGCGGCGTCAGGCGCTACACAACGCTCAAGCACGTTTGGCAATCGAGAGAACGCCCTTGGCGATGGACTGGGCGGCCTCAAGACCTCGCGGTTCGTAGGGAGCTGTCTTCAGCACCTGAAAGTGCTCCAGAGATAGAATCTTCTCCATAGCTTCACGCAATCGAGCGCCAAACCCCGGATCGCGCTCTTCTACCAAGAGCGCCTTGCCCTTCGAAACAAGGGTCATGGCGTTATCGGTCTGATGAGTGCCCTGCTGAAACGGATACGGGATGAATATCGCCGGACGATTCACACACGCGATCTCCGCTACGGAACTCGCTCCCGCACGACTGATCACGACATCAGCCCACTCGTAAGCCCCGGCCATATCGTCGATAAAAGACACGACGTGTGCGGAGATGTTCGAGGCTTTATAGGCGTTGAGTACCTTCTCCATGTTCTCTTGACGGCACTGATGTACCACCTCGATCTTATGCGCCAGCAGGAGATCCGCGCACGCGCCAAGTGCCTCATCCACCCCTCGCGCGCCTTGCGACCCCCCGAGCACGAGCATGCGACGTGGAGCGTCCTCGCGAATCGTGTCACGATCCACACGCTTCAGCTCGCTTCGCACCGGGTGCCCCGTGTGTTCGGGCTGTACTCGCCCACGCACAGCTGTTTCGGCGAAGGCCAAAGACATCCGATCGGCGAAGTGTGCAAGGGTGCGATTAGCGAGCCCCGGATGAAGCTCGGCCTCGTGGATCCAGGTTGGAATACCGCTCATCCGAGCAACGATCACTGGAAGAACCGACACATATCCCCCCACACCGACGACCACATTCGGCGCAAACAACCTGTACAGTGCGCGCAACTGGGCAACGGCCCGCGGGAATCGCCACATAAACTGAGCAATCCCCACCAAACGTCGACGCTTGATCCCTGCGGCTGCGATCACATGCCGCTTGAATCCATGAACATCGACTAACTTCTCCTCCAACGGCCGCCCCGAACCGATGAACTCTACGACTGCGTGAGGATTGTGCTCCTTGATCGCGCGCGCTATGTGCAGCGCAGGGATCAGATGTCCTCCCGTTCCGGAAGCCGCCACGAGCACCCTTACAGTTCGCGGTTCTGACACCTCAGCTGCTCTATTTTCCATTTGCGACATAGCAAGACCATTACTCATTGAAGACCACACCATCTCTCTACGACGCCACTCTGTACGACGCCCACATCAGCTTAGCTCGCGCGCATCGCGACGAATGGCGAGAAGCAGTCCTATAACCGCCATACACGTCATCAAGCTCGAACCGCCGTACCCAACCAGCGGCAATACCATTCCCTTGGTCGGAAGCAATCCAATTACGACACCGACATTGAGCAGCGCGGGCACAACGATTAACATCGTCAGACCCACTGCGGACGCGAACAGGAATGTATCGTGACTTACCGCCCGCGCCAGCAGCAATCCTCGCCAGAGGATAACCAAAAACGCCGAAATCACGAGCACGCTACCAACGAATCCGAGCTCCTCGGAGATCACGGCAAAGATAAAGTCGGTGTGCGCTGCCGGAAGAAAGAAGAGCTTCTGCTGACTCGAACCGAGACCTACCCCCGAAACCTGACCGCTACCCACTGCAATAAGCGACTGAATCAGTTGGTAGCCCTTACCGGAGGCATCCGCAAAGGGCGACAGAAAACTCACTACACGCATCATTCGGTAGGGGGATATCAACACCAGCGTTCCCATACACAGCACGACAGCCACCGTGCACAGCGCCATGTGGAGGAGGCGAACACCACTGGCGAGCGCCATACTCAACACCACCAGCACGATGACGGCCGAAGAGCCGAAGTCCGGCTGCAACAACAAGAGCGCAGCCACCATCGCCACGAGCGTAAAGGGCTTGATGATTCCATGCACGAAGGATGTGATCTGATGTTCGTGACGAGCGAAAAAGCCCGCCATGAAGATAACCATAAAGAGCTTCACGAACTCCGCAGGCTGAAAGCGCACCGACCCGAGCTTCACCCAGCGTGAAGCGCCGCCAGCCCGATCTGCAATTCCTGGGACGAGCGGAAGGAGCAACAGAAAGAGAGACGCCATGAAGAGGTATGGCGAGGCGCGCCGCAAGAGCCCGGTCGGTATCCTAAAACAGAGAAGCATCAGACATGTACCGAGAACTGCCGAGAAGCACTGTCTTTTGGCGTAGAAGAGCGAATCTCCCAACTTCTCCTGAGAGATGATACCCGTGGTCGAATAGACCATCACCAACCCGAACCCGACGAGAAGCAATACTGCTGCAACTAACACGAAGTCGATCGCCGACGGAGCACGAAGCTCTTTAAGTCTGTATGCCGGTAAACTCGATGCAAAATCCATGGGCCGAGTATGCCGGCAAGATACCGTTCTGATCTACGGTAAAAGTTTCTCTTTGTAGCGCAAGACCATCCCCGTTCAAACGGTTACAACTTGTCACCGACAGCGCTATCAGCCAGTATCAGTGGCATGAACGCCCCCGCTCATGACCACCGCGAACAACTTCCTCCGATCCACTCTATCCGCCTGGGAACAACCGGACCGACTGTAGTGATGTTACACGGATGGGGACGCTCTTTGGACTCCTTGAGAGCCCTGGGCGAGATGCTTGCCACCTCATGCCGAGTTCTCCTCGTAGACCTTCCGGGGTTTGGTAATTCGCCTCTGCCATCGGCTGCCTCCAATGACGGAGGGGGGTGGTCTACCATCGATTACTGCGAGAGGGTCAAGTCGTTTCTCGATGATGAGGGGATCGCTCGATTCGTCCTGCTCGGACACTCCTTCGGTGGGCGCATCGCAGTGCGAATTGCGGCTCGCTATCCGGAGAGCGTTGATAGCCTGGTACTGATCGGAACAGCGGGCTTGAAACGGGATCGCCCCCCGCTTGAAGAGCTCAAGGTGCGCCTTATTCGAGCGGTGGTGTCGAGCGCCAAGTGGACTGATGGGGCTTTCGGCACCCGTTTCTTCCAGCACTATCTAGCCCAACGCGTCGGCTCTCGGGACTACCAAGCCGCAGGAGATCTCCGGCGCACCCTCGTTAGGACGGTCAACGAAGATCTCGCCCCTGAGGCGTCGTCGCTGAAACAACCGGCGCTCCTTCTTTGGGGAGAGCAAGATACTGAGACCCCCCTCGACGTGGCTCGCAAGTTCAACACCCTCTTACGCAACTCAGAACTTCACATCTTTCCGAACAAAGGCCACGAGCTCTTTGCAGACGTAGGGGCTCACCTTCTGTGCAAATACATTGAACGCTTCTTGTCGAATAGGACCTCTGGTGCTCAGTAAACTCCCCGTTATTCTGTTTATCTTAGCTCTGCTCGCCTTCGGATGGCGCCGGATACTGTCATACCTCCGGTATTTCCAACAGGAGGAGTACAATCGCACTCGATTTGTAGCGTGGCTCGAAGCCCATCGCGCCTTTGATAAGCGCGGAACGCTTATCGTGCTCGCGGTACTGCTGTTCTCTGTAATATTCGCTGCCGCCTGGGCATTGACCATGTGGGCTCTACTTGGATCGGTAGCCTTGCTGCTCGTAGCGTTCCTCTTCGAGGGAGACCCCCGCAGAACGGGCAAGGTAAAACTCAACATGACCCAACGCGCCTCGAAGATCGCCTTCGTCGCGTTCACGTTGTACTCGCTCTTAGCGCTCCTTCCGCTCGGGCTTGTGTGCTTTCGCTGCCTGACACTCTACAACGGCCTTCTGATGACCGGCTTGTCGGCACTTATACTTGTTCAGAGTCCCCCGTGGCTTCTCATCAACGCCAACCGCCTGCTGTGGCCCCTCGAGCGGAGATTACAGGAATCGTTCATAAATGACGCTAAGAGGATCTTAGCCGAGATTAATCCGTATGTGATCGGCATTACAGGGAGCTACGGAAAGACTGGAGCAAAAGCCGCCCTAGGCGACCTTCTGACTCAGTGTGTGGGGGCCACCTTTTGGCCCAAAAAGAGCATCAATACCGTGCTCGGGATAACCCGCGCTGTTCGAGAGGAGATGCGCGGGCACCACCGCTTCGCAGTGATGGAGATGGGAGCGTACAACATAGGCTCCATCAACAAGCTCTGCGACCTCACTCCGCCCAAGGCCGCGCTCGTCACCGCCGTTGGAATTATGCATCTCGAGCGGTTCGGGAGCCCCGAGAACGTCTACGTCGCTAAATCGGAGCTGGCACACGCCGTACCAATAGACGGAATACTGGTGTGCAACGGAGACAACCCGGGAGCCCGCCGCATGGCGAAGGAATACGACAAGCAGACCACCCTGCTCTACGGCCTTGATTCGAGTAGTGGACACCTCGATTGCTACGCCACTGACATCACCTTCGACGATCAAGGCACATCCTTCGTAATCCACTGGAAACGGAAACTCTACTCGGGACGAACCCCACTCTTGGGCCGACCTGCACTCTCGAACGCGCTCGGCGCATTTACGATGACGTGCGCGTTGGGAGCCGAACCGGCATTCGCAGCCGCATGCTTGGCGAACCTTCAACCGGTCGACAACCGCCTCGTTCTCGATCGCAAGGGCTCAGTGGGATTCTTACGAGACGCATACAACTCCAATCCGACGGGGTTCGAGGCCGCCCTGGAGGTGCTGGGAACCCTCCCCGCAACGCGACGCATCCTCATGACGCCCGGCATGATAGAGCTCGGCGATCAACAGTTCGAACAGAACAAGCGCGTGGCGGTGATCGCTGCTGGCGTCATCGATCTCGCCATCATCGTAGGCACCGTCAACCGCGAAGCTCTCCTAGCAGGCCTCAACGATGGGGGCTTTACTGTAGATAAGATTATAACAGTCGATACGCGTGACGAGGCGTTTCGAATACTCGCGAGCAATCAAGCAGGCGGAGACCTCGTGCTGATAGAGAACGATCTCGGCGATATCCATGAAGGCGTGGTGAGGTTCTAATATGGCGGCACATCGACGGCGCGTGGCGGTTCTCTTTGGTGGTCGCTCTGTAGAGCACGAGATCTCGGTTATCTCTGCGCTCCAGCTCATACTGGCGATTGATCCTGCAAAGTTCGACGTAGTTCCTGTGTACATCGCTTCCAATGGATCGTGGTACACGGGCGATGAGCTGCTAGAACGCTCATTCTACCGCTCGGTACCTGCAGCCCTTAGCGGTCTACAAGAGGTTACGCTCCTTCCAAAGCCCGGAGTCGGTGGACTCCTCAAGGTTGAAACGAGCGGACGCGGCGTGAGGGATCTATTCTCGAGAAACACCGATATCATCCCGGTAGACGTATTCCTCCCCGTGTTTCACGGACAGTACGGCGAGGACGGCTGCATCCAAGGACTCTTCGAGATGGCGAACGTACCGTACACCGGTAGCGATTTCACCTCATCGGCCATCACGATGAACAAGTATCTGTGCAAGCGCTATCTCGACGCCCACGGTATCCCCGTTCTCCCGGCCCTCGTTGTGCATCGTAGTCAGGCTCGTGCCGATATCACTGCGGTTTCGGAATGGGTTACCGCCCAAGAGGGCTTCTCGAATTTTCCCCTTTTTGTGAAGCCCTGCAACCTCGGCTCCAGTATCGGAATATCGAGAGTCAAAGAGGCTTCGGAGCTTCCCGCGGCACTCGCCAAGGTATTCAAGTACGATACCGTCGCGCTCGTTGAGCCGTGCGTGTCGGATATTATGGAGATTAACGTCTCTATTCGAGAGGCGTCGACAATCGAAGCCTCAGTGGTGGAGATACCGGTTTCTGCAACCGGTGTACTTTCCTACGAGGAGAAGTACCTCAGACCAGGTGGTAAAAAGAGTGGGCCGTCACAGGGCATGGCGAGCTTGACTCGCATCATTGACCCGCAGGATCTCGACCAAGAGATCAAAGAACGGGTGATTGAACTCGGCAAGAGATCCTTTGAACTCCTCGGGTGCTCCGGTGTTGCGCGCCTCGATTTCATCCTCGACCTTTCCAAGGGAGAGCTATACTTCAACGAGCTCAATGCCTTTCCAGGATCGTGTGCCTTTTATCTGTGGGCGCGGTCCCATCCGCGAGTGCTCTATACGCAACTGATCGAAGATATGGTCACTACTGCGTTGAGAACCTACGAAGCGAAGGCGTCACTCGATCGGGATATCGGGTTGAAGGCTCTCAAATAAGTCGGGCGCTTCTATCGCAACCTAAGACGAGCTCTGCGCGAGGCAGGCTTTACCAAGATCGACGTCCGAGGTTTCGGCTTGCTCCCTACGCCGTTGTTCAATTGGAGCTCGACCTTGTGCCGATTGAATGTTCGCCTCGGCAATCTTCCGCTCCTACGACACTTCGCGTACCGTTATCTCATTACCGCGGAAAAACGGTTTCCTGAACGATCTGAGCGGATATTTCGGGAGAATATTGAGAGCGCCTGAACGAGTAACACTCAGGCGCTCGAGCGCAGAATTTAGTCAGCCTGCTTGCGTAGGAAGGTCGGGATCTCAAACTTCTCCTCGTCCTCTGCTGTCGAGAGAACTGAGAGCTTCTTGAGCTTGATGACCTCGGACGCGCCGGTCTCCTTCTGCTTGCGTGCGAAGGCCGGTATGTCCAAGCCGCCCGCCTGTATGGCCGAGCCGACCTGTGCGGATACAGGTGTAACCGTTACGGTAGAATCATTGAATGCATGCTCGCTTCCAAAGCCGGTAGCGATCACGGTTACGCGAACCTTGTCCTCCAGGTTCGGGTCGATGACCATACCCCAGATGATGTTCGCTTCCTCGTGAGCTTCGGAGTGGATGAGTTCCGCTGCTTCGTTGACCTCTTGCAGCGTTACATCCGGCGAAGCGGTGACATTGATAAGTACGCCACGTGCGCCGTGGATCGATATGTCCTCGAGGAGCGGGCTGGAGATCGCCTTCTCGGCTGCCTCAATAGCGCGATTGTCGCCACTGGACTCACCGGTACCCATCATCGCCATACCCATCTCGGACATTACTGCCCGAACGTCAGCGAAATCGACGTTTACCAGACCTTCGCAGATGATCAGATCACTGATACCTTTGACGGCTTGAAAGAGGACATCATCCGCTTTGCGGAAGGTGTCTAACAACGAGGTGTTCCGACCGGCGATCGAGAGCAGTCTCTGATTCGGGATCGTGATGAGAGTATCAGCGTGCTTCCTGAGCTCCTCGATACCCTTGTCGGCATTGCGCATACGGCGCTTGCCTTCGAACATGAACGGCTTGGTGACCACACCGACGGTGAGGCACCCGAGGCTCTTAGCCACTTCAGCCACGACCGCAGCGCCGAAGGTCCCGGTTCCACCACCCATACCTGCTGTGATGAAAACCATATCTGCGCCACTCAGGGCCTGACGTACCAACTCGACGCTCTCACGAGCGGCAGCACGACCGACTTCCGGATCCGCACCAGCTCCGAGACCCTTGGTGATATCGTCACCGAGGCGGAGTTTGTGCTCCGGAAGCGCCGAGGCGAGTGCCTGCGCATCTGTGTTAGCTGCGTAGAACTCAACTCCAGTGAGCCCGCTTCGGATCATGTTGTTGACGGCATTGAGCCCGCCACCACCGATTCCGAATACCTTTATCCGTGCGCCGTTCAACGCCGAAGTTTCGATCTGATGATTTTTACCAGTTGTATCGCTCATGCACGCCGCCTCCGCACTGCCTTGAAAATCAAAATCCAGTTGTTGCCAATCTGACACAGTTACCACTCGCTTGATCGACGATGGTGATTCCCTATGGCATCACATCGCCCACTCCCCGAGCACTCCCTGTTCCACTCTCGCACCGACACTCTGGACCCCGGACCGGCCCATTATTCCGCTTTGAGGCGAAAAGTAAAGACTTACAAAAGGTGTTTTCATTTTTTAGAGAGGGAACCCCCCTCCACTCGCTCAACCTTCGATGGTTTAGCGAGTAACCCCTTGTGCTCCGTATGGTACTCTTCACTCCACGAGAGTACCAGCGGGAGCTGCTCGACTTTTTGAGTTAAAAA
Source organism: Bdellovibrionota bacterium (assembly GCA_044351795.1). Classification (GTDB taxonomy): domain Bacteria; phylum Bdellovibrionota_C; class UBA2361; order UBA2361; family OMII01; genus OMII01. Next base: position 4,163 of record JBILFA010000101.1, on the reverse strand, counting down.
TGCTCCGTAAACCAGCCAACCATCCGCTGAACTGCACGACCGACCGACCCCTTCGCCGAAGCAGACCGCCCGCTCCCCACATGCGAAGCGCCGTGGAGTACGAGGCCGACCGCCGCCGCGAACTCCGGCCCCTTCGCCAGATCGACCAAACCACCTACTCCTATCGGCATACCGATACGAATCGGAAGGTTGAAGATCGGCTCCGCTACCTGGGTAATCCCGGGAAGATCTGCCGTGCCTCCGGTGATAACGATCCCACTCGTAAGACCATCCTCGCACCCGGCCTTGACCAATTCGTGCTGCACAAATGCGCAGATCTCTGAAACTCGCGGCTCGATAATCTCGGCCAAGATTAACTTGGACAGCACCCGAGGCGCTCTCCCTCCCACTGAAGGAACCTCGATCGTGTCATCCTTGCTGACGCCGGACGTAACCGCCGTGCCGTAGTCACACTTTATTTTCTCAGCTGCGGCGAGCGGAGTTCGCAGCCCTGCCGCGATATCGTTGGTGACATGGTTTCCACCAACGGCGAGAACGGAGGTAAACTTCACCGCCCCATTTTGAAAAACGGAGATACTGCAGGTCCCACCACCGATATCGACCAAACACACGCCGAGCTCTTGCTCTTCCTGCGAGAGTACAGCCTTAGCCGCAGCCAGCGGCGCAGCTACGATATCCTGCACTGCAAGCCCGGATCGATTGGCGCACTTGACTATGTTTTGAGCGCTCGCGATGGCACCTGTTATGATGTGAGCACGCGCCTCGAGGCGCACACCGGAGATTCCTAACGGCTCGCGCACCCCATCCTGCTCATCAATCAGGAACTCCTGCGGCAGTACGTGCAATATCTCTCGATCAAGAGGCACTGCGACCGCCTTGGCTGCTTCTATCACCCGCTCGATGTCGTGTGCAGATACTTCTTTGTTCTTGATTCCGACTATTCCGTGGCTGTTCTGGGATTTGAGGTGACTTCCTGAGATCGTGGCGAACACGTTACTGACCTCGCACCCCGCCATCGTCTCAGCCTGCGCGACGGCCTTACCGATCGCACTTACAGTGCCCTCGATATTAACCACCACCCCTTTACGCAATCCACGCGAGGGCGTAGTTCCCACACCGATGATATCGACCTTGCCATCCGGTCTCCGCTCACCAACCACGACCTTGATGCTCGAGGTTCCGATATCCAGACCGGCGATGAGCGATGTTGGCGTAGGCATGTGAACTCTCTACTAGAAAAACAGTTTTACCGCGGAAGCGTAAACGCAGTTTGAGACTCTCGCAAGTGGCTTTTTCCAAAAAGTGTCGAGTCAAGTCGGACCGCAAGGCAGCCTCGAGTGCTTACTTACTGCGGACCCTTGAATTTCACCACGCCCACCTGCGAAAAGGCGAGATCGATCTTCTCGACATCCCTCAATTTTCCGTGGAGCTGTGCAAGCAACTTCGAAAACCGCTCCCCCTGCTCTTCGAGAGAGACAGAGGCATCACGTGAGGCGGAGAACACGACTGGGAACGAGAGCCGCTCGAACGACACCGCCACGTCTCCCCTTCCCTCAAAACTCAGTCCTTTCGCTCGCAGCTTAGCCGCCTTTTCAATCGTCTCGATCATACTCGACGCAAGCGCCACCTGCGATCGCACGAGGTCTGGAGACTGCTGCCGAGACGCAAGTCCCTCGATCGTTACCAGCCCGCGATATCGATCCTCTGAGCTCTCCTCGACCGCTCTACTGGCCGGAACCACAAACGTGCCGTCACTAGATATAACCCACGCCTCCTCGTCCACGACCGCCAAGAATCGCGGGGCACGCTCCTTCACCGAGATTACAAAGCAGCCCCACTCCGAAAAAACACCCTCTCCGCACCGATCTACGGCGACCTCGCCGATCCACGGACTCTCGGCCACCCTTGACTGAATTGCCGGTGTATTCAACATCCACCACACCACCGAACGCTCTAACGGTAGCACACGCTCGATCTCAGTCCGCGAGAGCCACTTGAGCCCTTCCAAACGAACCTCTTTTTCCTGAAAGTTCCTGTGCCAGAACTCACTCGCCGAGTGAGCACCGGAGACGAAAAGATGCGGGCTGTCCAGATAATGGAGGACGAGGAATACCGATATCATTAGACCTGTAAAGAGCGCTCGCATGCCGCGACTATAACCGGATTTGGGAGCCAAGCCGAGAGAGAAAGTGATGCGTCCGGTAGACACCCCCACAAATCTCGCCCCACGAGGTGAAGACGAACTCTTACTGTGTTAGAATCGACTCTTCAGGAAGTTTCATGGCAACAAATCCCCTTACAAGTGCGATACGCCTAACCAAAGAGCTCGGTGGTCGGACCCTTTTTTCAGACCTCTCACTCGTTATTCACGAGCAGGAGCGCCTGGTATTGATAGGCCCTAACGGGTCGGGAAAGTCGACCCTGCTCGAGATCCTGGCCGGGATAACCGAAGCTGACGGAGGAGAGGTCAGATCACGTCGAGACTTGCGCTTAGCGTACGTAGCCCAACAAGACGCCTTCGACAGCGAGCTCACCATTACCGAGGTGCTAGAACACGCTCTGGCCGCTGCTCACGTTGACCAAGCCGATATCCCCCGGCGCGTCAGCGTGACGCTCGGAAGCTGCGACTTCCAGAGCGGTGATACGCAGGTATCGAGCCTTTCAGGCGGCTGGAAGAAGCGACTGGCGCTCGCACGAGCCTTCGCCGCCGAACCGGAGGTCCTGCTACTTGACGAACCCACCAATCACCTCGACATCGATGGTATCCGATGGCTCGAAGACTACCTGTTACGGCTCAGATGCGCGGTCGTGCTGGTGAGCCACGACCGCTGGTTCATTGAGCGCCTGGCCAATCGAATCGTTGAGATAGACAAGCGCTATCCGGGGGGAACGTTCGAGAGTAGCGGCGGGTACGGAGATTTTATAGAGAATCGCGCTGCCTTCCTCGAAGGGCTCAAACAGACGCAGAGCTCGCTCTCGAACAAGGTGCGTCGCGAGGTGGAGTGGCTACGCCAAGGGGTCAAGGCCCGCACTACCAAATCGCGGGCGCGCATCGACGCCGCGCACCGTATGATCAAAGACCTGCAGGGGATGAAGCTCGAAGCCGATCGGGCATCACTCGAGTTCTCGGCGAGCAAACGGAAAACGAAAGAGCTGATAAAGCTCGAAGGGGTCGGCACGTCGATCGGAGGTCGAAAGCTGTTCTCCGAGATCTCCCTCACCATCTCCCCAGGAACACGGCTAGGTGTCGTCGGAGCGAATGGAAGCGGTAAGAGCACCTTCGTCAAGGTTCTCCTGGGACAGATGAAACCCGACAGCGGTCGCGTCATCTCCGCCCCGCTCCTTAAAACTGCCCTCTTTGATCAGGCGCGCCAAGAACTTCCCGACGGTGTGACCCTGAAGGAAGCGCTCTGTCCTCACGGTGACTCGGTTGTCTTTCAAGGACAATCGCTGCACGTGGCATCGTGGGCCGCTCGTTTCATGTTCACCCCCCATCAACTCTCACTGCCGGTAGGGAGCCTCTCGGGAGGAGAGCACGCACGCGCCCTCCTGGCACGTCTCATGGTTAACGACTCCGACGTTCTCCTCTTCGACGAGCCCAGCAACGATCTCGACATTGCGACCCTCGAGGTGCTCGAGGACGCTTTTGTCACCTTTCCGGGTGCGATCGTGCTTGTTACCCATGATCGCTACTTCCTCGACCGAACATCGACGATGGTTCTCGGGATCTCGGATCGGGCCTCTGGAGTCTTCGCAGACTACGCACAGTGGGAGGAGGCTCGCTCTGCGGCTTCCGACGCACCGGCCTCTGTAGCCGCCGAGAAAACATCGACGGCTTCAGGGGCCACGATGTCGAAATCGAAAGCCAAATTGGGCTACCAGGACCAAAGGGAGTTGGGCGGAATCGAAGACGCTATCCTCAAAGCCGAAGCACAGGTCGAGTCGCTCGATGCGCAGATTTCTTCTCCAGAGGTCGCCTCTGACAGTAAAAAGCTCACTGAGCTCTGCTCGGATTTGGCGCGTGCCAAATCCGAAGTTGAACGCCTCTATGCAAGATGGCAGGAGCTCGAGGAGAAGAAGCGTACTCTCGGGCTCAACTAATCGACACTCGATAAACCCAGCCTCATTCATTTTTGAAAAAAATGAATGAGAATAGCTGGGCG
>JBILFA010000045.1:0-25045 GCA_044351795.1 Bdellovibrionota bacterium | reverse complement strand
GCCACTTCTCGTGTATGATCCGATGAAGACAGGGCAAGTTACCTCTGCCCGACAGCTCTTCGGAAATTATACCTTCGGCGGAGTACGTTCTGAAGCTGGACTGGACCAGAGTGGTCCGCTAACCGGCGCTTGGGAGAATGGCTATCAAGCCCTGGCTCTTCTCGATAGCAATCAAGATGGGGCGATCCGTGGTGTGGAGTTAAAGGATCTCGCGCTCTGGTTTGACAAGAACCGGGACGCAAAGGTCGATGAAGGTGAGATGCGCACGCTTCTGAGCGAAGGAGTTGCGGCGTTGTATTACCGCGACCATGCAGCCATGCCGGACTCAAAGGATCTCTCTCTAGCTATAGGCTACGAGCGAGAGGTACAAGGTAAGGTTATACAAGGCGCTTCGGTTGACTGGTTCGCTGAGACCTTCGCTGGAAAGGATGAGGCCGTTAAGGCTCTCGAGGCGATCTTCAGGCAGCGCCTTTTCCTCTCTTCTCGGGCTAACGGTGCTGCATCTGCCGTTACAGCCGAACTTCCAGCAGACTGGATGAACAGGCCGACAGAATTTCAACCGCATGCTACGAAGCTGCATCACCAGGATCTAAGCGGAATTTGGGTGTGGGTTCCAAATGAAAAAGGGGGCGAACGTAGTCCGGGACTCTTGGCTCTCGAGCAGAGTGCCGACATGCAGCTAAGAGGATTCAGCGCGGTAGAGGCGGATCTTTCCCCGAATCCGAAACGCCTTCGTTCAGTCGTCAACACGATACCGGCCACAGGTCAGATTATCCCTACAAGCAATGGGCGCCTCAGTTTCGCCATGGAGGTTCGGGACCCGGATTCCGGATCTATCGCAAAGAGTACGGTGGAAGTATCTCAAGACGGCTTATTCATGTTGGGTAAAACAACTCAGACATTCTCGATTGAAGGCAACCAAGGACGTTCCGCCACGGTGTCCTACGGGTGGTCGGCGATGAAGCTTTCCCGTTAGGACTGGGAGACAATCCCTCCGGGATTCGAACTGCTAATTTCTCGGCGTCAAGGTGGGGCGATGCACGAGTAGTCCAGGCGTCTCTCCAAACCGTTCGAGAAAGGTAGCAAGCGGCTCTTCGACTACTCGTCCCAAGGTCTTAGTAGCGTGGATGAGCTCGTCAGTTCCATCGACGTTCCGAGCGAAGAACCCTACATGGCTCACATCGAGGTTCTCTCGAGTCGTGCCGAAGGAGATGATGTCTCCGGGTGCGAACTGATGCTGGGAATGTGTAAGCTCGCTCACCGGCAGAAATCGCAGCCTCGCAGAGAGTGGTGGATAGTGAGCGAGTAGGGACAAGGTGCGAGGTGTTTCAGGTAGTTCCACGAAGACCTCTTGCAGCACGCCACGCTTGGTGTTGACCTCGAGCCAATCGGAAAAGTAATGGAGGCGAGAGAACCACGATACAACACTATCGCGATAGCGTAGTGCTCTTAGCTCAGCATCAAACGGGGTGCTGTAGGCCTGGCTTAAGCATTCGGCTAAGACCGCCTCTACAAAGGTCATGCAGTCGAAAGCATCCCTGCGATTAACGAACTGCTCCTCTGTATCGTGAGAGCCGACCAAACCGTTTGCTAGGTAGGGTCGGCCAACGAGCGCTCGAGCGTGAGCAACGATGTGTGTGGAGAGATCGTATTGCTGGGCCATTTGCGGGTGCTTCACGATGGTATTCGCAGACTAAATACTTTTCTACTAAGCATGCACGTCCTGGGGCGCGGCAACAAGCACTTTCGCTTTTGGTAATGGCTGGATAGGACTTTCCCACCATCGTACCGTGAGAGTATTGTTACTCAAAGATTCATTCTACTTAGCCTCTTGGAGCGTACGTGAACAGAGTATCCTTAGGTCATCACTTCATCCTCTCGTGTAGAGCCGGCACCCTTAGCTCGGAAGAGCGAGACCTGTTCCGAGAGGTACGACCAGTCGGCGTATTCTTGTGGAGAAATAGCTTCGCCAAGGATCTGGGTTATCCCGGTTGGTGTGGTCGATTGACTGATCTTCTCGCCGAGCTTCGTGAGCTAACGGGCCGAGAGAAGATGATAGTATGTATAGATCATGAGGGAGGAAGAGTAACGGTGGCGCCCAAGCCGATCACCGTTACCCCAGCAGCTGGTGAGTTCGCTCCGTATGCCGGTCTCGTCGGACGGATTCACGGTGCTGAATTGTCCTCTATCGGGGTTAATCTGACCTTTGGACCCGTGCTGGATATCTTCTCGAATCCCTCCAACCCTGTTATCGGACCACGCTCTTTTGGAGGCGATGCAGCCGCAGTCACCGCGGCTGCTCAGGAATACATCAGTGCGATTCGAGCCGCTGGAGTTGCGGTATGCCCTAAGCACTTTCCCGGGCATGGGGATGTTTCTGCGGACACACATTTCGGTTTTGCGAGTGTTTCGGCGGATGCGAACACTATTCGCGAGCGCGAGCTATCACCGTTTCGAGAGTTAATTCGAAGGGCCAAGCTAGGTGCGATCATGACTGCACACGTGAGCTTTCCCGCGATCGATCCGCACTTTCCAGCAACGCTCTCACGTACGTTTCTGCACGATGTCTTACGACAGGAGCTCGGTTTCCAAGGTGTGATCGTATCCGATGACGTTGATATGGCTGCCCTCCGTGCCAACTACACCGACGAAGACTGCCCCCGCCTACTGCGGCAGGCAGGGGTTGACCTGATTCTGTTCAATCACCATCCCGAGCGCGCCAGGACCTTTGTGCATGTGCTCGAGCAAGGATTGCGCACAGGAACGCTCTCACTCAAAGAGGAGCAGGAGTCCTTAGCTCGCGTCGATGCCTTCGTAGGGTCCCTTCCAAGTAGCGTCGTGAGCCATAAGTCGGAGGAGTTTTTTGCATCCCATCGAGTAAAGCTGGCCGAGGCCGCCGCTCCGCCGGCTTCGTCTGTTTTGCTGCTCTCTCAGGAGCCGCGACCGCGGCGAGTTTCTCCACCTAACGGGCCGTTCGATGTTCGTGTGGGCATAGTTATCGAGGGTGACGAGCGGAAGGAGATAACCTTCACGCCTGAATTCGATTCTCCCGGCCGAGCCAGTAATGGGGCGCAATTCGTCTTTGCTGCTGGGCAGCACTATACGGTTCGTGTCGAAGACCACGAGCTTGCTTTGGACGGCGGATCGTATCGAAATGAGAAGATCGTAGGGATTCTCAAGGTATCACACCCCGCAGGATCGGAGCGTCGGTCAGGGGCAGGCATCCGAGTCTCTCCGCTCGTCGCAGGCAGGCACTTTCACTGGAAGAAGGAGATCGAAGGAGCCTTTTGCGGCGCAGTAGAGATCCACCCTGCGCAGGATCGATTAATCGTCGTGAACGCGGTCGATTTCGAAACCTATCTCGCGTGTGTCGTCGGCTCGGAGATGAGTGGGCGCGGGCTCCCGGTCGAGTTCTCAAAGGCGCAAGCAACGGCGGCACGATCCTGGGCATACACCTTCCTGGGGACTAAGTATCCCGGCAAGCCCTACCTGGTCTGTAATGACGACATGTCGCAGCGCTATCAGGGAACCACCTTTCTCGAGCAAGCCCTCTTCGACGATCTCGAACCGTGCAGAGGAAAGTACCTCGTTGATGCAGAGGGTTGTGTCGTGCCTGCCTACTACAGCAAATCGACCGGCGGACATGGAGAGCTCCCCGACGATGTTTTTGGATTCGCGGTAGCAGGCATCGGAGCTTCGTACGATTGCCCCATCGCGAATGCACCGGCGCTAAACCTTTCGAGCGATACCGACTTCGTCGCGTGGCTCAATGATGATGGGTGGAGGGGTAGGGGGATCTTCTGCTCCCCTGAGGTCGTCAGCGATGAGGAGCTGAGTAAGTTTCTCGGCGCAGTTGATGCCGTCACGAATTACTTTCGATGGGAATACAAGATCTCTGCAGAGCAGGTGGTTCAGAATCTGCGTACCAAGTGCGGAGTCCCCGATATCGAAAGGATTTGCGAAATCCGTTGGGGCAAGCGGGGCGTGTCGGGACGCTTTCTTGCCGCTACCGTTATCTACAGGTCAGTAGATGGCGCACTAAAGTATCTGTCTCTACCGAATCAATTTGCGATCCGCGGCTGCTTTCATGAAAGTTTTCTGTTTAGCTCGGCTTTTACCGCAGAGCAGATCCGAGAGGGCGACTATCTGAGTGAGCTTCGATTTCGAGGTGCAGGGTGGGGGCACGGGGTCGGCCTCTGTCAGATCGGAGCGCTCGGTATGGCGCTCGGAAGGGAGGGAGTATACAACCCATTCTCTTATGAAGAGATCCTTGCGCACTACTTCAAGGGATCCGTCTTGAAAGGCGCGCCTGCTGAAGATCGTTCCACGTAGCTCATTCGAGAGATGAGCTGACTGGAGTCGCTAAGAATGCACTTGATAATCCTCACCATCCGAGTACTCTACGAACTGATAAAGTTAATGGCCGCTTCAGGAAATCGAGAGCGTAGTGTGCCCCAGCCCTTGAGCGGAGTTATGTAGACAAAAAGAGGGGAATACAAACAGAGCGGGAGCGCGGCGAGGGTGAGGAGCGTAGAAAACCCGGTATGATTTCCCGTCGTTGAGCTCTCAGTCCTCTTTGTTCACTTAGGTGCTTGAGCCCGCGCTAACTCGTGGTTCAATTTCCAATCATCAGCCTCATTGTGAAATACACTATAGAGTTGTCCACTCAAAATTCGGAAGCGCCGGTTATTGTATGAAACCACAGATAAATCACGACCAATCGTCTACATCTTCGCTTGAATCGCTTCACATCCCAAAGGTGACCGCGTACCCTCAGAAGGAGGTCACGGCGTTCTTCAGGACGTGTCTTACGGCTGGTCTCACCCTCTCATGGGTAGGAGAATCTGAGAAATGTCCCGTCCATTTCACGGAGAACGAGAAGATTCTCTTGAGGACTCAGACCATGGATGAGGCGACCTGTAAGTTCGCGTGGGAGGTGTGGCGCGCACTTGCGAGCGACTCATCGATACACACCAGCGCTGAGGAGCTTCTTTCGCAACTGATAGAGAACGTCTCCTTCATGAATAGTATCTCACCCCAGATGCGTGCGGACTTCGTGACGGCCGGTGACCCGCCCCGGGGAGACTGTCCTGCGTTGGCGATCCTCATGCTGTCGCCCCACCTCATCACACTTGACACAGCGGACCGAATTATAAATATGGCTATTCAGTATCCGTCAGCAGCGTTCGCGGTTCGCTTGCCGGATAATCCATTTTTCCGCGGAGTCGATGGGAAAGAACACTGGGAACGCCTCGTCAAGGAGGTAAGCCTGCTATCTGAAAATTCGCGGACTATCTCGGCTTCAATCAGGCGGCGTGTTCGGAATGAGGAAGCGCTCTTCAAGGAACTAGGCGAGATCTCGAAAACTCTATCGGATGACGCCGCGTCGACAGCAGCTGTTGCGCACTCCAAGAGGAAGAACGGAAAAAATTCGGCGAAAGCTCAAGCGGACAAACAGTCTTCGACGCAGGAGGCCGCTCTGTTGCCGAAGATGCGGCACGAAGATCCGATCGTCAACGCAATCATCAACGATACGGAGATCCCATCGCAGGAGATCGCCGCGTGGCAAGAGAAGCGAATCGATTTCTACTTTCCCGACCATCAGCGCCACGCCACTCAGGTCATCCAGGCACTCACCGCCCCGAAGTGGCGATCGGTCGAGTGGGTGGGTCGGTTGGGGCGCGATACCGCGTGCCGACTCGTGAGCACCGACACCGTCGCGGACTTAGTGGCGCTCGGCCTCACGGCTCTGGGAGACTCGTCATTACTTGTTGGAGTGGCAGAGAACGCGATGCTCTTTTCAGAGCTTTTAAAGGTCGACCGCGGCTATGTTGTAGAGTTGCGGAGGAGAGTTCTAGGTGACGAACAACCTAACCGTTTCATGAGTATCGTACGCGGTCGGATGCTGCACCCTACCTTTGACGCAAGATACGGAGCGCAGACTGACGGTGTGCCGCCCAAAGAATTTAAATTAGGCATAGCCGTCAAGAGAGAGCAAGTTGTCGGCCAATCTGAGAGTCACGACGACCGCCTTCGTGACGGACGCCTCATGAAAACGGCGCTCAGCATGATGGCGCTGTTCGATACGGTATCGCCGGAATATCTCGCGACAGTTCCACTGCCGGACGCCATATCCCTGGGGTATTTTGTCAGAAAGTTAACGAGCCTCGTGGACCTCGGAGCCGAATCGTGCGTTTCCGAGGAGCTCGCCAGACGGCGTTTTTTCGCTGCGACCAACCCGAATGTGGTGCCGACTCGAAAGGCTGCGACCTACTTGGCACGGTACGGAATTGAGAATCCGATCGCTCCAGAGACGATTGGTTTGGTCAATAACGTTGCCTTTAAAGCGAAGCTGGTCGAGGGGCTTCGTTACCTATCGGTTCCCGAGCTCATTCGCTCGGCTGGACGTTCGCAAGCCGAGCTCGAAGAGCTGGCTGCTCTTGCCCCCGAGCCCTCGTACGCAAAGTTAGGCGTAAATCAGAACTTTCTGAGTTTTCTGGCAACCGTAAAGGGGCGCAAGCGGCTCTAAAGTTCTGACTTGCAGTGAGGGTTCCTGCACTACAGACAGTGCTGCGATCACGTGCGGTGGAATGGCAAGCACACTGGGTCAGCCAGCTACGCTCTCAAAGGGCCCGGGAAGGGGCTTTCGTAGCAGCTCTTAGCCCCTTGAAACATTCCGGTTTTCTTTCTCCTCAAGCCATTAGATCAAGATGCCGAAAAGTAACTAACAGGGCATGATGCCCTTCCATTCGCAGAAGTTGCAGTGAACGGGTTAGAAGGCAAGGAGGCCATGAAAACCGTTCTTTTCATCGATGACAACGAAGATTACCGTGAAACTGTGCGCTACGTACTTGAGGCAGACGGCCTCGAGGTGTTGGATTCCGATTGCCCGGATTCAGCGTTCCGAATGCTCAGTACAATGGACCCCCCTGACCTGATCGTATGCGATCTGCACATGCCCTTTACAACGGATGAGACGAAAGCCGATGAGTACGTTACCTCCTTCGAGGTGGGCGTAAAGACGGTTCACGAGCTTGCCTGGGTGTACCCGGATACGCCGGTGGTAGCTATGACTGGACTGCAGGAGGTGGACCTCAAGCGGATCAGGCGTTACCTGTCACCGATTCCGACATATCAGAAACCTGAGGGATTACATGAATTCCTGGACATCGTGCGATGCCACCTTGTCAGCCGAGATTGGGGCGGAATTCAGTAGTGAAGCCGCGCAGTGCGAGCAAACGGCGGCGATCCGTACTGGCGACCCGTACTACGGCTAGGCGTCATCTCTCGCTCCGCTCTCGTTCAGGGGAAAGCAAAGCTGATGTATCGAGAGCCTCATTGAGCATCGCCATGAACTCAGCCCGGGGGATCTCTCTTGCGCCAAAGCTCTGTGAGAAGGCGGTGAGCACCTGGCAATCAAACCAGGTGATGCCTGACGCGCGCAGATAGTCGACTAGGTGACACATGGCGGCCTTAGAAGCGTTGGACATCCGGAAAAAACTCGATTCAGCGGCGAAGTATGCGCCCAATTGGACTCCGTATATTCCTCCAACCAGGACCCCATCCTGATAGGCTTCGAAGCTGTGGCACAAGCCCTGAGCGAAGAGCCTACTATACGCTTCGACCATACCATCGGTAATCCATGTGCCGGCCTGAGTTCCGCGATTCTTGAGCTCCGCACACTTCATCATGACCTCTCTGAAATTAGTGTCGATTTTGAGCTCAAAAGGGTGCTGTTTGAGCCTTCTGACTAACCGAGATGGTACATGGAACTCGTCGAGGAATATCACCGCACGTTCTGGAGGAGCAAACCATGCCAAGGTTACATCGTCGTACGGCCACGGAAATATACCGCTCGAATACGCTAACAGCAGAGATTCAACATCGAGGTCTCCCCCGAATGCGAGGAGCCCATCCTCGTCAGCATCTGATACATCCGGGAATCGAACGATTGCCATGGCTTTATTCCGAGCGCTCTTAGGCACGATCTGGGACAGATGACAGTACTATGGATGCGTACGACGTTCACACAGTTTAGGCAAGGTTGGGTGTGAAGATGAACACCGGAGCTTGAAATATCTTGTCACCAGGCAGCGAAGGGTGCCGCCTGGTGCTTTGGTGCGCTAGTGCGTGCCGTGGGCTGCCTTATTGAGCTCACCACTCTTCCAGTACTTTGTCCCGGTAATGTCGGCATCCAGCATTATTCCGGTCTCGGAGATCTGGTAGTACGCCATACCATTGGTAAACTTAGCTTGGGCCTCTAGCGAGGTCTTGCCGAGGGTAGCTCCAGCAGTTGCATCAGCCTGCCATCCTTTGTTTACGAAAGCATCGAAGGATGCTTTGTTTTCGAAGAGAAACAAGCCTTGATAGAATTGAAGCCCGGCACCGACATTTACACCAGCTGAGGCCACGTGCATGTAAACCCTCTCTCCTGTTTCCTTGCGCACCGCGACTCCGATGCCTTTGCCGGTGGTAATGAGGATGGATGCTTTTCGTGAATCAAATACGGCATAGCCATAGCTCTTCTCGAAGAGAGCCATGGCGTCCTTGCTCTGGGCCGTGATGGTATCCACTGTCTTGAGCGCAGTAGCATCGATCTCCTTCTTGGTTTGCAAGGGATCATTGTTGCCGGTGATAGTTTCAGCAGTATCTTTGATACTCCCTCCAACGGCTGAAGCCGTGTCACCGACCGTTTCCCCAACATAATTGACCGCCCCGCCAACGGCCTCGGCCGCCTTTTTAAGTGGGCCCGCCCAACTATTAGTTCCAGTGCAAAGGACGAGAGCGCATATGAGCAGGCAACGTGGAGATTTGTTCATGGTTGATTCCTCTGATAACCCGGAATAGACGACTCCGTTACCTTAGTGAAACGAGCGAATTAAGACAAGGGAACGAATCCTAGAGAGGCTCATCTGCGTCTTTAGCAGAGCGAGATCGAGGTAGTGCGGTCTCCTTTGATCGCTCTCCACATTGTTTCAAGCCTCTGTATGGTCGCCGACTGAATAGGAGTTGAGCAGCCCTTTGCGAAGAGAGTAGAGTTGAGACCGAATACGCACGTGTAAGCATGACACCTTACCTGTCGCTGTAAAGCTAGCTGCTCGAGATAGTCGCAGCGCAGCCGATACGGCCTTTTTTGCTTGGGAGATCTGCATGAAAAGCTCTTGGATCAGAGTATGTGTGCTTGTGATGAGCTGTCTCTCGGCAGCAACATCAGGTGCCGAAGCGAATGTTGATCAGATAGATCCTGTGATTCAATCCTCCTTCACGGCGATGGTGCGTGCGTACGAGAATGCGCTCTCCAACCGATCGTTTGACGGCCTTGCACCTTTTCTCTCCAGCGGCTTCTCAGCGGTCACTGCTAGTGGAGAGGAGATCTCCAGCATAGAGGAGCTGAATGCTTCCAAGGAGCGAATGAAAGAGCAGCTCGGAGATGGCGGCAGCCATAAAACAGAGGTCATGCCCGCGCTGATTCAACAGATATCTGCGGAGCTGGTTTTAGTGTCTGGAATTACCAAAGACAAGGTCCTCGACGAGGTCGGAAATGTGTTTGAGTTTCAAACTAAATGGACCGCCTTTAGTGTCAAGGAAGGTGGAGCCTGGAAGCTCCGTCGTGTGCATGTATCGATGAATCCCCTTGATAACGCGTTTACTCAGTTCTCCAAACGGGGAGTGAAGATCACCTATGGATTATTGGCCGGCCTGCTGGGTCTTCTGGTCGGAGGTGTGTTGACCGCTCTGCTGATCGGCCGCCGCACTCGTTCTAGGGACCTCGCTTAATGTGAGTTGAGGCCCGTCTACTGGTTCAACGAACTCTTTACATCCTCTTACGAGCTTTTATGATCTTATAAACATGAGCCCGGTCTTCGAACGAAGAGTACAGCAAGGCCCGGTTGCTATATAACCTTGTTATAGAGCCTCGGGGGCTTGTGAGTAGTCGTATAGACGAGGTTCAATGTCCGTAGGTTTTCCGGGTATGTCATACCCACAGGCGGTTATTTCAGGCGAACACGGTTGATTGGTTGAGAGCTATGGCAAAGCGTCGTTCAGAGCATGAGTCAGATGTTGCTACTCAAGAGGAGATTCGGACTAAAACGCCGAAGCAATACAAGGTGCTCCTATTAAATGATGACTACACAACGATGGAATTCGTGGTTCATATCCTTGAGACCCTCTTTATGAAGTCGCCTTCCGAGGCGGTCCAGATCATGCTCCAAGTGCATAAAAACGGGAGAGGGATCGCTGGAGTATTCTCCAAACAGATTGCAGAAGCTAAGATCGAGTTAGTTCACCAGAGAGCGCGAACTGAAGGTTTTCCGCTCAGATGCGTGATGGAGGAAGTGTAATGTTCAGCACGGAGCTGGGATTAACTCTCGAGGCTGCCTTTCGCGAAGCGTCGTCGAGACGTCATGCATTTTTTTGCCTAGAGCACCTGTTGTATGCTTTGACCTTCGATGAGCATATAAGTGAACTCCTCCAGCATACCGGGGCTGACATAGCACAGCTGCGAAAAGATCTCGAAACGTTCTTTGATAAGCACGTAGAGGTTGTTCCCGTGAAAGGTTCCAAGACACTGGCGGCAGAGCCCTCGCAGACTCCTGCTGTGCAACGGGTTCTACAGCGAGCGATTATGCACATGCGTTCAGCTCAAAAGGATGTAATCACTCCCGCAGAGGTCTTGGTAGCCTTATTTTCCGAGGAGGACTCACATGCAGTGTACTATCTCGCGAAGCAAGGAGTCACCCGCCTCGACGTGCTCAACTTTCTGGCCCACGGAATATCAAAACTCTCAGGAGGAGACGATGAACTTCTTCCCGACTCCGAGGAAGATGGCGAGGATGAGGTCTCGACCGAGCGTCGCGGGAGGTCAGCCCTCGAGCAGTTCACGGAGAATCTGACGAGCGCTGCCAAGGCGGGTAAATTAGATCCGGTCATAGGTAGAGAGAAAGAGCTCGAGCGAACTATAAAGATCTTGTGTAGACGCCAGAAAAACAATCCTCTCTTCCTGGGAGAACCGGGGGTAGGAAAGACCGCCATGGCCCACGCGGTAGCTGCGAAGGTCGTCTCGGGCGAGGTTCCCGAGCACCTCAAGGGCTCCGATGTGTTTCTCTTGAACATGGGAAGCCTAGTTGCGGGTACGAAGTTTCGCGGAGAATTCGAAGACAGGGTGCGCCGTGTTCTCAGTGAGCTGAAGCATCGGCCGAAAGCGATCCTTTTCATCGATGAGTTGCACACGATCGTCGGTGCCGGTGCAACGGGCACCGGTTCATTGGATGCGGCAAATCTCCTCAAGCCGGCCCTGGCATCGGGGGAGATTCGATGTATGGGAAGTACCACGCATGCGGATTACAAGAAGAGTATCGAAAAAGACCGTGCGCTGAGTCGACGGTTCTCAACAGTAGATCTTCCAGAGCCTACTATCGACGAAACCGTTCAGATTCTGGAGGGTCTCAAAGGTCGCTTTGAGCAGTTTCACAAGACCTGCTTTTCGACCAAGGCGCTCCGTGCCGCAGCAGAGCTATCTGCGAAGCACATCAACGAGCGATTTCTGCCGGATAAGGCGATCGATGTCATAGATGAAGCGGGTGCTGCAAACTCCCTCGCGCCAGCAGGCCGACGGCGCAAAGTAATCGGCGAGGATCAGATTGAGAAAGTTGTTTCAGCTATAGCGCGCGTTCCGGTCAAGAGTGTCAGCAACTCTGATGAGGAGATTCTGAGAAACCTCGAAGCGAACCTCAAACGCAGAGTCTTCGGCCAAGAGAAAGCGGTTGAATCAATCGCTCGAGCTATAAAGCGAAGCCGAGCCAGCTTGCAATCTGAAGCCAAGCCGATCGGTAGCTTCCTCTTTGCCGGTCCTACTGGTGTCGGCAAGACCGAAGTGGCGCGAGTCTTGGCTCAAGAGTTGGGAGTTAACTTCCACCGCTTCGACATGAGTGAGTATCATGACAAGCACCTTGTTTCTCGCTTCACAGGTGCCCCTCCAGGATATGTAGGATACGAGGAAGGTGGGCTGCTCGTCGATCTCGTAAGAAAGAATCCCTACTCAGTTATTCTCTTCGACGAGATCGAGAAGGCACATCCGGATGTATTCAATATCTTTCTGCAGATCATGGATGATGCTGCCATAACCGATTCTCAAGGTCGCAAGGCTGACTTTAGAAACGTAATCGTCATCTTCACCACAAATGCAGGATCTGAGAAGGCTGCGGCACTTGGATTTGGAAACGCGCAGCCGAACAATTTTCGTGATACTGCGATTAAGTCTCTCTTTAAGCCGGAATTTCGTAATCGCTTGGACGAAACTATATTTTTTAATTCGCTGCCGCTGGAGATTATCGTTCAGATCGTCGAGAAGTTCATACGAGAGCTGGAGGTTCAACTCGCCAGCCGCAAGATAACTTTCGAGGTTAGTCGCGAAGCGCAGGAGTGGTTGGCTCGCAAAGGATTCGATGCAATCTATGGCGCTCGACCGATGGCACGGCTCATTCAGAAGGAGATTAAGGATCCGTTGGCGGACGAAATACTCTTTGGTTCGCTGAAGCAGGGCGGGAAGGTGATAATCGACCTAGAGAACGACACGCTCACATTCTCTGGATACAAGTAAAAAAGCATCGGATTTTCATCGGTCCGTCGGAATCCTGAGAAAGAGTTCCCAAAGTTCCTCACCGCTTTGCGGAGAGTTCTAGCGTGAGATTAACGATTTCGGAGAGATTGCGAATGTTTTACTGAACCGCTGAGTGCCTTAGCAGGCTGCGGAAAAATGCTCTTCTGCTGCGAAATCCGATCTTTCGGCGCTGGCCGAAGATGAGAGCGCGAAAAAATCCTCAATGTATCGCAGCGGATACACCTGCGGTTTTTTCACGCTCTCATCTTCGACCATCACCAAAACCTCGAATTTCTCGCTACGAAGCCATTTTTCCGCAGCCTGTTAGAGGTCACATCGTCGGGCTAGTGCCTTTTTGCTCTAGTATGTGCTTAAGGCGCTGTCCGAGCTCGAGCGTGTCAAACCAACCCTGGAAGGCTGTGCTGCGGGGACCTTTTGAAAATACAAATATCGGCGTCGAGGTATGGGTCCCAGTCCCCCACACGATGCCCAACTGAGCGCCCAAAGCTCGCCCCAGAATGGCAGAGGGGCCGGAGTCTTTTCGATAGAAGGGCCCGAGCAGCGCATCATACATATTCGGTTGATGTCTCTCTTCGTTCACACTGCCCGCTATCCACGCTGCAACATCGGTATTGAGAGAGAGATGCGCTGTTGACTGTATAAGTTGCTGTAGCTTTTTCGGTGTTCTTTGCTTTTGATGTTGCTGCGTAAACGTGGTCATTACAGAGAGCAGGCTAGCCTTTTGGCCTCGAAGGACCGCCAGATTCTCACTTGAGACGAAATCAGAATTCACAGCGGTCGGTGGTGATACAAAAAAGTTCGACGTCAAGGGGACGTTCGCGGGATAGTAATAGCTGAACCCCATCCCGCCCGTCTCGTGATCACCTGTGAGAACTACCAAGGTATCGTTGCGGTTTTGGATGAAGTTATCAATGACACCGAGAGCGGCGCTCAGTCTAAGCAGCTCTGCCAACACCCATCCCGCATCGTTATGATGCGCTGCTAGGTCTATCTGGCCAGCCTCCACCATCAAAATGAAGCCATTCGGATTGTCCAACAACTTCAGCGCTTTTTGGGTCATAACGGCGAGAGTAGGCTGCTCGTTTTGCCCCTCTCGGAAAGCGTCGTTCATAACGTCTTGAGAAAACAATCCAAGCAGAGGGGTGCCGTGCGCGAGTTCAAGGTCTCTCGCGTTGAGTGCAATAGAGAAGCCTCGCTTTCGAGCGTCATTAAGCAAATTTCGTCGGTCCGCACGCTCTCCATAGTTCCCGGTCTCTTCCCGGCAGTCGCTCGAGCTGCAGGTGCCTTGCTTGGGAAGGAAGAAAGAACGTCCGCCCGACAGTGCCAGATCTATCCCGCTGTCGAGGAGCTGTTCGGCAACCATGTTTTCTGAGTCTCGGTCGTTGACGTGTGCATAGAACGCAGCTGGCGTCGCATGGGTAATCCTCGTGTCTGACACAAGCCCGAGCTTCTTTCCTTCTTTCTTAGCGTCTTGAAATATAGTCCTACACGGCGCTCCTTCGGCATTTAGTCCGATCTGCCGAGATTTGCACGAGCACGCACTTGCGATCTGCGTGGCAGAGCATGCCGAATCGTTGACCAAGGTGCCCTGTGCTGAGGGCATGTGGGCACCTATGACCGACTGTCTTATGAAACCAGAGAGTGTTCTGGCAGAGTCGTCCTTAGCCTTGGCAGCGTAGAGCTCGGCCAAGCCAACCTGTTGTGGCCCCATACCATCCCCGATGACGAGAATGATGTTTCGAGGTGCAGGATCTTCCCTCGGGACACAAAAGGAATTACGAATTGTACCGGTGACGATAGCCAAGCCCAAAAGCACGGAGGTAGTTACACAGAGATGTTTCATACTTTTGACAAGTTCTTTTCAGCAGCCGGTATCGTTCGCGTTAAGCGGAGTCCTCTTCCTGATTCCGCCGTACTCCTCGAGAGTAGTGATTGTGACTAGAATCGGCAGCTGCCGTTTGCAGTTGCTGCAGAGCCGCAATTACTGTGACAATCTGGTTACGGCTTACAGATCGAGAACTCGTACCTCATGTGCTCGATATTAAAGCCCTTCAGCCGCAATGCTATCAGATCTCCCTCACGGAGATGCTCTTTGGTCCGTCCCAGGATGATTCCCCACTTATAAAATCCTTCGACCTCGCAGTAGGAGGCTTGCGTACCACCGTTCTTGACTACTCCCAAACAGAGATCTCCCACATGTGAGAGATGTTCCGCAAGGTCTTCGAGGAAGCGAATCTTGTACTGTCGGATGTCTCGATCCCATCGTTTCTGGTTGAGTGTGTCGGCGCGGCGCGACATCTCGCGCTCACTCAAGAGTTGATGTCCCGAACAAAAGGCATCGAGCTGGAGCTGGTTGGCAAGACCGGTTGCATCGCGTGGCTTTATTTCGAGGTATGCGTCGAGTCCTAGTCCGTAGTGACCAACATTTCGTGTAGAGTACTGACTGCGAAGCATGAACGCATCGAGAAGGGTATTCGACAGAACGCGAGCTGCTGGATGGTTTCTCTCCTCTAAGGCCCGTAGGATCCCGCCAGAGAAAAACTCCGGGCCAAAGTCGCCTGGGGATACAGGTATGCCTATGTCGTGCAGTCGATCGATGTAATCCGCGATCGTTTCACTGCAAGGAAATTGGTGAACCCTGAAAATCGCCGGGATCTTTGCCTCGGTGTCTGCGAACAAACCGAGAAAATTCTTGGCGCGTATCATGCACTGTGCCACGACTCTTGAAAGTAGTCCTTCCCCATCGATGCGAATGACGGCACTCTTGGAAGTGCGCTTGTTTTCGAGAATATGTGTGATCTCGGCTAGCGCTGCGAGGTTCTTGCCGAGTGGCGACTGCGGGCAAGCTTCGGTAGGCACGGCAGGATCGAGGTTCTTG
Source organism: Bdellovibrionota bacterium (assembly GCA_044351795.1). Classification (GTDB taxonomy): domain Bacteria; phylum Bdellovibrionota_C; class UBA2361; order UBA2361; family OMII01; genus OMII01. Next base: position 9,545 of record JBILFA010000045.1, on the reverse strand, counting down.
TGGTTGACTACCCATGCTCGCTTGAGTGTAGAGCTCAAGAGCGGCAAGCTTTCGGTAGGTGAGATGACGCTCTCGACAACCCATGCAGCGCGGGTTTCGCCCTCTTTGAAGGAGCCGGGGCCGCACCGAAGCGAGGGTCCTAAAGGAGAGATAACCCGCGTTCTGCCCCACACAGGGCTTCCTACCCGCAATGCGTATTTATCGGCATCGCTACCGAGTGATACATAATCAGTTACATCGATGAATGCCACCGAGAGTTGTAGAAGTCCACTGGGTAGCACTTCTCCGAACACGAGATCCTCTCTGTCGAGAGTCCCTGTGCTATCGATCGCTACCATGTGCTTGTGTCGCAGATTAGCGCGCCGTGGGCGTGTGGAACGTGGATCGGTTCGAGGGGCGGGCGGGTAACCGCAGAGGAGACTGAGCATGGTATCGAGCTCGGTTAGGGCAGTGTGGGTCAGAAGTGGAGACCCGCGGAAGCGATTTCTGAGATTGCTCTGAAGATTCTGATCAACCTCCACTCGACGCACCAAGACCGTCAATTCCGGGAATTCTTCCTCGACTGTGCGACGCCACGTCGCTAGTTTGGATTCCAGATGGTCTGGAGCGTGTAATTTGAGTACAGCGAGTTCGAATTTGCTCTGCTTGAGGGATGGTGGTTGAAATCGGTACGCGCGGTGCAGCTCGATGCCCGCAGGAAGTGAACTCGTAATTTCGTCGATGACATTGGTCTTCTTAGGGCGGGCCGGAGGGGAGGGCAGAGGAAGCGATGCGACCGGTGAATCGACGGTCAGGATATCGGTTTCCGTGGAGTGCGACGGCTTATCTGATGTCTGCTCGCCGCGTGCGGCATTCATCTCGTCGATGTCAACGAGATGGAGTGGCTGGGAGTGGGTCAATGGTAAATTCGACATGCCCTCTACTTTTAAGTATAGCACTTTAGTCGGTCGAACGTCTAAGCCTTTTCATTATATGATGCCCGATTGTCAACCAACAGTCTGCAGCCCTTTTCTCTTCCAGGCGATTGAGGCCGCCGTGGAGGAGTGAGTCTCGTCATGCAAGGACATGCACCAAGTTTCCTAAGCTTTCTCTCGGTTCTTTATACGAACAGGAGAATATCTATATGAATTGTCACAAAAAGAGTTATGTAACAGCTTTCCTCGCACTGGCTTGTGCAGTAACAGCTTCGCTGGCGTTCGCAGCGGACCGCCAGGGGCGCAGTAATTTAAGTGGTCAGGAGAAGAATTTCGTCATGGATGCTGCGCGCAGCTCGATGGCCGAAAAGCAGCTGGGCGATCTCGCTGAGCAAAAAGCCAGCAACGACTCAGTTAAGAATCTGGCTAAAGAGATTAAAGATGAGCACACCCAGTCCGTGGAGAAGCTCCAACAGATAGCTTCAAACAAGAATGTGTCGTTCCCATCTGACCTTTCTCGATCCGATCGCACGATCGTTGAACGTTTGCAGAAACTGTCGGGTGAAGAGTTCGACAAAGAGTACATGAAGCAGACGGTTAAGGAGCATCAGAAGGATGTCGAAAATTACCGCCAACAAGCAAAAAATGCGAAAGATGCAGATGTGAAGGAGTATGCTCAAAACACCCTTCCTACTCTCGAGCAGCATCTTAATCGAGCGCGACAGGTATCTGAATCGATTGGGGTAGAGGAGCGTGCCGGTACCTCTATGCTCCGAGGTGAGCGAGCGGTAGAGGAGTCTCAACAGCAACACCACATGGGTGGTGCAAGCACACGATAGAGCTCTCTCATGACTAACGGGGGAGCGGCGTACTTGTACGCTACTCCTCCCTAGTGCTCCGACCGATTCGTGTTTTCAACAAGACAGTGAAAAATTAACGCTAAACACTACTCCATTCAGATCTCCCACGTATCCAGATACGCAGGTACTCCCACATTCCAACCGAACGTACCCTCGAGCGACGTGCGGAATTTCTGAGCTGCTCCCGGCTCACCGTGAACGACGGCGACCTTTCCAGGCCTTCCAGAGCAGGATTTGCACCACCTTAGAAGCTCATCTCTATCTGCATGGGCGCTCAGTCCGCTTATCTCTTCGATCTCGGCGCGTACCACAACCTCCTCGCCCAGGAGTTTTACGGTTCCTCCTCCTCGCTTGATCCAATCACCCCGAGACCCTGGTGGTTGAAAGCCGACGAAAAGGACCGTATTTCGTTCATTGGAGATCCTGTTCTTGAGATGGTGGAGAATGCGTCCGCCGGACAGCATTCCACTCGCTGAGATCAGTATCATCGGCTCAAATATCGAGTTGAGTTTCTTCGAGTCATTGCGATCTCTAGTGAAGAACATCTTGGGCATTCCGAACGGCTGAGATCCTCGCTCTACAATTCCGAGCGAGGTTTCGTCGTACTCGTTCGTGTGTCGTTTGTAGATAGTTGTCGCATCGCTTGCCATCGGACTATCAATGATGACGGGAATATCCGGTATTTCATGCCGGCTCTTGAGTTCACGAAGGTAGTAAAGAAGAGTCTGAGTACGTCCTACGGCAAAACTAGGCATGATAACAGTACCCTTTCTCGCGACGGTGCGGTTGATGATCTGCCCCAGGGCAACTTCAGGTGACTCTGCGGCGTGAAGTCTGTCTCCATACGTCGACTCAATTAACAATAGATCCCCCTGCTCAACGGGCTGTGGATCAACCAAGATAGGAACGTGGTAGCGGCCTACGTCTCCTGAAAACACGATCCTTTTGTTTTGAATGTTCAAGCTGATTGAGCACGCTCCGAGAATGTGTCCCATCAGATGCCACGATGCCTCGACTCCCGGGCAGGGATTCACGGGGGTGTTGATGTCGATCGGTCTCAAGAGTTCAAGAGCACCTTGCGCGTCTGTCTCGGTGTAAAGCGGTAAGGGAGGGTGGTGTCTAGATCTCCCGGTTTCCGCTCGGAACGATGACTCTTCCTCTTGCAGTCGAGCGCTGTCGAGGAGGATGAGCCGAGCGAGATCGGCTGTTGCTCTCGAGCAGTACACAGGCGCCCGAAGACCGAGCTTGAAATAGCGCGGCAGCATACCGACATGATCAAGGTGGGCGTGGGTCAAGAGTACTGCATCAACGCTTGAAGGATCGAAAAGAGGCGCTGACCAGTTCCTTTCACGCCACGAGCGCTCGCCCTGGAACATTCCGCAATCTACAAGGATGCGGGAAGAAGGGCTCGAAACGAGATATTTTGAACCGGTTACGGTCCCTGCTGCTCCGAGAAACTGTATGGTAACGCTCATAGAGTCTGTCCATTCGATAAGGGTCACGTTATGAAGGTGAAGCATACCACCCCCATCTTCGCATCCTAAAACGAGGTGAGTTCGGCACGTCTGTCAACTAGGCGAGACGATTGTACCGGCGCGTCCTAAGGAGTGTTATCTCATGAGTCAGGGTCAGACCACACTAGTGGAGTTGAGCGAGGCGCTCCAGCAATTTGCCTCCTCTCCGCGCTTTAACTTTCTAAAAACATTGCAAGTAGGGCGCTTTGTGGGCACAGCCCCGATCTCGCTTGGCATCTTGGGAGAGTTCACCTTTGAGAAGCTGGTTGAATTGGGAACTAAGAAGATCGCCAAGCTCAAGTGGCTCAACAAGGAGCAGGAGTCCCTGCTTGTAACACTGTTGCAGGCGCTCGGTGATGGGGAGGCAGGTGATCTTTTCTCCCCTCCTCCCCCGATTTCTCCCCGCATTCGAGAACGCGTTGAAGAGGCTCAGGAACAGGATGCTCCAGAAGAGATCGTTAGTAGCGTACAGCTCGAAATTGATCTACGCGATCGGTTGCAGGAGCTCAAAAACGATCCCCGCTTCGAAAGCCTACGCTTTCGATCCTTAGGGCAATTCTGGGATTCCTCCTGGCCACGAGCCCCCTTCGAAGAGTCATTCACTCTCGAGCAGCTGATCGAACTCGACATGTCGACGCTCTTCCGCAAACGCACTATGAGCTCTTCGCGTATCATGTACATGACCAAGGCTTTAGGTCGTGCCCTTCAAGGAGGCCGGGAGGCTTCCAGAGATGAACCGCGAACTCCCCAACCCGTGGTTAATCCACCTGTTCAGCAGCTCTCTTCGAATTCAGCTTCTGAGGTTTCGGCAGAGCTTGTGGAGGTATCTTGGCGTGAAGCCGCAACGCGGGGAGGAGCAGTTGAATTAGCCGTTCTCGAATACTTCCTGGAATCCTGTTCTCTTGCCCGCTCATCTTCTCGCCCTTTAGAGAGTGCTCTTGCGACACTGCCCTCATACCTGAGCGGCGATCAGTTTCTCTCCGTCTTGGATGCCGGTCCCCTCGATGATGATATCGTTGAGGCTGTCGGCCGATGGATCGCCTCTTCACATGTCGAGAGTTCAGTGAAAGCGCTCTCTATGATGCTTCAGGGTCCCGGCGTCTCACTGTCTACCGTGGTGGAGGTGTTCTTTGGGGAGACCTTTCGAGGTGCGAATGCGCGCATCGGAGCCCAGGTTGTTGCCCGGATTTTGGGGGCACAGGAGGTATCGATCGCAGGTCGTGTTTGTGGTGCAGTATGGAGCCTCAACCCAGAATTAATACGAATAATTGTGAAGCACATTGAGGAATCTCGGACCCTTTGCGCCGGAGATTCCTTGAGATCCATCCTGCCCGCGATGGATCCGATCTTGCAGACGTGGCTTTATGGTATCCTAAAGACTTCAAAGGGGAAGAAATCTCCCCGAAAGATGAGCCGTACTCGTAAGTCGTAGGAAAAAACTGCCGTTACTCTACTTAAACGGGAACACCTATGGCTGGCATCAGCTTTTCTGGACTGGCATCTGGAATCGATTCTGCAGCTCTCATTGAGTCAACGAGCGATGCAGCTCGGCAGTCGAGAGTCAAACCGCAGCAAAAAAAGGTCTCCGAGTTGCAAGAAACGAACTCGGCTATGGAGGACCTCAATACAAAGCTGGAGAGTCTCAAGTCGCTTCTCAGAGGCTTCTCTACGTTGAATGGTGGAGGTGTCTCTAAAACAGGCACCAGTAGCAAAGAGTCAGTAGTGACTGCATCCGCAGCCAACGGAGCAGCAAACGGCAGCTACGACGTAACGGTCAATACACTCGCGAAGAATCATATCTACACGTTCGATCAGACCTACAGCTCGGCCGAGTCAGCTCTGCAGAGCAGTCTGACAGGTGCCGAAGCAGAGGTGGATCGAACCGTTACCCTCACAGTTGGTACCGGATCCAATCAAGAGACTGTGAGCATAGTCGTCACTAACGGATCGTACAGTGTTTCCGACTTCGTTAACGCCTTCAATATAGCAAGCACAAAGGCCGAGGCGTCGCTCGTTAACGTCGGAACTTCCTCGAGTCCGTCATACAAGGTCTTGATTTCTTCGAGCTATGAGGGTACCGAAAAAGGTACTATCGCCCGAACGGCTTTGGGGGCGTCATTGACGAATTTGACTGCCTACTCAGAAAGCGCTGCGGTTGATGCAAGCTTGACCATATCCGGCATCGGAACGCTCACACGTCCGACCAACAGTGTCGCGGATGTACTCCCCGGCGTCACGCTCAATCTGGTCTCAGCGGGAAGCGCGACCGTCAAGATCGCTGAAGATGCCGCTACCACGAGCTCTAAGGTCCAGGAGTTCGTCGACGCGTACAATGAGATCGTAAAATTCCTCCGGGAGAATAATCAAGTATCGAGGGACGACTCAGCAGCAGAGGTAAAGAACGTTTTCGGACCCTTGGCGAGCACGCGCACTGATGACAACGCTCTCAACGCTCTGCGCATTGCTTTGTCGACTAGCGTGGCATCCGGTGGGGTAAGCATTCGAATCTTTCCAGACCTGGGGATTACTACCGAACGTGACGGTAGTTTGAAGTTTGACAGTGCTAAATTCCAAGCCGCAGTTTCAGCTGAGCCTTCCAGCGTGAGCTCAATCTTGACCGGTTTTGCGGATACGACATCGTTAACCGCTGGAACCATTGATATCTATACCCGTTTTAACGGACTGCTAGACATCTCCATTAACGGAAACAAGACCCTCATCACGGATCTCAACACCCGCATAGCAGACGCAGAAAGGCAGATTACGAAGCAGGCCGAGGACATGAAAGCTCGTTTTGCTCGTCTCGAATCGTTGATGGGTCGTCTACAGCAGCAGCAATCTTCATTGACGTCGGCGTTAGCCGGCTTGCGGTAAAAGGTCGTCTGACCAGCCCTGGCAGGCTTTATAATGGAGCGCTCGTGTGTACTTCGTTTGAGGCTCCAGCCTGAGCCACTTGAGCTGCCTTGTGGTCTTCGACTTCGAGCGGCGTGAACGAATCCAGAGACGTGGTAACGCTCCCGATAAACACAGAACTTACAATCTTGAGAACTTCTCGGTGAGGATCATCGGTTACGTAGATGAACGCCTCGCGCAGCTTTGAGATCGGTTTCGTTGTCGTTAGATTACGTACTTGAGGAGTTATGACGATAACCCTCTTCTCCTCGCCATTGTGACGGATGGTCTCCCTTCGAACGGCAGTCAACTCGATATAGTATCGACTTTTGCCGTTGAACACGTCGAAGGTTTTCGTTTCACCGGTCTGCCACGGGAGCGCGCGAGCGATGAATGCTGCGCCCATAGGGTCGAGGGTGGAATTGTGCGGAACAAACGAGAGGGAAATCTTGTGTGGATCGTCCTCTCCTTTGCTGCGAACTGCGGAGATCCTCCCCGCTTCCGGTAGAAAGTCGATAGTGACGTTTTTATGGCGCGAGTTTTCGCGATGATCGATCACCAAATTGACCGAAGTAAGGTCATCCTTGGACAGAGTTCCGGTCGCGCTGTAGCGCAATTTGTAGAGCAGGTCGACTCCACTGTAGGTTCGTGCCGCAGTCTCGACGATATAGTGCCCATTTTTCTGTTTGAACGTGAGTGAGCACGATGCTGCAGGGATCCCTTCCCAGCTCACGGTATATTCATAGGTTCCAAAGCGCGGACGAAAATAATCAAAAGAGGCTTTATAGGTAGGAGTGGTGACCTTTACGAGTTCAGGGGATATGTAATCATCCGCTTTGGCTACCATGGGATAACCCAGACTACTAACGAAAAAACTGCCGATAAGTGCTATACGAGTGACCGATGCTCTCATCATACACACCTGCTTCAGAGGAAACGGCAAGTCGGTTTATGAGACTCATACTATCCCTCTCTTACAGCCTTGACCAGGTGTAGCATGGGCTCTAAATGATCGCGACACGAGCTTTTAGGCGCGTCACTTGATAAATGCCTCCAAATATTCCACAACTCTTGAGAAAGCCATATTGGAGAACGGCATGAGTATGATATGCCTCCCGCTTTGGGAGAGCGCATGAGATCGTCTCTATTAGCAGTCCAAGCGCCGGCGTTACGAGTAGCGATCGCCAAGCTCTTCGGCGAGTCTGCTGTGCCCGTAATTGTGGGTGATTACGAACATGTTGCCGCCTTGGGCGGTAATAGTGAAGTTGGGCTCGTCCGAGAAGAGGGCGTTTCGTACAATCAGCGGATGGCTCGAATCTCGTTGCTGGCTCTCGAAGAGGGGGGCGTCCGCAATCTCTCCGAGCTTCGTGCACTTCTGTGGAGCACGCTTCCCGATATTGCCGGGCTAGGCGGGCTCTCAGATGATGAAATACGACTGAAAGCTGCTGCTGTGCTCTCTGGGGATAACAGTTCCGATACGGCGGTCAATACGATTAGAGCGGCGATAGCGCTCGACACGATTAGGCATTTTCACATGACCATGCTTGATAAAATGGAGAAGCTTGCCTACATGCGGTCAGCCATAATTGTTGCGTTACTGCGAGAGGATTGCCCGATAGCGGAGAAGCTCAAGGTTAAATTGGAACATGCCATAAAGATGCAGCTACGATTGCTTGAGAGTGTTGACGATGGAGTACGCGATGGTTAAAGCCGATTCAGTCTACCACCGTATGCTCAATTGGTTGGTGACTCCGATATTCCTCGTAATCTTCTTCGGGCTGCTCATCGTTTTTCACATCGCGCAAATCCTTGCTGCTCTAGTGAGCCCTCGTCTACAGAAGCGAGCTTTGGATCTGATGAATCTTGGTATTATCTGGAACATAAGATTTGTCAGCGGGGCATCTTTCAAGGTCCATGGAGTGCCGACCTTGCCCGCGGCGAGACCTGTGATCATAGTCGCAAATCATCAGAGCATGTACGACATTCCTATGATTATGTGGCTATGTCGTCAGCGAGAACTCGGCTTTATTGCAAAAAAAGAGTTGGGCCGTTGGATTCCAAGTATATCATTTGCCCTACGCCGTTTGGGCTCCGTTCTCATTGACCGCAAGGATGTAAAGAAGTCAATTCAGGCGATCGAGGATTTTGGTGCTTACAAGGAAAGAGTCAAGCAGGTGGCGTGTATCTTCCCGGAGGGAACCAGAGCTCGAGACGGCAAAATGAAGAGGTTCAAGGGCACTGGCCTTCTGGCGCTCGTGCGCAGGATGCCCAGTGCGGTAATTCAGCCCATAGCGATTCGGGGGAACTGGGAGCTGCTGCGTCACAACCTTTTTCCAATAGTGATAGGCTCGTCCATTGATATTGCCTTTTTGGAGCCCATAGAGCCGTCTTCTTACCCCCTGGAAACACTGGTAGAGCTGATCGAAAGCCGCATTCGGACGGCTGTGGAGAATGATGCGGCCGCTTTCCAGGCTGATCAGCGCTGCTATCAGGCTTTGGATGCTTGAATTGTTGACGAAATCCGTTTAAGAGTAGGGCTCTACTTCTGTGCCGGAGTGGCGGAATGGTAGACGCGTTGGATTCAAAAGAAACTGGGGGTATGATACTGAACTAAAAATATATGTGCCGGAGTGGCGGAATGGTAGACGCGTTGGATTCAAAATCCAATATTCGCAAGAGTGTGAAGGTTCAAGTCCTTTCTCCGGTATTCAATTGTTTCAGTGTTTTATCCCCTCTTTTTACTCTACAATCAACCGAGATTTTCAATCTTGGGAAGTCGAGTGAGAACGGAAAATTCATTAGACCAGTTTTCAACTTACAATTCAGAAACAATTCTCAGTCATTCTCGCTAAAGTTTGCTCATTATTGATCCGATTACTCTCACTTAACCCCGAAAGTGAGAACGGGAGCAAGAATGAGCGATACGGATTTACATTACCTTTGCAACGAAAACGTTGTTGTTTACAAGCGTAAGAACAGTAGGACTAACTGTTGGTATGCGCGTGTCAAACTTGCCCACAATAATCGCTGGAAGAAGTTCACGACCAAAACCGAGGATCTGAATGAGGCGTTGAAATTCGCTGAAACTCATTTCAGCGTTCTAAAGGAACTCATCAATCACGGGGTTGCAGTTGATACGAGACGTTTCTCGCATGTTGCTGATCTCGTGATCAAAGAGATGGAAGATCAGCTCAAAGCTGGAACGGGCAAAGTGATCTTTAAGGACTACATCAGGGCAATCTACCGCTACAAAGATTGTCGCGTCCCGCTAAAAAGATCCGCCTCGATCCCACGAACATGATCCGCAGTATAGATATCAGTTTGAGTTTTCTTAGTCACCTCCTTGGGTTTTTTTGGAAGCGTGT
>JBILFA010000120.1:0-10746 GCA_044351795.1 Bdellovibrionota bacterium | reverse complement strand
TTGAGGAAAAAATGCGCAGGGAGGTCAATACTGCCCTCCAGCGTGATGGAAAACCGCAGCCGGTGCTTCAGGCGCTCCGTCGTTGCCCCTCGGAAGCGAGATGTCTGATGGAGGCCGTTGTGGCTTTCCTATTAGAGAGCGATAGCAACACCGAGACCGATACCGGCAATTCAGCAACTGCCTGTGAAGTAATGCTCAGCGTCGGGTGCCTTCTACCAGGAACACGATTAGCGAATAGACTTGTAGAATTACTGCAGGCAGAAATACCGGCGAATCTAGCCTTACTCTTCCTCTCGGCGCTCAAGTTCTCGTGCCTTAACGAGGATTCAGATCAGAGGGCAGATCCAGGATGGATTGTTGAGTACGGCATGTGGCTATTGCCTCAGCTCGCGGATGAACAAAAGACACGGCTGGTAGGTGAGGTCTTCGCTCCTCTCGATGATAACTTTGTAGAGTATCTTGCGTCGTCGCCTGATACATGGGTTGCGATGGGGCCGAATCTTCGTGCACAGTGCATTCAAGAGGTGTTGGCAGCGCGTCTGGAGCGTGAGGCTCGCACGGGAGCCATGGGGATTAATCGTGTCGCAGATCGTTCGGTCGTGGCCGCTTTACTGGCACACCTCGCTCCGCCTATGTCGATAGCGTTGGATAGGAGCGTAAACGCAACATCTGCTTCCGGTGTTGACGAAGGATGCAATCGTGATGTGTACCAGACTCCGAGTGTACCGATTCTGCCGGATGTATGCTTGCGATGGCTCGTGCAGAACATCGAAGGGTGCGGCGTATCACCGGAGCTTTGCACGGAATTAGTGCGGTACATTCTCGAGCAAGCCGGCGGCTTTGACTCACTTGGTCTAGATGCAGGGGTAACCGATGCTCTTTTGCGCCAGGGTGGATTTCCTACACTTCGCTTGCTTGCGGAGCGGCAGAGTGAGAAGGGGCAGTTGGCTAAGTTGCTGGGTGAGTACGAAACGGGGTCAGACGTTGAATCTGCATTCGTTCAGGGCGTTTTTGAGGATCAGTTTATCGGTGGTCTGCGTAGGTTGATCAATATTCGGGCCGCCACCATTAATTCTCGGGCCAAACTAGAGCAGGTCAAAATCGGTCTGCAGGAAAAGTCGGATGCGACGGTAAACGAACGGCGCCGGACAGACATTTTATCCCGGCAGGTAGGGGTGCTGACGAGTTTTCTTAACGAGCATACTCCGTATATCAAGGCCGAGCGTGAGCTTCGTGAAGCCGAACAGAAGCTTACTACTGCTGAGAGCGAATACGAAGTCCTCCAAAAATTGACTCGTCGGGAAATCATCGCACAAAACAAAGCAGGTACTCGTGAACGCTTGCCTGATGAGATAGAGACGCATAAGGCAACCATACAGGAAATTAAAGACAGAAAATTCAAGCTGCCCCCTGAGGCAGCAAGCGAGCTGCCGGATTGGAAGTCGACGGAGATAATGTTCGGTCAGTACCATGCCATGCAGGATACGCTTGGTACCTTGCAGAGTAAGCTCGCGAGGGCTGACTCTGCCTTCGAAGAGATCCAAGCAGAGATTGATGGATTGGACAGAGAGGTAGCGAGCAGCACACAGGAGATCCTGAGCCTGTATCCATTAGTGCGTTATGCCTGTCAATCCAGCGCCCTTGGCGACTTAGATCCATCGCAGCTTTGCTTACAAGATAAAGATACAGGTACTACCGATTTGGTCGGGGTTATGTGCAAGATTAATCTTGTTCTTGCTAGACAAAATGCACAGGCGATGGATGTCGCGTCGAAAGAGTCACATAGTGCTAGGTTGATTGGGGTCGGCAAAGATATCAGCCTCGCCTTGCAGAGCGCTTTTAGAGATAAGGCACAGAAGGCTCAATCACTGGCTGTGTTGGCCGATTTAGCAGATCTGGCAGGAGCGTCGTGCCCCCTCTTCAGCGCCTGGGTCGAATGTGAAGCTTCGAAAGACGCGGCTAAATATAGTCTGCAGTCGCTTCAAGACGAAGTATCGCTACCTGAGCTTCTATACCGAAATATGCGGTACGAACTCAGTGATGATACCATGTCATGGTGTGTAGCGGGCAGGGCCGGGTGGGATGAATCTTTCCATGGGCCGGTGACGCGTTTATTCGCGAGCCTGGCTCGAGACGCAGAGGCTGCCCGCTCAGTTAGAAAGCGCTCATTGGCAGTCGCGATGGATGGAATTATCGCCGAGGTGAAACGCCACGAGCATGCCGCTCGGGTGTCGGCTGAGGACGCATCTCAGCCGGTTGATGAAAGACGTGCAGTCCCATCAAACTTAGTGCCGATCTCTGATCTACTTCGTGCATGGACAGATATTTTGAGAGCTACCGGCGGCAATACGGGTGGGTCGAATGTCGGCAGAGAACAAGGGATACAACAGGTCCGGAACATCACCGAACAGCTGGCTGTTCGCGCAAGCGAGCTTGTAGCTGCTGCGTCTGAAGCTGAAATGGATTGCTGCTTTATTCCGGCAGGTAAAGTCTTTGTAAAGCTCAGCAAAGACACCGAGTCTGCACTTTATTCACTGCCGGAACGCTGCAAACCTTTTTTGTCAAATTTGAAAATAGCAATCGAAGCTCGTCAAAAGGCAAGAGAACAGGCCGCGGCACAGCCTCCAAACGAAGGTAATTCGCCGCGTGCTTCCGGACTGGATTTTCCAGTGAACGTATTTAGCTCCCTTATTTTTCCAACTTCTCGGAAAATACAGCCTGCGCTCGGGGCAGGTAATACTCAGAATAACTTTGGATAAGAGTTGTTTTGGGAAAGGGGTTAAACATCCTCCCTGCGGTATGTTTTTTTTGAAAGTGGAGCTTTTGCTCCACAAACAGCCCCCATTCCTCAATAAAGCCTTCCTGTTTTAGACGACCCGAAAGATTCGTCTCAGCAAGTCTAGCGCCTGCGAGCCTTGATCAAGAAAAAGTAGGTAGATGCTAGTGGGTCATTACTCTGCAGCATTACCAGCGCCCGCTTAGATCCTCGCGAAGAGGACGAAAACGTGATCTTCAGGTGCTGTTATGCGCGGGAAGGACACTAATCAAGGGTTTTCCGGCCCATACCGTAAAGACTCGATCAGCATACGTTTCAGAGGAGCTCCTCATGTGCAGGATGAGAATTCAGCGTAGCTTTCAGTAGTATGAGTGAACCCGAGCGAAAATCGGCTATCATGTGCATGCGAAGAAAAGATTCGATGTGAAGCCAAGACCCGCACAAATCATGTCGACGTGATTCAAGGAGGGGTGGTTAAGTCGCGTAAGCTAGTGATATTCTATAGTTTGTGGGGGTTCTAAGGACCCATAGGCTACGCGTTTTTGTGTAGCGCGCCATAACTATATACCCTAAAAGCGGGAGAGAGGCTGGGAACAGTGATTAGGAATAGAAGTATTCCGCGTGCAACGCTATGAGTAGTCCATCAGAAGACGTAGGTATACATCCGCGCCGGAAATCCGTTGCTCGAACCACTATACCCCAAGACCTGCTGACACCAGGTGACCTTGGAGGGCTCCCCACTGAACTTGTCCGACTTCCTCGGAAACTCGAGATTCCGCCCAGTTTCGAAGACACCTTCACTCAGCTTCGGGTGGCGATTACTAAGCGAGTCGAAAGCCTCGGGACGATTAACGATCCAATCAAGTCCTCAGATGCTCTCTTGTGTCTCTTGCTAGAGGTCAACGAAGGAGTTGTACGTCCGGGATTTCTAGGTAAGCAGCGCCTGGAATTTACTGAGCGCATGAACGAGCTCTTTGGTGCGGGCAAATGGTCGATGCAGCATGTAATAAAGGGACGATTGTTCGAGCCGGAGGTAGCGTGGAAGCATTATGAAGATGCTTACGTTCATTTCTTCAAGCACAATCCTGACAAGCTAAAATGGCTGACGGAGAACTACAGCGATGTTATCGACAATGCGCCCAGTAATGTAGACAGCGGTTCCGATTATCACATCCAGGAGGTTCCGGAGCGTGGGCACCACATTCATGATATCGCCATACGGCGCGCAGTGGCGCGCTGTGAAGCTACATTCAAGGGTGAAAAGCCTCTCATCGTTCGAGGCAAATACGTCGATAAAAAGCTGGCGGAAGGGTATTTCTTGTCGCCGGGAGAGGTGCCGTTCCACCGTCCTGAGCTCATACCTCAGCATCCCTTCGTCGGCCGTAAACCGTGGTGGCAACCGAACTCGATTGAGGAGTTTTATCAGCAGACTCGACGGCTCGTGGTGAATGAATTTAGAGAGGATACCTTAGCGCCCTCGAATCTTCTCGAAACACAAGAGAAAGACTCCTACCTATTCAGAGTAGCAGCGCGCGCAACCTTGCGCACGCTGCTCGTCATGACCAAACCGGACGTCAAGTTGACCGAAATATCGTGGCTTCCGTGGATGCTCGATTACAATTCATTCCCTGTAGGACAAGACGGATTGCCCCGTGCCTTTACGAAAGATGAGTTGGCGGGAGTTCTTCAGGCCGCATTTGATCAATTGCAAGGGCTCTTTCAGAAAAAGGGTACGGAAGCAAATCTCTTGGCGGCAAACGGTTGGGGCAGCTTCACGGATGCCAAGGAGTTCCTTGAAGCCATTGAGGCAGATCATAAAGATGAGCTGTCGGATGATCAAGCAGAGAGATTCCCGGATATTTCGGACATCAAGGATTGGGCGAAAGTATTACCGTTGTTTCAGAGGTATCTCACTGAACAAGGCACACGCCCACTCTTCCTGGCGAGGGACGGACTCGCGATTATGGAATACCTTATGTACGGTATGCTGATCGACGGCAAGGATCGGTCTGAGGCAAACGAGGCTTTGCAACATACGATCTATCTTCCCGGCAGTCCTGCATCCCGTACTAGTAGAAATCTCCGCGGTTCGCATGTTCTCTTTGACAGGACGACCTTCGACGTAAATCGGATCTCTCTCGAATGTAAAAAAGAGCTCGGTCTATTTGCTCCACCCGGTAGCCAGGATGTGCGAGACACGTTGCACGCTCTCTTTGAATCCAAGGTCCACATGCTTTTGAACGAATGGAGAGACAGCAGGGAAGATAACTCGGAGGGAAGAACGCTCTTTGAGTGGTGGTTTGATGCTTACAATTCCATTCGTGACTCGTTCAAGGGGGGGGTTAGCCGTATCGCGATAGTAGACTCAGATGGAACCGGAAAGACGGCGCTTTTTATTCGATCGATTTTCGGATTTTTTGCCAAAGTGCGAGGAGACACTGCGTCTTTCGAGCTTGTCCTAGGAGCTCTACAATCAGACCACCTGGGAGTGAAGAACATTCTCGAAGAGAATGGTCTAGAGGGAAGTTTACCTGATATTCGTTGGCCTTTTCGATTCTCCCGCTTTGAAGGTGAGCCGGTTTTCAATGTTCGACCTACGCCGAAATACGCTCTGGCCCTCATATACAGAACACTCTCGTACTACAACATCGCTGTTGAGGCCAAACTGTCGGAGGAGTCGCGGGCTTCCGGTGGATTGCCGGAGGGTGACGCTGGGTTGACGCACTAGGGCGCTGAAGTGTCCTCATGGCTATCGCCTCTCTGCGCCGCCAGGCTTTCCTCTCCAGCTTTTCGCTCAGGCGTTATTCCCCTTCACGAGCGCTGCTTTAGTGCGCTAGGCTCGTAGCGGATGGGAATAGCCTGTAGCTCATACGACGCAATAGTAATCGGCCTGGGCGCCGTCGGTGCAGCTACGGTGTATCAACTTGCCAAGGCAGGCAAGAAGGTGCTGGGCATCGATCGTTTTTCGCCTCCTCACACTACCGGCTCCTCTCACGGCGCTACCCGTATCACTCGTCAGGCTATCGGAGAGGGGGAGGTGTATGTCCCGCTCGCTCTGCGCTCTCACGAGATATGGCGCGAGCTCGAGGCTCTTACGGGTCGTGAGCTTCTCTTTCCGGTCGGGTGTCTCATTATGGCCGAGGACGATCCTCACGTAGCTATGCACAACAAGCCCGGATTCGTCGCGACCACAATCCGAGCGGCTGAGCGATTCGGCATTCCGCATGAAACGCTCGATGCAGGCGCTATTCGTCGCCGTTTTCCTGAGTTCCTTGTTCGTGACGAGACGGTCGGATACTTCGAGCCGGGTGCCGGATACGTTCGACCTGAAGAGTGTATCCGCGCTCAGATCGAGTCGGCTGAATCCCGCGGGGCGACGATCCTTCGCAACGAGCGTGTGATTGCATACAATCCGGCAGGTTCAGGTGATGGTATCGCAGTACGCACTGATAGGTCGGTGTATTTCGGTGAGCAGGCGGTGATCTCGGTTGGGCCGTGGATTCACGATCTGTTGCCTTCTGAGCGGAGCTACTTCACCATTACGCGACAGGTGCTTGCGTGGTTCGCTCCTGAGGGATCGATAGCTCCGTTTTGCGCACCGAGGTTTCCAACCTTCATTTGGGAATTCGGCTCGGGGCGGACCACAGGGATCTACGGGTTCCCTGCTATCGATGGTCAGGAGGGTGGGGTAAAGGTAGCTGCTTCAGAGTACGGGCCTCCTCTTCAGCCGAACCAATCGCGAGCAGAGGTGAGTGAAGAGGAGCTCTCGGAGCTGTACGAGAGCTGTGTGCGAGATAGAATACCGGGTCTCTCGAAGAGCTGTGTGAAGAGCACAACGTGTCTTTATACCGTCACGCCCGATTCTGATTTCGTCGTTCAGCGCCATCCTCAGTACGCACAAGTTCTGGTGGCATCGCCGTGTTCCGGGCACGGCTTCAAGCACTCCGCAGCGCTAGGCGAGGCGCTTGCACAGCTCGTTTGTCGGGGTGCGTGTGATCGAGATCTTTCGCCTTTCGGATTAAAAACAGGCCTCACGTAGTGCGGCGACCGATACGTTTTTCCACGTAGTACGGTTGTTCTCCGTACTACGTGGAGGTGTTGTACGTTGCGGGGAACGGCTAGTTTCGAGCGCCTGAAGGGGAGACATCCGAGGTATACGGCGCACGCTCGTCCCAGTAGGCTTGCAAGGATGGTCCACAATGCGAGCTTTGCAACGACCCCCTGTCTCCAAAAAAATACGTTCATATCGATCAGGAGGAAGATAAGAGAGTTCGAGATGAAGCTAGCGAATTCCCAAAACGTGTCTGATGGGCCGACGTCGACACAATCCGTCTTTCGAAGGGCTTACTGCCCCAGAATGCGGGCCACGGAGGAGACGAGCCGCGCAGGGTCGATCGGTTTAGTCAGGTGTAGCTGAAATCCAGCTGCTAAAGCTTGCTCGCGATCTTCGGGACGGGCGAATGCAGTAAGTGCAACGGCGGGAATATCACCGCCTCGTTCCGCGCCTCGCGCCCGCACCTTGCGTATGAAGGTGTAGCCGTCCTCCTCGGGCATGCTGATGTCGCTCACGATCAGTTCGGGTTTGTTCTGCTCCAGGAGGTTCATAGCATCGTGGGCAGAGGCGGCAGTAGTAACAACGGCGCCCTGCTCCTCTAAGATCACCTTGAGGAGATTTCGGGCATCCTCCTCATCGTCAACGGCTATCACCCGTCTACCTGCGAGAGAGGGGATATCGCTCTGGTATGGGTGCAGCTCTTTGAGCAGTCGTGGCTCGTGTGTCACTTCCTTCTGCGCAGCAACTCCCGCTCTAGGAAGCCTGACGGTAAAGGTTGCACCTCTGCCGAGACCTTCGCTCGAAGCCTGGACCTCTCCGCCGTGAAGTTCGACGAGCTGTTTGACGATGGAGAGGCCGAGCCCGAGTCCTCCGTGTTTACGTGTAGTAGAGGCATCAGCTTGGCGGAATCGGTCGAATACATGTGGCACAAACTCGGGCTTGATGCCCTCCCCGCAATCGCGGACGGAGATCTCCACGCCATCCTTGGTAGTGATTCCGTTTACGATGACCTGACCCCCCGGGTGCGAGAAGCGCACGGCATTCGACAGGAGGTTCCAAAAAACCTGTTGCAAACGGTTCGGATCGCCGTTGAGTGTTCCTAAAAGGGGGCTCAGGTCTGTTTCGATAGTGATGCCTTTTAGGTTCGCAGTCGGAGCTATCGTTTCGACAGCCGCTTGAACAACCGAAGCAATGGAGATAGGGCGTGTCTCCAAGCGCACTTTGCCGGATACGATCCTACTCATGTCCAGCAGATCTCCGATAATCTGCGCTTGGACACGCGCGTTCTTCTCGATAACCTCTAAGCCTTGATCGAGTCGAGCTTGGTCGAGTATTCCGCGCTTGATCAGTTGGGACCATCCTAGGATCGCGTTGAGCGGGGTACGAAGTTCGTGCGAAAGGTTGGCGAGGAATTCATCTTTAATCTGACTAGCCCGCTCCAATTGGCTACGCGCGGCTCGTTCGCTCTCGAGGAGTCTGGCACGCACGGATTCCGCCTCTTTACGGTCGGTGATGTCGTCCTGCACGCAGAGGAAATAGTGTCGCCCTGAGAAGGATATCTCCGAGATCTGAGTAAGAGTTGAGATAGTGGAGTTGTCGCGACGACGAATCTCGAGCTCACCACGGAATCCATTGAGCAGGCTCAAGTCGGCCGGTATGGGATGGGCGCTCCCATCGTTGATGGGGAGTGAGCCTAGGGTAAGAGCGATATTTTTGCCGATCATCTCGCCACTGGAGTACCCGAGGATCTCCTCCTGAGCGTGGTTGTTGAAGATGATGATACCGGCTTCGTCTGCGAGGCATACTCCCTCGCTCATGTTGTGAAGGATCTGATTCTGAATGACGAGCTCCGTTTGACGTTTCGTCTGCTCGGATAGGTTTCGGATAAAGGCTGCGAATAGTGGGGCTCCGTCTACTAAGGTTTTGGTGATTGTGATCTCGAGGGAGATATTCTCTCCGCTCGGTGTGCGCCCGATAGTGGCGGTTACACGATTGAGACGAGGTTCATGATCCGGTTGCGCGAATAGCGCAGGGTCGAAATCGGGAAATTGGATGATCTCTCCTATCGAGGAGCCTTGAAGCTGCTCTCGCGTGACTTGGAACATGGTCTCGGCAGCTTCGTTCAGATCGATGATTTCCCCTTGCGCATTGAAGGAGATAATTGAGTCAAAGGCTCCTTCCAGTATCGCCTTGCGGCGCGTCTCCTCCTGTCTGCGCTCGATTAGTCCTCCTATTTGTAGACCGAGCGAGGTGAGCCATTGAACGGTTTGCTCCTCGAGCACAAGATCGCGTTGAGCCACGAGGTCGAGAGCTCCTCTGACCTGTCCTTGGACGATCAGCGGGAACCCGACTATCGTCTTGATGTCGCCCTTGCCGCACGGGGTATCAACCTTGTTTGTGGGGCCGCCTGAGCCGGATCGCCACAATGTTCGCGCAGTTGAGATTACCTCGCGGGCAAATGTGTCGTCGTATCTTACGTGACCGATGCCGCCACGCCGTCGTAATCGGCCAGAGTGCTCTTCCACAGTCCAGAGTGTCCCTCCATCACACCGTAGACCATGACACACGGCCCTGACTAGCTCCTCTGCTACTTGATCGAGGGTTGTCGCGTACGCGAGGATCCGAACCACCTCGGCGCCGGACGCTTCAAGGCGCTCCTTATGTTTGCGGGAGGAGGCGTCATGGAAAACCAGGATGGCTCCCGTGATCTGACCCGCACTGTCCGTGATGGGAGACGCGCTGTCGTCAATCGGAATGAGGTCTCCCGTGCGGCGTTTGAGGGCGAGGTTACTCGATAACGCAAGGGCGTGTCCTGAGTCCAGGACACGACGAGCGGGATCTTCGATCGGGTTTTCCGAGTCATGGTCGCAGAGTTGGATTACATGCGAGCTTGGAAGGCCCAGCGCCTCGCGTTCCGTCCATTCAAGAAGTTTCTCTGCGGTGTCGTTGAGAAAAAGCACATGGCCACGGGCGTCCGTCGCAACGACAGCATCTCTGATGCTTGCCAGTGTTACTCGCAGCCACTCACGTTGGCGCTCCGTGCGGCGTTGTGACCAGGAAATTATCCATCCCATGCCGAAAAATAAAGGGGCTATCAACGCTCCGATCAAAGTTATCAGATTACTCGCACTGTGTTCCGCGTTGCTATAAAAAGCCGGACGTGTTTGGAATCGGAGCGTCCAGGTGCGGCCTGCAACGTCGATCGAACTCGTGGTGGTGAGAGGAGGCTCAAGGTCGGGTGAGGGTGACTGCTTGAATTCGGCCGAATCGTACATGAGGTCTGGGGCGGGTGCATCTTTACCGTCATAGATCGAGAAATCCACTATAGGTTGATGCTTGAAGCCAAAGATGCCTCCTAAGAGCTCTTCCAAACGAAATGCGCTGTAAACGTAGCCGACTAGCGCAGCGGAGCGTTCTTCGGGAGTGGTCGGCGCCAGCGTCTTGTAGATCGGCAGATATATCAGGAATCCAGCCTGCGGTGTTCCGCCAACGTCCTGCACGAGCGTGACTTTCCCTGTCGCTATAGGCTGACCGGTATCTCTTGCCGTTATCATCGCGGCGTGACGCGTAGGCTCGGAAAACATATCGTAGCCGAGCGCCCGCTTATTTGCTTCGTCCTGTGGATACAGATACAGGATGGGGAAGCGGTCGACCGCTCCGTTGTCGGGAAAGACATGGAATGATTGATACCCCTCTTGATGCATTCGGGCCACCAGGGCATCGGTCTCGGTCGCTGGAACAAGTTCCGCGTAGCCAACACCTCGAAGTCCGGGAAAGTTTTTCTCAATACTGAGTTGAGAGGTATAGTAGTAGAAGTGCTCTGCGCGAAGTCCCCGCTGGGGCATCAGGAGAGCGCGGGTTGCTACCAGGAAGTTTATGTAGGTCTGGATCCGGTTTTGGATGCGATCGAGTGCTT
>JBILFA010000090.1:0-14316 GCA_044351795.1 Bdellovibrionota bacterium | reverse complement strand
ACGGTGGGCCTCATAGGCGAAGATCGATGTGAGGCCGACCACTGCCAGGGTGAGAACCCAGGGGAGCCATCCAAAGAGGCGCGGGCGCGATGTCTTTAGTGGCGAAGGCGGAGTCATCATTAAAGTCAGTGCTTGGTATTGCTTAGAATACATGGGGTTATAGACTTCTCATTAGGTGATTGTCGCTCAGGAGTGTGTGCTTCAGAAGGGGAAGGGGGCTAAAAAGAGCCCATCTGAAGCTTTGGTATGATGGTGGTCATGGGGGGGCAAGCACCAACCCCTCTTGAGCTCCGGCGAATATCACGGGCTCTTAGCCGCTGTACCGGGGGAGTGTTTATCCATACACCGTATAACTTAGTCAGAGAGGGGGTATAACCCGTTGACACGAGCGAAGGAGTGATAAAGGATACCGGTGCAGGAGCTTTCTGGGCTCCTTTTGGAATGTTTGTACAGT
This sequence comes from Bdellovibrionota bacterium, assembly GCA_044351795.1. Classification (GTDB taxonomy): domain Bacteria; phylum Bdellovibrionota_C; class UBA2361; order UBA2361; family OMII01; genus OMII01. The sequence continues at coordinate 13,862 of JBILFA010000090.1, read as the reverse complement.
ATGGGTCACATGAAGCGCGTCAATCTTCGTTCTCTCCTCGTCTCTTTTTCGTCGATCTGCCTTGTGGCGGTTGTAGGATGCCAGCCCCGTGGAGAGTCGCATACCTTGGAACAGATCCTTTCGGATGCGCGGAGCAATTACAGCCTCGTAAGCGCTGAGCCCTCGCCAGAGGTTGGTGCTTTCCTGAATCAACTAAAGGCCAACCTCGACAAGCTTGCTGGCCTCGGTGGTGGTGGTGATGCCAGGGATCTTGCCGGAGAAGTGGCGGGTATCCTCGGGGAGTTGACGCAAAAAGCTGGTTTTACAGCACGACCGGCGATGACAGAGCTGATGAATCAGTACAAGGTGATAGCAGACGGAACTGGTTCCCCAGTAAGCATCGGCGCCCCAAACCTGCAACTTCTCGCTGCCCGCACGTTCTCATTGTTGACGGCTGAGCTGTCGACGAGCAAGTTTTCTCTGTAAGGAGCATGTTTGCGTGACGGGCGATAGTCCGGTAGACGCTCTTGCTATGTCTTGAGTTGGCCTACTAGCGGTAGCAAGGGCTCTTCATCTTCATCCTTATCATCATCCTGCACCTGCACCGGTATCCTCATTCTCATCGGGTTATCTCGATGAGTATACGGTGAAGTTTCTTGATGATGACGAGGAAACCGGTGCAGGTGCAGGACCATGAGAAGGATCAGGATAAGGATTAGGATTAGGAGGAGGAGAATTGCCTTCTACCAACTCGTTTGGGGCATAATGTTTCCGTCCTTCAAGCGCTTGACGTTGAAGTTAAGTAGCAACCCTGTATAGAGCGCAGCCTATAGCTGACTGAGTAAGCGGGCCTTCATACCCCTCACTGTTCTCGCCGAACTCTACTGTGCATATTCATAGAGATCGGGATCGGCAACCACCCCTGATAGTTGCGTAGTGGTGCGAACGGTTGGACTCTTCAAGAGAACAAGAACGTCGACGGGACAGTCCCCCGTTACGTAAACGTTATCCTCTTCGTCCTTTGTGGTCCAAAAATGTTCCGATGATTGGCAAGGATCCTTTGGTTGGAGTCGGCAGTAATGCAAGACTGTTCGGTGTCAGGCGTTCGTTTTATTCGCCCGAGGCGCCCACCAGGGTACGTTGCACAAAGCTTATCTTGTTGTCGATGTGATCTCGTACCCAGCTCTCGTCCCACCACTCGTTGGCAGAAACGGGTACTCCCTGGACCCGAATTTCGAAATACACCTCCTCTGAGGTGGCGAATCCGCTGGTGCCGGTGCGACCGATCGCTTGGCCCTTGGAAACCTCGTCTCCTTGTTTGACAGAAGTGTCAGAGAGGTGCGCATAGACCGTGGAGATCCCGCATCCGTGGTCTATAACCACCGTTGTACCAAGGAGGCCTAGCGTCCCAACGAGAACGACCCGACCGGCTTGAGCGGCGGCAACCGAAGTTCTCGTAGCAACTCCAAAGTGAGCGCCTTGAGCCGCGCTTTTGGCTATCTCCCGGTCGTTGAAGAGCACTACGCGCTGATCTCCTGCAGAGTTGATCGGATACCCGCTCAATGGCTTGCCAAAAGGGCCGTTCCACCATCGTTTCGTATCCGAGGCGCTCAGCACCTCGTCCAGTAACGCTTCATCCCGTTGTGAGAGTTCTTTGAAGATCGTTCGCAGGTCGGACGCTAGGTCACCTGAAAGGGAGAGAGCTATCGATGATTCGCGCGCATAAGATCTGAACCGATCTCTCAGTGCGGCAGCAGAGGTGTCGTGCAAATTGACCTTGAAGCTCGACCACTTTTTCCGGCGGACCCTGTATCTAAAGGGGGCCGTAGCTGAGTTTCCGATCGAATCACGTGCTACTATTTTCAATGGAGGGCTCTGATCGTTAAACGATGGTGGAATCGGAAAGAAGGCGAAGTAGACCCGCTCGTAATTCTTGAATGAGTCGCCCCATGCCCTTGCCGGAAAGCCCGGATAAAGGTTGTCCCCAGAGTCAACTCCCTGGCGGTCAATCGCTTTTCCGAGGGCCTTGTAGAAAATCAGCTCTGTTCCACCTGCCACGGCGTTCTGTTCAGGGGTAATGACCTCAATGCGAGGTTTGAGAAAGTCTACCTGAACTGTTTTGGGGAGGTCGCTGCTGTTGTTCCACAGAGTTCGATCGAAAGCGATGATCTGCAGTTCGGCGTTTCCTTCTCGAAGTTCCAGCGCTTTCGGATCAAGCTTGACCTCGATTTCTTGCTCGTGGATGTCACCTTCGCGAACCTGACGCTTGAGCAGCTCCCGCGGCTGATTCTTCTGCGAGATGCGAACCACTATCTCATCCAGGCCCGCACCGGGATCGGTTATGCGAGCCCTGAGAGTCAGAGCATCGGCCCCGATACCCGCGGGCTCCTCTATCCAGGCGATCTCCGGCGGATCTTTCTCTAAAAAGGCGGGGCTCAATGGATTGGCGGGCGTCAGCCGCAAGAATGCTGCCAATCCGGTTACCAGTACACAAACGAAGAGCAGAAGATTGAAGATCCCGAATAGTCCAAGTCCGCGTTCGCTGCCGGGAGTTGTTTTCATAGCACTACGAGTTCAAAAGTCTCTGTCGAACCACTTCGATTGCGCCATCGACACTGATCCTGTCCTGTTTGGTGGTGTCGCGGTCGCGAATCGTTACCGTGCTGTCCTGCAGCGTTTGGTGGTCAATGGTCAAGCAGTACGGGGTGCCGATCTCGTCGTGACGAGCGTATCTCTTACCGATTGACTGCGCCTCATCGAAGCTCGAATTGATACCGGCCTTGTAGAAGTCCGATGAGATAGTGCGAGCAACGTCGGGCATCCCTTCCTTCTTCATCAGGGGAAGGACAGCTACCTTGTAGGGAGCGAGGCGGGGGTTGAGCTTCAGGAGAACGCGCGTTTTGCTCTCTCCCTCTGCATCGACTCCTTCCTCTTCGCTGTAGGCATCGCACAGATAGGCCAGGCAGGCGCGAGTGAGCCCTGCTGCCGGTTCTATCACATATGGCGTGTAGCGCACTCCGGGTTTGCCGGTCGCAGGATCGGTTTTCTGCTGGTCGAAGTAGCTCAGCTTGACCCCAGACTCCTCAGAGTGTTTTGCAAGGTCATAGTCCGTGCGCGACGCGACTCCTTCGAGCTCGTCCCATCCCCAAGGATATTGGAACTCGATGTCGAAGCAGTTGTCGGCATAGTGAGCGAGCTCGTCCGGTTCGTGCTGCCTGAGTCGGAAAGCGTCTTTGTTGTTTGCGTAACGCTGCCACCAGCGCATGCGGTTTTCGGTCCAGTAGGAGAGCCATTCACCCTGCGTGCCCGGCTCGCAGAAGAACTCCATCTCCATCTGCTCGAATTCGCACGTTCTGAAGATGAATTTCTCAGTGGTGACTTCGTTACGAAAGGACTTCCCTTGCTGGGCAATGCCGAAGGGGATCTTGATCGACATCGTCTGCTGGACGTTCATGAACTGCACAAACATGGCTTGCGCTGTCTCAGGACGGAGGTAGATCGCTGTGGAGCGTATCGCTTCATCGAGCTTCTCCTTGAGCTCCTGACGGGAAAGCTCCTTACCGTGAATTTCGTTCAGAAGCCCCTCAATCGGGTCCACAGGGCCGATTGAGGTCCGAAACATCAGGTTGAATTGACGTTCAGCGGAAAGATCGGAGCTTCCGCAATGGGGACAAACATATCCCCCTGCGCCCACAACTCCTTTTATCTTCTCGCCACCGGATTTGCCCCCCTTTACCCACATGATCTCGTGACCGGGCTGGAGCTTGGGGGCTTTGTCCGCGCGGAAGCGTTCCTTACAGTTGTGGCAGTCCACGAGTGGATCAGAGAAGCCCGCTAGATGTCCGCTCGCCTTCCATACCTGTGGATGCATCAGAATCGAGGCGTCGATTCCCACGACATCCTCGCGCTCATGTACCATGTTTCGCCACCATTCCGCGGCGATATTGCGTTTGAGCTCAACGCCGAGTGGGCCGTAGTCGTAGGCGCTCTTGAGGCCACCGTAGATCTCACTACTCTGAAAGATGAATCCGCGTCTCTTGGTCAGTGATACGAGGCGGTTGAGTAGGTCGCTTGAGCTCATCTAGTACTCCGAGTGTAGGCCGAAAAGTAGTTGTAAGTTAGCGTGTTGGGGAGAAGCGCTCAAGTGGCGGACTGGACGTGTAGCGGTATTTCAGGCATACACCCTAAGGTACCTGGAGGGGCCGGTTGGCCTTGAGGGCGTTACAGATAGTCGCACCTAAGGGAGGGCATGTGAGTTACGAATTCTACAAGATCGTTCATATTCTTGGGATCGCTTTGGTGGTTCTCTCGCTCGGGGGTATCTTCATGCACGTCATCAACGGCGGAACCAAGGCCTCAAACGCCTTCCGCAAGGGCGCTATCATAAGCCATGGGTTGGGCCTTCTACTGCTCTTCGTGGCTGGCTTCGGGATGCTTCACAAGCTGCACCTCGATATTGGAGCTGCCTGGGTGGTCGGAAAGATCGTAATCTGGGTGCTACTCGGCGCGCTGGTTGCTGTAGCGTATCGTAAACCCGGATTGGCGTCGAAGTTGTGGTTCGGGGTGCCGATCTTGGTAACCATCGCGGCGGTGCTAGCCGTTTTCAAAGTGGGCGCATAAGGTCGTCCAATGGCCTTGTTTCGTTCTACCTCTTGGTGACTTTAGGGCGTGAGTACTATCTTTCCGAACTGCTGACCGTCTTCCAGTCGTTTAATCATTCGGATTCCTTCCGACAGAGGTGCGACCGTGTCGATCGGTATCTTGAGGTTTCTCTGCCGGAAGAACTCCATCGCTTCGATGAAGTCCTGACGGCTCCCCATGGTTGACCCGATCAGCGACACCTGTTTAGTGAACAAGAGGCGATTATCGAAGGCGATCTCATAGCCCTTGGTGTTGCCAACGGTAACTATCCTGCCCCCGCGTGCAACTGCTCTAAGACTCTTTGAAAAGGTTTTGGCTCCGACGTTATCGACTACAACGTCGACGCCACGGCCTTTAGTGAGCTTGAGCACTTCGTTGTGCCAATCTTGTTGTACAGTGTAGTCGATCGCCGCCGATGCGCCCAAGCTGAGGGCTTTTTCCATCTTTGTTTTGCCTGATGTGAGAGCTAGCACTGTGGCGCCCGCTGCGCGGGCTACCATGAGAGTGAGTGAGTTGACTCCTCCACCGGCACCAACCACCAATAGCGTCTCGCCCGCGCGGATTCGAGCACGCTTGAAGAGCATACGCCAGCAGGTGACGCCGACAAGAAGAGGGGCGGCACCTTCCTCAAAGGTCACAGTATCAGGAAGGTGGAAGAGGTTGCTCACCGGCACACAGACGTATTCTGCCAGTCCACCACGTATCTGCTCACCTAGTATCTTGTATCCGGGGCTTAAACTATCCTCGCCCTTGCGGGCCCACTCGTCTTCCGAGGTGAGTATGCCCGGGTTGACGATTACTCGAGTTCCGATGTTCCACGTCGATGTCGCGGAGTTAATCGCGACTATCTCGCCGGCAACATCGGAGCCCGATATGTGCGGCATCTCGAGGTGTAGCCCCTGCCACCCCCGACGGACCCAGATATCGAGATGATTGAGGGAAACGGCCCGAACCTTAATCAGCGCTTCCTCGGCCTTCGGCTCCGGAGTAGGGAGATCCGCATACTTGAGTACATCTATTTCGCCGTGGTGTTCGAAGAAGATCGCTTTCATAGAGCCGCGTCAGAAAAAAGAGAATTCATCGTGTCGTTTCTTCAGACATTTTTTTCTACGTAGTACTCTTGAGCACTAAGCACACCCAGCCGTCTTCAGCGTATTCTTCCACGATTTTCAGGCGACCTTCCTGAGAGTACGCATCCACTACGAGGTTACGGACGAGGTCAGTGATGCCGGAAAGTATCACGGTAGATCCAGGGGCCGCTAAGCGTGCCACCTCGGGGACCATCTTGATCAAAACTTCTCCGTAGAGATTTCCAAGGATGAGATCGTACTCGCCAGCCAGATCTTCGATCGGAGTAGTCGAGAGGTGCACCGAATTACGAGTGGAATTGAGCTCGCAATTGTCCTGGGCGTTGACCAACGCTGCTGTGTCGATATCGATCGCATCTACTTCAACGCCGAAGAGTTCGGCAGCGGCGATGGCCAGGATACCGCTGCCGGTTCCTATGTCGAGCGCTCGTCTCGAGGAGAGCGCTTGGGTGGTTCGGAGTCGGCTGAGCACCGTAAGTATCATGCGCGTCGTTGGATGATGACCGGTGCCGAATCCGAGCCCTGGAATGATCTTGATGGTACCAGGAGCTACCGCGTGTGTGTCTTGGAGTGATTGAACTGGAAGGATCTTGAAGTGGCCAGCTTCAATCGGCAGCCATAGATCGGGGCACTGCTCGCTCCAGTTTTGTTGAACGACCTCCTCGCGACTGTGCAAGGTCAGTTCGAGGCCGTGAGCGCATTCAATCATGCGGGTCACAATAGCGTCGTTGGGCTCTACGAAGCAGCTGAGGAGAGGAGGTTCTTCCACCGCCGTTCCCAGCGCACCTTGCTCCATGAGTTCATAGCAGGCCCCGTCTACGAGGTCACCCTCGAGGGCCGTGTAGGGGGTTTTGAAGGTGAGCTTGATGCATCTGGTCACTTAGTAGTCCTCGTCTCCGGAAAGGCTGCAGCGGTGTTTTCGCACTAAAGGTTACACCAGCCAGCATTGTGTGTGCAGCTCATTTCTAAGGAAGGAAGGCAAGGCGAAAAAACGCATTCACATTGTTTTGACTCGTTTCCCTACGATGTCTTAGCGGGGTCGGTAGGGGGGGGCGACTTTTCAAACTCAGCCGCAATTTTCTGCGTCATCCTTTGTCGTATCCGATTGCTGGCGCCACCGTATTTCTTACGCTGCATAAGCGCTACGGGTATGGGTGCCGCTTCGAACAGCTCTAGGGCTGTCTTGTACCAGATCTCGATCGAGTCAGGATCAATTGTCGCCACTACGCTGCATGCTTGTCGGAAGTTCCTCATGGCGGGGCCGATTTCGTATCCGCAGGACTTTGAATAAGCTAGCAGGTCGATCTGCTGGATCAGGTCGTTGATGAGGAATCTGAAGGCTGCTTCGTCCCGCGCAGATCGGCGCTCTCTGCGTACTCGCGCTGCTAGTTGGGTAATTTCGACTAGAATGTCTACAGAATAGGGCTCGAACAAAACGCCGTCGGCGCCGATCATCATCGCTTGCGCCACATCCCCGCTAGCCTGCTCTTTTGCTCGTAGCACCAGGATGTAGGCGGCGTCCTGACCCCCGGGCGTGTTCTTGGCTTCCTTGATGAAGGCCGGAATCTGTTCCTGGGGAATATGGTGGGAAATAAAGACCACGTCGTATCGTCCGTCGCCCTTTAGCTGCTCCATCGTTTCGAAGCACGAGTTTACCGGTACCACTCGTCCGAAGTGGACCACCGATGCGCATACCTGCTTGAGACGAGAGCGCGTGGTCATGTCGGGGTCAATGATGATTGCCTCGTATTTTTTGAAACTTTGATTAGCCATATTGAATACGCTTCCCCAAGGAGAGCAATCTTATCGAGCTCCCGTAGTTAAGCTATCGGCTCCGGTGTTCTATCTCTAAAGCCTCTTTGTAGAGAAGAGCAACTTAAATGCCCTTTAGGGGTGGCCTAATCCAAGCATGCAATTTAACACAGTTTTGTCATGCTCTGGGTGGGCAGGAGGACGTACAGAGTGCTTTTCGAGCCAGGATTGTCGGAGAGGGGTGGAAAATAAACAGAAAAGCCTCGCAGAAGCCACGCTTCTACGAGGCGTATAGGAGCTGCAGTTTTACCCGACTAAAGCACCTTTTTGATGGTTGAAACGAGTTGATCCTTCGGAACCGCGCCGACGACCCTTTCTACTTCCGAGCCACCCTTAAAGATGATTAGGTTGGGTATAGCCCGCACGTTGTACTGAGCAGGGCTCTTAGGATTGTCGTCCACGTTTACCTTGTAAATCGCAACTTGACCGTCTAACTCCTTAGCGATCTCCTCGAGTACCGGCGCAATACTTTTGCACGGGCCGCACCATGGGGCCCAAAAATCCACCACTACCGGCGTCGCCGCCTTCAATACCTTATCTGCAAACTCTGAATCGCCGATCTCCGCGACATGTCCGGCCATACCTAAACTCCTCAAAAACTAACTCTGCCCGATTATTCAACAAGCTTCTCTAATAAGTAAATCCCCGAAACGTTGATCTCTCTGTGCCGATAGTACTCGTTGAGCTTTAAGTTGTTTGAACCTAAGAGGGACCCTCCAGCTTCTAAAGTTTAAGAAGGTTAAACTCAGGTCCGATTAGAGAGGTTAGCTGCCATTTCTCGACTTGGAAAGGTCCGAGGGGGGTATCGTAGTAGAAAACCCCTGGAGGGTTTGAGCTTCGTCACACACGGCAACTCAGACCCGTGCTCCCGGGGGTGACGTGCGTAGTGGAACAGTAGGGGCGGGATAGTCTCGGCCCGAACTAGGGGAAAAACCGTATGCAAAGCGCTATTATGCCACGATCTTCTCGCAGTAAAAGTACTCATCCTGTCCTCTTGGTGGACTCCTATGCACGAGGTATCTCCATTGGTCGTATCGACCCATGCGGAATCGGGTTGGAGCTGGGATTGGAGGAGGCTGGGCGCTCTCCGATTCCCCTCAGAAGTCGTTATGTTATGAAGTCCGGCGAACCCTTGAGCGACTTAGAGAGGCACCTGGAGCGCCTTTCGGCTCAAGGAGAGCTCCGTCGCACGACTATCGTCTTCGGTGCCACCACGGACCCCTTTCATCCCTTCGATGAGAAGTTTGCGACGAGCATGAAGTTTCTGGAGATATTTGAAAGGTACACGCCAGGGCGTCTGGTGATTCAGACCCGGTCTCCTCTGGTTGTTATCGGTCTTCCAGTGCTGAAGAAGTTGCGCCACGCAACCTTCGTTGCGATCGGCATCGAAACTCCACTCGAGGAGGTGCGTCAAAGGTATACCCCCGATCTCCCTTCCGTGGAGGAGCGATGGAAGACTGTTCGAGCTCTGAAACGATTCGGGCTGAAGGTTGGGGTTCAGGTGGCGCCGATTCTGCCCTACGGCGACTGGCGCAAGGATGCAGGGGCCTTTGCAGAGGAGCTGTGCAAGCACTCCGATTTTATCGTTGTGAGGTCGATTATCCAGGCCGCCGGTGTTCCGCGGCCGACGACGAGCACGGCTCGCATGCTGGCGCAAGATCGGCAGTTCTTTTGGTTGCGTCAAGACTCACATAAACCGTTGATGGATGCTGTATCGATGCTTGGGCAGGAGAAGCTCTATCATCCGGCCGTCTTAAAGCCACAGGACCCGCAACTAAAGCTCTTCGGGAGGGCGTAGCAGGCTGGCTCATTAAGGGCGAGGGGCCCTTGAGGTCGCATTGCTCCAAAAAACCTCGTTCAGCGAGGCTCGTAGCCTCTTCCTTAGATTGCGCGACCTTCGGAGGTCTACTACCCTGAGGGTCGGGTAATACAGTAAGGAGTTTTCAAGGATGCGGGTTGCCATAGTCGGGGGAGTTCGTACGCCGTTTGTCAAAGCAGCTGGTGTTTTTTCATCGTTCTCAGCGCTTGATCTCGGCAAGCACGTCGTCGTTAGCTGCATAGAAAGGTTTGGGATAGATGCGACTCTGATCGACGATCTGTACTTCGGAACAGTCCTCCTTGACCCACGAATTCCCAATCTGGCGCGCGAGATAGTGCTGAGGTCTGGTCTTCCTAAGAGCATCAACGGTCATTTCGTAGCGAATAATTGCATTACCGGGCTCGTTGCAGCGCAGGTGGCAGCAGAGGCGATTTCGCTCGGGAAAATTCGGTGCGCGCTGGCCGGGGGGAGCGAGTCAATGTCGCAGCCCACCCTGACCTTTTCTCGACAGGCAGAGCGGTTCTTTTTTTCGTTGGCAAAGAGGAGAAAAATCTCCGAAAAGCTACGACTGGTGAAGGGGTTCCGTCCCGGTTTCGTCTTCCCACAAGCTCCCAGTCCAAAAGAGCCCTCCACCGGCTTGACGATGGGGCAGCATTGCGAGCTTATGGCGCAGGAGTTCCACATTGGGCGTGAACCTCAAGATGAGGCGGCTTTATGCAGCCACATGCAAGCAGGAGTGGCGAAGCATGAGGGGGTCCTGAACGAACAAATCGCTCCCTTGGGGGGAGTCTCTGAGGATAATCTGGTGCGAGGAGATACCTCGCTCGAGAAGCTCAAGGCTCTAACCCCAGTGTTCGATCGCGGTCCCCGCGGGACGATTACGGCCGGGAATGCAAGCGCCCTAACAGACGGAGCTTCGGTAGTGTGCTTGATGTCCGAGGAAATGGCTCGAAGCACGGGCATGAAGATTTATGGATATCTCGATGGTGTCGAGTATGCCGCTGTGCCGCCGGGTGATGGGTTGCTTATGGCGCCAGCATTAGCTCTTCCCAAGCTACTCAAGCGCCACGGTCTGCAGGTTGGAGCGATAGATCTTTTCGAAATCCACGAGGCGTTCGCGGCACAGGTCCTGTGCAATCTCGCGGCATGGGAGCGAGGTTGGGAGCGATATCCGACGGTGGAGGCGATCGGTGCCATCCCTCGCGACAGGATTAACGTCTATGGCGGCTCGATAGCGCTGGGACATCCTTTCGCCGCTACGGGGGGTAGACTTCTGATGAACCTGTGCCAAGCCATGGAGCGAAAGGGATTGAAGCGCGGAGTCATTAGCGTGTGTGCGGCAGGTGGTGGTGCAGCCGCCGCGCTTGTGTCTCGAGAGTAATTTCTTACGCAGTTTCAAAACTAGTGCTGCGACCGAAAAGTTTTTTCAACTTGACAGAGCTCGTCGCAGCACGACGGCTGTTCGTTTTTGCCGCTTATAGCGGCAAAAACACTATAGAAAATACTAGAGCCGGTCGCGACTGAAGCCCGCCGATAGGTGAAAAAACTTACTAGACGAGGCACTAGTAGCGATCTTTGTATTGATCTCGTGGGGTATCGTAGTAGGGGTCTCTGCGTTGATCGTCGTAGCGGTAGTCATCCCGACGATCTGATGGGGGTGGATATCTGCTGTCGCGGTCATAGGAGCCGCCGCGTCGCAACTCTTCGATCTCCCTTCGCTGCCGAGCGAGCTCCTCCTCCTGACGCCTGAGACGTTCGTCTTGGTCACGTCTCTTGTTGTCCTGTCGGTCTCCTTGGCCGCCGATCAAGGCTCCGCCGAGGGCTCCGGAGGCCGCGCCGATTGCGATTCCTGCGCCGGTATTTCCGGTCTGATTACCCACAATCGCCCCAAGGCCTGCCCCAAGCGCGGATCCAGTCAGAGCTCCCGTCTCGGCCCCCGATAGTTGGGGACCGCCGTCGGAGCATCCTGAGAGCATTATCGAAGAGAGGAGGATACAAAGGGGAAGGAGCTGTTTTCTTGCGATGTCAGACATAAAATTGCCTAAATCCTTGTTCGTACAAAGCCCGCTGTCAGACGCTCAACGGGCCACACGTATTCACCCCAATAGTATAGCGTATCCGTGTTCTTCCGCTACTGGGCGAGTGAATCGCGAGGTTAAACGGTCAGCTATTTCCCAATTCCGAGCGCTGTGTGCATTTGCCGGGGTAGCCGTTCCCAGAGTTGTCAGTAAGACTATATAAGCGGTGTTATGCAAACAAGAAGGGGGAATACAAAGAGAGCGGGAGCGCAGCGAGGGTGAGAGCATAGAAAACCCGGTATGATACCCCCTCGCTGACCTCTCTGTACTCTGTGTTCACTTAGGTGCTTGAGCCGGTGTTAACTCGTGGTTCAAGGCCCCATTACCAGCCTCATTGTGAAATACACTTTGTGTTGTCCACTCAAAACTCGAGTACGTTCACGGGGAAATGCGCGATTTATATTTCAAAACAAGGGGTTATATTTTCTCAGCGCTCGCTACCACCCAATCATTTCCGCAAAGAGCCAAAAAAAGATTAAAGAGATTTCAGCACTCAGCCGTTTGTCTTTGTAGTGGGAGAGATACCCACCCAGTCGTAGCAGCTCTCGCAGTTCATGCGGTTTCTTGCAGTTGCAGTACCCACAAAGTAGCGCCGTCATAGCAGTTTAAACAATCAACCGAGACGTTTTCGCTGATTTCTGAGCAAAAGCGGAAGTATCAGAGCGCGGAAATGAATCGGGTCGATGTACAGCCGGGCGGCCTGAGTCGCTTGGCCCTCTCCTCGAAGGATTGAGGAGATCGTCGAATATTTCAAGGAGGAAATACTGTGCCGATTACCATTAACTCGAATATATCATCGCTCAAAGGGCAGAGACTGCTGACAGTCTCATCAGAAGCTCTGTCTAAAACGTACGAAAAATTAAGCTCCGGTCAACGCATCAATCGCGCCAGCGACGATGCGGCAGGACTTGCGATCGCCGACTCGTTGAAGGCTACCCAGCGTGTAGCGAACGTGGCGATCCGAAACGCCAACGATGGTATCTCTACGATAGCCATAGCCGACGGAGCGCTTGGACAGATCGGAAACGTTCTGTCCCGTCTCGCTGAGCTTGCCGCGCAATCATCCAACGGAACGTACTCTACGCAGCAGCGCTCCGCGCTACAGAACGAGTTCGTGTCGCTGGGTTCTGAGATCGAGCGTATTGCGGTCACGACGACCTTCAACGGTGTAGCGCTTCTGTCGGGTACTCCGCAGATCGTTCTCCAGGTGGGATTCAACTCTCAATCGACCTCGCAGATTACCCTTGCAGGGATCGCGGGAACGCTTGCAGGGCTTGGTTTAGCAGGTCAAAACCTGTCAAATCTCACGTTCTCCGTCAATGCCAACACCACCGACGAGGCTCAGTCTGCGTCGCGGCTTGCCCTTGATGGAATCAACGGAGCCATCAACTCGCTTGCGGTCCTGCGAGGAAATCTCGGAGCGGTCGAGTCGCGACTTTCGGTGGCGATCAACAACCTCTCTGTAGCGCGCGAGAACTTCGCTGCCGCAGAGAGCCGCATCCGCGACGTCGATGTCGCCACCGAGGCAGCAGAGTTGACCCGACTCAACATTCTGCAGCAGGCCGGTTCGTCGATCCTCGCGCAAGCGAATCAGCAGCCTCAGTTGGCTCTGTCGCTCCTTCGATAAGCTATGACATGACCGGCGGGTAGTCCCCGCCGGTCAAAGCTAAAGAGAAAGCCCTTGGGAATGGGCAGGTACCGCGCTGTGCAAAGGCGGTACGTGACGCTCGGTGCTCGTGCAGAGCGAAGGGCGCACTGTCTTCGGCCAGAGCTGGGCCGGGAGTTGCCTGGTGGGCACTACTAAAGAGGCAGTTGCCGGGTCGGTACAAGCAGTAGACCCTTGTAGCAGCAAAGTCCTTTGTATGAGGCGCGGGGAAACCCGCGCCTCATTTTTTAGGTACAGCTCTCATAGAGCTATAGAAAACGGCGCACTTTTTTGAAAAAGATTACGAGAAAGATCGTTGTGATTCCGGGTGTCTAGGTCACTAGAGCTTTAGGCGCTCAATTCTTCCTCAAGTTGGAATTGAACGGTGCCGTAAGTCTTCTGTGAAGCAGTAGTTGTGTTGCAGTTCGAAAGACGATGCGGTTGTAGTGGTAGTAGAAGTAGCGCGTAGTTGCTCCTCGGGCCTTTAGCCGTATTCACCGACGTTTAAGCAGAGCAAGGAAGCTCTGCGTGGGGTCGGTGCACACAAGTCAGGGTTCATTGAAGTGAATTCTGCTGCCTCCGGGAAACCGTTCATAGTGTGCCACTATTGTTCAAGGAGGAATAAGGCATGGCAATTACAATTGGTAGTAACATCTCATCACTTCAGGCCCAGCGCCGCTTGGCGAATTCGAGCGAACAGCTCAATTCGACCTTCCAGAAGTTAAGCTCTGGACAGCGAATAAATAAGGCGAGCGACGACGCCGCCGGTCTTGCTATCGCAGATGCGTTAAGATCAAACA
>JBILFA010000003.1:0-67619 GCA_044351795.1 Bdellovibrionota bacterium | reverse complement strand
TCTCGGTGCCGCTTCTCGAGTCGAGGTTACCGGTCGGCTCATCTGCAAAGAGCAGCTGCGGCCGATTAACCATGGCCCGCGCTATAGCCACTCTCTGCCGCTGACCACCTGAGAGTTCGTTAGGTAAATGATTCATGCGATCGCTCAAGCCGACCCGCGAGAGCGCATCCTTTGCTCGCGCGATCTGTTCATCTTCGGGGAGTGCTTTGTCGTAGCTTGCCGAATAGACGAGAGGCATCATTACGTTCCTCAATGCGGTGGCTCTCGAAAGCAGATGGAAGCTCTGAAATATGAAACCCATAAATCGGTTTCTCTGCCGCGCCCGGTCATCGTCTGAGAGCTTTTCGATAGGCTCATTCTGAAGAAAATAACGGCCTGAGGTTGGTCGATCGAGCAAGCCCAGTATATAGAGTAGCGTTGACTTTCCACTACCTGAGGCGCCGGTAATTGCGACGAACTCGCCGGAGCGGATCGAAAGGGTAATGTCGCGGATAGCAGCGATCTGTTCGTCCCCGCGACGGAATATCTTTGTGAGATTTTCGACGCGGATGACATCCATCTTTTCGCTACCTGAATCGCTCACAAGCCCGCGCGAACAACGGTGAGTCCGTCTTTGAGCTCCACTTTATCGGAAGGCATTGCAACCTCGTCACCCTCCCGTAATCCACTCACGACCTCGCTGATGGTGTATCCAAAGATACCGAGCTTAATCGGAGTCTTGCGAAGCACATCGCCGTCTATACGAAAAACGTACCGGTCGTCGCCTCTGCCGAGGATCGCCTTTGTCACCAAGGCCACCACATCTTCTTTGGTCTCCGTGATGACCTCTACATCTGCCGACGCGCCTGCGGGGAGCAACACTCCCTCGCTCTCTATGTTCAGCTCGATCTCTGAGGTTCGATCCTGCTCACGAACACTACTGATGAAAGGCACCACCTTGCGTACGCTCGCAGAAAAAGGCTCTCGACGCACGGCAAGGATCTTCACCCGGGCAGGCATTCCTACCCGTACTTTAGGGAGGTCTACTTCGTCGATCTCGGCACGCACATAGCGGCGCTCTACATCGATGATACGCAACGGCGCCAGAGGAATCACTGCAGTGATCTGTGAGAGCTGCCCGACCTCCAGATTTACTTCTGCAATTATACCATCGTAGGGGGCACGTATGAGGCTCTTTTCGTACGCCGTTACGGCGGCATCATACGCACCCTGTGCCTGTATCAGATTACTGCGGGACATGGCGTTGTCGCGACTCAAGCGTTTGGAGCGTTCGAGCTCCTCCTTGGCAACGTTGAGCCTGGAGACGAGATCTTGATTTTCAACCTGTGCGAGTATCTCGCCCGCCTTCACTCGATCTCCGAGCTCGACGTTCAGCTCCTGAACACGTCCTACGGTGCCGAAGGCGAGCTCTGCAATCTTCTCCGCACGAACCGTTCCAGAGGTTACACCTGAGACTGCAGCTTCGATCGGCGATCGGCTGGCTTTAATCACTTGAACCACCGGTCGTTTGCCACAGCCAGCCAGGGTGCTCAAGATAACAGTAACTATGAGGAAGAGTGCACAGATGTGGCGGAGCTTCATGAACGCAGTGGGAATAAGAGATAGTGGCCCGATACGGTCATACGTATCGGGCCCAGCAGGGATTATAGGCACTTCTTTACGGCATCAAGTGCTGCGCCGTAATCAGGCTCATCTGCCACTTCGGTGACGTAGTCGACGTGTACTATCGTGCCGGTCTTGTCGGCAACGAATACAGCGCGAGCAAGGAGCGCCAGATCAGGAAGCTCTACACCGAAAGCTTTTCCGAAGCTGCGGTGTTTGTAGTCGCTCAAAGGGACAACGTTCTCTACCCCCTCCGCCCCACACCATCTCTTCTGCGCGAAGGGAAGGTCTCGGCTCACTGCTGCAATCACCACATCCTTGGAAAGAGCGGTAGCCTCTTGGTTGAAGCGCTTGGTCTCAATCGCGCACACAGGGGTGTCGAGGCTCGGCACTGATACCAACACCACGACCTTTCCAGCGTAGGTTGCGTTTGTTACATCGGACATATCGAGTCCGGTCAGGGTGAACTGGGGAAGTTGAGCCCCCTCTTCTATGCAATGTCCCTCAACCTTCAAGGGATTACCCTTCATCGTGATTACTTCGTTGCTTTTGGCCATTTTCTCCGTCTCCTCATACAAGAGAGTTAATTCATCGGCGTATCGTTGCCGACCGTTGTACTATGGGAAATGAGCCCCCACAACCACGGGTGACCCGGTTTATCCGCGCTCTTTCCCGACCAGGGAAGGACAGTGCCTTAGTAAAACCAGCCGCTTAGACAAACACGGGTTGAAAGCTGAGTCGCTCGCCCCCGTTTGTGCATCCTAACTATTGAGGGTTTTTGTGTATTTGCCTAACGGTTTTAGCCTCTCCGCCCGACTGTCAACGTATAGTTCGCTAAAGTTTCAGCCACTCTAAGGAGGGTAGCCGCCATGATACAGCACGATGGACGCGACCAAGCCCCGGGTCCTGACTCCACTCCTGATCTCTCCGCCACGCGCTCAACGCATCAGGCGAGCAATCGGCCATCGACAGAGCTGAGCCTCGAGATGCCGTCTTTGATGGAGATGCAGTTGGGCCATGGAACAGCTACGCCCGCTATCACACCTGCTTACGTAGTTGCACGCGGCACTCGCGAGTTTGATACCGGCCTCCGCATTCAAGTTCAGGCATTGAGCCTTGCCACATAAGAGGTGTCATGACTGAGAGCCACGATCCCAATCTGTGCAGAATAACTCTCATGGGCCCTGCCGGTCGAAGTGAGAAGGCGAACTTAGTGCGTCTCAAGCTCGGGAAGAAAGCTGAATGGCGCAAGCTTGTCGTGGAGCTCAAAATCGGCTCCGAGCGGTGGCCTGACTGGAACAGCGCTAACCTGTGTCTTGCCGCTATGCAGGATCTCATCAAGGTAAACGATGGCTTTCTGACCGACGAGGTGGTTCGAGCGATCCAAACACATCTCGATGTTGTGTCGTACGAAACCGTGGGGACACCACGATGAAGGTAGGTACGAGCTAGAAAGTTGTAATCCGGCTCGCTGTGCGAGTATACCCCTTTGAAAAAATATCCCTTGCCCTAAACCTTTCCCCAGAGAAGTATTCTGAACAAACCCCTTGGGTACTTATGTGGAGAGCGCTCGAAAATTTCATCAAGTTCGTCACTACGGACCTCGGGCGAAAAGATCTCGCCGCAACGGTGTCTCCTGCTAGTTTTCGCGCTATGGTCTCTTCGACCGGCAAGGTCTCCTACGATTCGTTACTTCAACTCGTAGCACAAACCACCCCCGAAGCATTCAAAGAGTTGGTAGGATACCCCTTTCTTTTGGGCTGGGGAGTTCGAGAGGGAGAGGTCGTTCCAAAGGAGGCGTTTTCGCGCTCGGCAACCAAGCGCTCTACGATGCTCTTTAGACCTCAGCGCATATTCGAAGAGATGCAGGAGATGGAGGCGATTCGAAAGATCGTCTACGCACTCGTTTCCTCAACAGGAACGGGGTTAGGAGAATTTGGTGAGCACACGATCGGAAGTAGCGCAGAGAGTTCTATTACCTTACCGGACTTTGCCGTATCCACCCATCACGCCCGAATCTCATACCGAAACGAGAGATATGTCTTGTTCGATCTGAAATCGACAAACGGCACCTTCGTGAACGGCTCCAAGGTTCCCGAATCGGGCCGAATTCTGGAGGACAGGGACTTAGTTGCCTTCGGTCGATACGAGTTCATCTTTGCTTTTCCGGAATCACTCCACAGGCAGTTGAAGCGCCGCCTGAGTACCTAGGCTTTGCGGCTTTTTGGCGAGCACTCACTAGAACCCATCTCAAAAGTCTCTTCGTCGCGAGGGCGGCGAGATAGGGAGCGAGACAAGGAAGACGAACAAACAAACCGGAGATGTATCCTCTGGGATACATTGAGGATTTTTTTGTGAAGGCTGACGCCGTCGCAGCCCCTATATCGCCGCCCGCAGCAGAAGGGACTTTTGAGATGGGTTCTAGTATCCACAAGTTCCCGGAGCATAGAGGGTGTCGCTGCGCCCTACCACACACTCATTCCCGGGAAGAGGCAAAAGATGGGCCCCCTCGCACTATGTCGCGAGCAGGGCCAGCATTCCCAGTACGCCGATCCCAACTACGATAGTAAACGGTAAGCCCACTCGAAAAAAATCAGCAGCACGATACCCGCCAGCACCGGATACTAACAAATTGCTCCGAGAGCTGGTTGGTAGCATAAAGGCCAGCGAACTACCGAAGGTAACCGCTAACAGAAGAAGGTGCGGTGATGTGCCGTAGCGTTGGCCCAAAGCGATAGCAATCGGCCCTAGAAATATCACTGCAACGGAGCTATCGATTGTCTGACTCACGATGCTACCGACAATCATGAAGAGAGCTGCCATTCCGAGCGGCGGGACGGCCTGCGAAAGCTGTGCAAGCATCGGAACCACCGAATCTGCCGCAATCATGCGCTCCACGGCATGTCCGAGTGGAATCATCAGGGCGAGCAGAAAGACTACTCTCCAATCGATCTCGCGATAGACCTGCTCCATTCCGATCGCACCCGAGAAGATAACGAGGCATGCCGACATAAACGCCGCTTCGTGCACCGGTATTCCGGTAAAGAGCGGGATGAACATGAGCATCAAAAGCGCTAAGATGGAAAAGAAAGATTTAGCCGATAGCGGTGGAGCTTTTCGGTGCTCGGAGAGCAACAGAAAGTCAGGGTCTTTCGCCAAGAGCGGCATATTCTTCAACGGCCCCTGGACCAGGAGCGCATCGCCATAGAGGAGAGGTAGCGACGATGACAGGGAAAGGTGCGGCTTTCCATCTCTCCACAGAGCAAGAACCTGACAATCGTACTTCTCACGAAAATGAAGGTCTGCGAGGGTCTTACCGATAAACTCCGAACGTGGTGTCAAGATTAACTCGACCATCCCCACCTCCTCCGACTCCAGCTCGGAGGGTGCAGCCTCTGCTTCGAATGTAAGACCGCTGATTACCTCCTTCCTTCGAGCTTCTGCCAACGAACCGCTCACGAGGTACCGCTCTCCCTCTCGTAATACGTGGTCAGCGCTCAAGCGTGACGGACCGGACTCCCCACTTGGCAGCAAAACCGGCACGTCAAGCCACTCGATGGAGTTTGTAGGCGTCACCAACCCGAGAATAGATAGTTTTGTCTCATGCGCGAGACGGTGGAGCGGTGCACCGCTCCAGCCTCCCGGGTCAATCGTTATGGTAAACACCGTACTCTTGAGTACCGACCGGACGCTCTCAGCTTCCTCTAAGTCGAGATCCAGCAGAGGGGAATCTTCGTAAAAGCGTACGGCGATACATCCGAGCACCGTATCTCCCTTGTGAACGACGGAATCGAGGAACCACGATGGCGGATGAGTCTCCCAGGGATGGGCTTCAACGGGACGTTGAACTGCAAGCGGTATGATACCGGTTGAACGGAGGATCTCGCGCAGCAACAACAAACGTGTCTCGGTGTGAACCTCACGGATGTTGAATTTCACAATCTCGGCGGAGCTTTCAATACTCGAAGCGATATCCTCCGATACCTCTTCGATTCGAAGCCCCTGGAGCGCCTGAATTTCGCTGAAACGCTCTGGACTTCCCCGCACGAGGAGCACGTCTCGCTCATGAAGGTGCTCTTCAGCTCTTGGAGAAAGCACCTTCCGACCACCCCGAATTATCGTAACTACAACACCCCCTACAAGGGATCCGAAACGAAGATCAGAGAGGGAACGTCCGTCACATGCGGCGTGTTCGGGCACACGCACGGAAAACAGACGCTCTTGAAGACGGTAGAGAGAACGGAGGTCGCTGATTCTACGTGTGCGCCGTTGTGTCTTGCGTACCGGTAGAAGCGTGTATCCGTGCAGGGACATGAAGATCACACCAAGAATCAGACCGACTAGCGCATACGGCATAAAATGGAAAAACGACACGGGGCCCATGCCGCTTCTCGTCAAGAGCTCGGCCGCAAGGATGTTCGGCGGAGTGCCGATCAACGTCATCATCCCGCCAAGACTTACCGAAAACGCCAAAGGAATGAAAAGCCGGGAGGGGGGTATCTCCGTCTCATGTGACAAGACCGCCACAGCCGGCATCAACAAAGCTGCAGCTGAGACGTTATTCATGAATCCCGATAGTAAAGCCGAGATGATCATTACTACCGCTATCGCTCTACGCTCGTGGGAACCCGCGTACCTCTGCATCCAACGGGCCGCGGCATCACTCACACCGGTCACCCTCAGTGCAGTCGCCACGAAGAGGGTACACACCATTACGACCACAACCGGCGATGAGAATCCCGCAAACGCTTCGTTAGCTGAAACGTACCCTCCCAGTATCAGGAGCAATAACACGCCCATCGCCGTTACATCGACCGGCAAGCGCTCCGTGACGAAAACGATCGCCATCACGACAATTACGATAAAGAGCCCAAGGGCTTGCGGTGCTGTGCCGAGTAGCTCGGGGATCATGCGGAACCTATCCTCCCTGTAGACGGCTGTAACGATCTTCGAAGAGGGACGGCCCGGCCTGCACACTGACTCGTCCGTTCGCTCCGAGGTGCCGCAATATCTTGAATACCGTCTCGATCATCTCCGGCTGCCCAATCGCTTCGGTTATGGCATCCAAGGAAAGCAGCTCGTCTGTCTCTGCCAAAACGCCTACAACCTTAGACTGGAGATCGAGAACCGAGGCAGCTGCCTTCTTTCCCGCTTCGACTCCAGGCTGATGGTAAGCATTAACATCAATTAAGGATGCGTAGACTCCAACAGCGCGCTCGAACAGGGCGATGAGCATTCCCACATAGAATTCGCTCACTTCAGGGATCGTTACTGTGATGCTCTCCCTATTTTTTTCGTACAACGCTTGGCGCGTACCGAGATAGAAACCGGTCAAATAATCGCCCGACCGGCAACCTTTCTCTACTTCGAGCTCATCGAGACGCAGAGCTTCTCGATGCTCTGATGCTCGAGTCCGCGGCGAGAGATCCTTGAGCACCTCTATGAACACGGCAAAAAAGTTGTTCAAGCCGTCACGAAGTTGCTGCACATAGGCGTGCTGATCGGTAGAACCTTTGTTGCCGTACACAGCTATTCCCTGATTCACCACGTTACCGGCGAGATCAAGCTCTTTCCCGAGGCTCTCCATGACAAGCTGCTGAAGATATCGACTGAACAGCTCCAGTCTATCCTTGTACGGCAGCACCACCATGTCTTTGAGACCCTTACCGCACCCGCAATGATACCACCCAAGCGCCATCATCGCGGCAGGATTGCGCTTGATATCGATACTGCGGGTGAGTTCATCCATTGCGGCAGCGCCTTTGAGAATAGCGTTGAGGTCGAAGCCTTGAAGCGCCAAAGGAAGTAGTCCAACGGCACTAAATTCGCTCGTCCTCCCGCCCACCCAGTCCCACATAGGGAACCGAGCCAGCCATCCCTCGGCGATGGCGGTCTTGTCCAATTCGCTCCCCTCACCTGTAACCGCAATGAAATGCCCCCGGAAGTCGAGCCCGGCACCTTCGAATGCTGCGCGCGCCGATAGTTGACCGTTACGAGTTTCCTTGGTTCCGCCGGATTTTGAGATTACCACTACCAGCGTCGTGTCGAGGCTCCCGAGAGCGTAGAGCACCTTTGCCATTCCGTCGGGATCGGTATTGTCGAAGAACGATATACTCATGGGATCCAGAGCAGAACCAAGCGCCTGATTCACAAACTGAGGCCCAAGAGCAGAGCCCCCGATCCCGACTACGAGCACGTGGTTAAAGAGAGTCCCTTTGGGCGACTTGACAGCCCCCGAGTGCACCTGCGCCGCAAACCTTTTTATCCTCTCGACAGTAGAAACGATTTCAGCCGATATGTCGGTGCTGGGGGCGCGTTCGGGGCTGCGTAGCCAATAATGTCCTACCATCCGCCCTTCGTCCGGGTTGGCTAGAGCACCAGACTCTAGGCGCACCATTTCCTCAAGCGCGCCGTGTACCTTAGGCTCCATGCGCTGCATGTAGTCGTCGTCGTAGTTGAGGCGGCTCATATCAAGAGCAAAGCCGCTCTTACTATCGAAAATCAGGCGGCTTTTGTACCGTTCCCACAAAGACTGCTCTGCCATACGAAATCCTCTTATTTATTGTGCGACCGCTCGAACGCGCACGTTCTTCCGGGGTAAGATATACAGATTTAACTTATTAATAGGTAACAAGTAATCGTCACAACACCTGTTATCATATCGACACTTAGGTGCAGCCTACGACAGAACAGATACGCGCCCAACTGTCCAGTGTTTTCGATACCCTACCGACCTACTGCAGTGATAGGGGTAGAAGGGGTGCCCCCCTGCGTCTACTACTCCTTGCTACGGACGTGACGGCTCACATGCTTATCCCGTATCGCCTTGATACTACTTACCTAGACTCTAGAGGAAGGGTCGTCCTGCAGGCAGGGCGATAATATGAACGGGGATTAAAAGAGGTGGCAACAGAGGCTGGATTAACTGTTACGAGATCATTAAAGTACCACGCCTCAGCATCGGCCTGCCGAAACAAATAAAAGTTGCGGCGATTCAGGCACCGATGGTTGCATATTCCTCATAACTGCTTAAGCTACGCCGCTATGGTGGGATAAAGTAGTTGTGTATAACAACTGTGTTAGCCCCGGATTTGGGGACAGGATTGTTGGTATGTTGAAGGAAAACCTCGTTTTTCTGCGCGAATTTTTACTGGAATTCAAAACCACGGGTGCTTGTTTCCCCACTTCCAAATGGGCCGCTCAGGCCCTTATCAATCCGCTACGAAAACCTGGTAGGACTCCGAAAAAAATCCTCGAGCTCGGGCCCGGGACGGGTTCCGTCACTACACCTATCATAAGAGAGCTCAAGGAGGGGGATTCCCTCACAATCTGCGAAATCAACCCGCGGTTCATGAAGGCGCTCAAAGAGAAGTTGGAGACCTGTCCCGATTATCAGCGCAGACGACATCAGGTATTCTTCTTCGAGGGAGCGGCCCAGGATCTTCCTGAGTCCACGATATTCGACATTATCGTGTGTGCACTTCCCTTCGTTAATTTCGACCTCGAGACGGTCCAATCGATCTTCGATAAGCTCAGGAAGATCAGCACGGCTGAAACCCTGATGACCTACTACGAATACATGGGGATGCGAAAACTGAACGAGAAGATCTCCTCCCGTGAGCAGCGCGACCGTGTCGCCAAAGTAAACGGTTTCATGAAGGACTCAGGCAGCCTCAGTCATCTCCACCGCGAACGGGTGTGGTTGAATCTGTTGCCGATAAACATCTATACGGTCAAACCGGCGGCGTAACCGCGACGGCGTCGAGGGACACAGCACCGGTTTTACCTGTACCTCTCCCCTCGTTGCTCTCCACGGTCTCTTTGTGAACATTCCTCATCGTATCGAAGCGATCATGAACTTTTTGGAGTCTTCGTTTGCCTCCACGCTCACCGAACAGGAACCCTACCTCCAAGCCAGACAGGCAAGCGGTGTCGAACATTCGAATAAGGGCCACTGGCGGCATACGACGCGGCCAGAACAAGCAGTCCGAGCTTAGGGTGGTACCACATCAGGGCTATCAACAACCCCAAGACTATTCGCGCTCGAAACTTCACTCCTGCAAGCTTAAACTGCTTGATACTGGCGAATTCGATCGTTGAGACCATGAGATACCCAATCGCCGCCATCGCGATGGAACCCGCGACCGCTGCAAGATACGACCCTTGCTGATACGGCGCGGCATTTATGACGGCAACAACAAAGACCGCTGCTCCAGGGGTCGGCAATCCCGAAAAGCTCTTCAGGTTTTCCGCCGAGATATTGAAGCGTGCGAGACGGCTCGCCGCACACAGAGCATAAAAGAAGGTGATCAAGATACCGAACTCATCCGCAACGGAGCGAAAAGCCCAATGATACATCATAACGGCTGGAGCAAGGCCGAAGGAAACGACATCCGAGAAGGAATCGAACTCGATACCGAATTTGGAGGTCGCATTGAGTCGGCGCGCAACCCTTCCATCGAGCCCATCGAGTAGGATCGCTATCAGAACAGCGACCACTGCCTTGTCGAAGCGATCAGCCGCCGCGTACATAATCGCCAAAAAACCGCAAAACATGTTTCCCACTGTGACGGCATTAGGCACGACATAACGCCTACGATACAAAAGCTCCTTTAACTCTTGCCGACTCATCTTGCTTTCGAGCTTCATTTTCATTACGCCACCATACCTTAGGAGAGGATCGGCAGCACTGCCGCTCCTTATCCTTACTGCACAAAGCCTCAGACGATCCTCAACCAGCGAGTGAGCCGTCTATCCATAAAGCGACTTTGCAGCCTTTCAATCGACCTGACCTGACACTCCGACAACCTTACCACAGAGCGGAAACAAGATTCGAGAGCTTGGGGAGCTTCAGAACACAGAACCGTAGCACCTGCGCCAAGGGCCTCTTCGATCAGGTCTAATACGAGCTCTTGATAGCTGCGGCTTGTTGCAAAGGCACCCTCGAGAAGCACCAGCGTCGAAATCGTATCCAGGGAGCCTCTTTTCGACGCTCGTGCCCTATTGAAAGGAATATGTGCCAAGGCACCGCACGCCACGAGAAAGCGCCGCTCGGCTGGGGCGATCTCTGCAGGATCCGTAGCAAGTGATAGTCGAGTCCTCAAATCGCCGGGAACTCTGGACAGTACGGCCTCTGCAACATCGTGCGCCCACAGGGCGTTGCGCGCTTCCTCCAAGGATCCTCGCATGACCTCACCCAAGGAACGCTTGCCGATCGGTAGATGCGACACTCGCCAATCATAGAGCGTTCCACGACACACGTCACACGACTCTCTTTCTGTCCTGCTCTCAGAAGCGAGACACTCACGACATCGGTATCGCCCCTTCGATAGATCGAGATCCTCAACTGAAAACCCAAGCTGACGCGCCACTTGAGAACGTGCGATCTCCTGCGCAAGCTCCTGCTCCAATCCGAGCAATCCAAGTACAGAGTCACAGTCGGTCTGATGACAATCCACTCGACAGCACCGTTTGATGTCGCCGAAGCTGCAAACTTGGCTGCGCTTCCTACGCTGTGAAAAGCGGCGCTCTATCTCCTCGAACAGGAGAGGGATTCCAGCCTGTGCCGTTGTCTGTACAAGCGATGCTGCTCTAATCGGGAAGGAGAGCCTCTCAGCCGCAATCGGTCCTGCACACACATCCCGTAACTCGATACACTCACAAGTAGACTCCTGAGGCAGCTCTCTGGGGGAAGCCTGCTCAGCCGGCTCATACAAAAAGACCGTTGGATCGCTCACTTGAGCCCACGCATCGCGCCCCGGCAATCCATTCATGAGACCAACAGCAGGAGCGTCGACGGCACATATCAACCCTTTGATCGCGGAGAGACGTGCACTTACTGTGGCCACCAACACCCTCTCGGCAGACGAGAGCAAGGCCAGTGGAGCTCCCAGGGGGTATCGGCCGAGCCCGGCCGTTTGTAATAGGTGGAGCATCTGAGACTCCTCACAAGAGAGCTCGAAATCTTCGCGAAGAAGATCCTCAGTCGTGAGAACAGCGCCGTGCCGGAGCATGACAGGACCAAGCTGTGCCTCACCTATCGGAGCAGTTGAGCCGAAACCATCACACTCTTCGCATGCACAGAGGCGCGCGTTCTCGACAAGCAACCAGCCCTCTCCCCTGCAGCGACCACAGGGCTCAGGCTCGTACAGATCGCTCACAGATGGGGCCGCCATTCCTTGGTTGCATGTTGGGCAGCGCCAACCACCCGAAAGAACCCCGAGTTCTCGCCCCTGCGCTTCACGACTCGGCACATGCATCACTACCAACGGGCCCCCTCCCCGAGCGAACCACTCATCTATAGCTCCGCGCTCTTCAGCAGCTCGCGCGGCCGAAAACAACCGCAGTACAGGCTCTCCGTTACGACCGGAAACCTCCTCGCCTCGAACGAGCTTACCGTCGACATAAGCACGCTCCACACCCAACAACTCACACCGTTCCTCGAGCGACGCTTCCTGTGCTCCATCTCGAATGACCAGGGCAACAAATCCTTCCTCCGGGATCTCACAAAAAGAGAGGTCGATGGGTCTTTGAGCAATCGCCTTACAAGTAGGGCAGCGGGGCCTCAAGTTACGGATTACGATCGGAACAAGTCGCTTTTCGAGACCGAGCGCATGCATCAGACTTTTCGGGAGTCGTCCTAGGAGTGACCATGCCGTAACGAGAGTTTCTCGGGGGCTGCGCGTCGCGGGAAGCCCAACAACTTCCCCGTAAGCAGGTGTGGAGAGCTCGTCATCTGCTCGGCTGAGTGCCCACCCGAGGCCTATGTACTCCTCGTCCGAGAGCACGCGCGACGGCCCGGCCTGTAGGAAGATGCTCTTGATTTCGTCTTGCTCCTTTCGCTCGCCCATAGTGATTGCTACGCTCCCTGTCTACGGTTCGAGGAGACCAAGAGATCACACTCGGAACAGGGAAAAGCAGTATAGGGCAGAAGCCTCCTCGGCAGAAACTCCATCCTACTTACCCGTTGAGTGTTCTTGGCGCTTTCTAGCATATGAAGAGAGGGGCGTTATCCACATTTACCAACACCTTGCGACAAATGTTGATAACAGGGCCAACACATTGTAATGCCTAGGCTATATTCATGAACTACCAGCTCTACACGAGCAAAGTCACGGGCGTTATCCACAGGATCGCTCGATTTCAGGGCCTAGGGCCCCTTTCCCCTCGCTCGGTGATTATATTGCTTACCTTGCTGTATCTGCTCGTTGGTCCAATCAATAACAGCTCTGATATCGTATCGGCCGGGCTTGCCTACGGAGGCCTGACCGTTATTGCAACCCTGGTATCATTAGTGGTCATCCACGGTATCATTTTGCAGCGTGGCACTTCTGTGCACGTTCTTCCTCCCGAGATACACGTTGTCTCGCAAACCTCGGCGCGAATCGTGCTGCACCTGCCGGAGTTGAGAATCCTACCACTCACACATCTGGACCTCTTGGTAGACTTCGAGCACCCTCTGCCTGTACCGAAGGTGGTACGTGTCACCGGGATGTCTCGCGGCACACGACGTGTGCACCTCGATGTGACCTTTCCTCATCGCGGCTCATGGCTCATCCGCGGCGTACGATGCAAGCTTGAAGATATCGCCGGACTTGCGCACCATTCGTGGCATTGCGCTCAGGAAACTTCGGTTGTGGTTGCGCCGCCGATGACGAGCGAAGCACATCTTCCCATCCTGAGCTCTACACAGCGGCCTGGAGATCTCGTTATTGACAATGTCAATCGACAAGGAGACCCGTTCGAGATCAAGGCCTACCACCCATCCGATGGCGTCAAAAAGATAGTTTGGAAAGCGTTTGCCAAACGCGGGGAGCTCCTGTCGCGTCATCCCGAGGCCTCTATGACCCCCGAAGGATACGTGGTGATCCTCGTACTCGCCGGACCTTCCGATGACGAGGTGTGTTCGCGTGCACTAGCGTACGTGCGCTCACTCGATGAACTCAAGTTAGACATCGTTGTGGGGTGCCAAGGAGGTCGTGGGGAGATCCCGGCATCGACACCGGGAGCTGCTGAGACGCTCCTCATAGACGCCGTGTGGGAATCTGCGCGCGATTCGCAAGAAGAGCTCGTCGCGGACACTACGGCGCTCTTAGACTACTGTCATAAAACGACGCTGGGCATAAAAGTCAGCAAGATCCTCATCTTTTGTTCGGGGAATCGTTTGAGTGATCAAGCAGAAGCGCGAAAGATCTCTGAAATCGCAGCGTGGCTGGACACCCAGGGCATCGCGCCCGTCTTTTGTCTGACGCCTCCCCCTGCTTTACGGGCAACGAACGCTCGGCAACGAGCATCGCTCGCAGCACGCTGGTTTATGCTGCAGGATACGACTGACACAAATTCCAATTCTCCGAGCGCCTACCACGATTTTCTCTCCGGATGCCTCCACAAGCAATGGGAGGTCTTCGTATGAGCGTCAAGGCCGAGGCTCGTCAAGCCATCCCCTTCTTCACTACCGTCGTACTGTTTCGTGCGTTTTGGTTCATCCTCTGTTTAGTGGGCCTCAATACGATAGTGCCGCTAGGAACTCCTCTGATATACACCGCTGTCGCTGCGGTTCTAGGAGTTGTCGCGGCTTCTGCACTAGCCCGCACTCGTCTCAATTCATGGGGCTTCTTGGGCTCGGTGAGCCTTCTGTGGCTCGTTGTGGGATCTCTGTTTTGGGTGATCGACCACACCCTGTCCGGATTTTCCAGTCGGTTCTTTCTCAACGACGCAGTAGAGCTCCACGTGACGACCTGCCTGCTCGTACTCTCATTTACCTCAATAGCAACGTGGCTCTTTTGGCGCGTACGCTTCGCCGTAACCCTCGAGATGTTGATGTTCATGGGAACAGCGGTGTTAATCTTCGCTGCACATCGAAACTTTCACCTCGATCGTCCGAAAATCATCAATTCGCTTGCTTGGCGGCTGCATGTGAACCACCTCACCATGCTTCTGATAATCGGCTCGATACTCCTCATGGCTGCCGTCAGTTATCTGTTCGTAGCCTCGCGAGCGACGCGACCACGAGTTGATACCATGCAGGTGCAAAGGGCAGCATCGAAGAGCGCATGGCTGCTGACCCTAGTCGCTCTTGCGTTCCAAGGTGGGCTGGTATTCTTGATCCAGAAGGCAGTCTATAACCACTTCAATCGGATCATGCTTGCTCGGGTAGCAAATGGTGTCGGTATGGGTAGCGAACAAGGAGTCAGTCCCTTGAGCTTCCAATCAGCCCTCGGAAGTACGAACCAACCGGCAGGCATCGTGCGCCTCGAAGGCGACTACACCGACAACCCCTTCTCCCCGATGCTCTATCTGCGAGAGAGCGCCCTCTCGGCATTCAATGGTCGCGAAATGGTGTTCGCAGGCCGCGCATACGACACGGATCTGCCGGTCATCAAGCCGCAGGAGTCGTTCACCGGCAAGGAGGACGCTGAGCTTCAATCTCGAACTCCCGTTGTACAGTCGTTCTACCTTCTAGCCGATCACGACAACGCATTTGCGCTCGATTACCCGCTTTCAATCGTGCAACTGAAGAACCCGAAACCCGGCCGCTTTCGAAGCACGTACCGAGCTTACTCAGTTGGACCGGCGTTCAAACCGAGTGAGATATCTCCTCTGGCAGTCGGAGATCGGCGCTGGTCTTCGGAAGTTAGACAACACTACCTCGTACAGCATCCCGATAAACGATACGCGGACCTTGCGGCTGAGATTACCAAGGGCTCTGAATCGCAGGTGGAGAAGATGCGCGCCATCACCAATTACCTCTCCCGAACAGCGATCTATACGCTGACCCCGAATCACACCATTCAGCAGGATGAAGACCCTGTGGCGCCGTTTCTGTTCGGGGATCATCGTGGATACTGCGTACACTTCGCCCACGCCATCGTCTACATGGCCCGCTCTCTCGGAATACCGGCTCGTATCGCAACCGGCTATCTTACCGACCTCAGTCAAGCTAAGGACGGACACATCCTTCTGCGCATGAGCGACCGCCATGCGTGGGCGGAAACCTACGTCGAGAGCATCGGATGGATACCATTCGACGTGCAACCCGACCAAGTCGAAAGCCATGCGGACACTCAAGTGGATGCCAAGCTACTCGAAGAGCTGATGGGCATCCTGGAGCCCGGGGAAGAGATCCTCCCCTCGGATTCGGTCAAAGACGAGGCCGGCATGATTGATCCCGAGGATTTCTGGATGCCCGATATCAAACACCTCTCACGAGCACTCTACTCGATAGTGGGTGCCTTTGTGCTGCTCAAAGTCCTTTTGCTCTTCGGCTGGACCCTTCCTGTAAAACCCAACACGAAATTGCGCTGGGGATACGTGGCCCTTGCCTCTCGATTTCACGATCTCGGCATGTCGCGATCTTTTGGAGAGACTCGCTCGGAATTCGCAGCCCGCTCCCCGCTCCGCGGACTTGACGAGATCACCAGCCTACTCCTCTCGTCTGCCTATGCCAAAGACTCACGTGAGAAAGTCTCGAGCGAAAAAGTGAGTATCGCCATGTCGAAAGGGCTCTCCGCTATCAAGACAGTTCCGCGCTGGAAACGATTCTTGGCTCTCCTGAACCCCGCATCGGTCGTCAAGTTCCTAGGGGAGCGCACATGGTAACAAACGCTCTTGGTAACCTTCTGCGGCGTTGCGCGCTCGTGGCCGTAGTAGGAGTTTCGATCTCCCTGACAGCGCCTCTCCAAGCGCAGGCACCAAAACCTGCGGCAGACGGGCAGATCCTCGACCCCTTCGATCCATTCGACATCTGGGGAGCAGAGGAGCTTCTGGGATCACAGGACGACAGCAATAAATCCGCCGAGGAGCTTCTCAGGGAGGGAACCTCCCTTCTCGAAACGGAACACCTCCTCGACGCTCGCACCAAGCTTCTCAAGGCGCTCAAGAAAGACCCTGAAGATCACCGCGTCCACCTCATGCTCTCCAGCTACTACCTCGTGCACGTAGGCCACTACCGTTTGGCGATGAAGTATATCAAAAGAGCCGAGGAGCTTTTTGAGAAGAAGTACGGACAGCCGCCTTACCGCAGAGCCGATCTGCAGTTTCAGCACGGCAACATCCTCTACTCCATCAGCCAAATTCGGCTCAACCTCGACAACTACAAAGGCGCACTCGACGCGTTAGATCGATACAGCTCGCTAGGGTACTACAGTGATTGGTATCCCGGTTCACGCGCGTGGATCCTGATGAAGTTGGGGAACATCAAGGAAGCGATCCGCGTCGCTCGACTCGGCATTCTTTCCGGCGCCGAGCCGGGCCGCACACTCAACATGCTAGGAATCCTCCTCTCCATGAACGACCAGCCTCAAGAGTCGATTGATGTCTTCAAGAAGGCAATTGCGGCCGAGTTCTCTTTGGGTTCCTCCGGTCAACCGGCTACCCCACTCAACAACGTCGGAGAGGTCTACCGCGAACTATTCCAAGAAGACACCGCAGAGTCGTCATTCCTACGAGCAACAAGCCTCAAAGATGGTTGTGAGCATGTGCTTCCTGCCCTCAATCTGACCCTGTTGTATATCGAGCAGATGCGCTACGAAGCCGCGATGTCTGCGATGGATGGCTTCGCACGCTGCGTTGCGCAATTCCCGCTCCGAAACAACGAAGAGCACGCAGCGCTGGTCAGCCTTGCCCGCGGGCGTATCGATCTTCATACCGGCAACGTCGACCGCGCAATCCAGCGCTTTCAGAGCGCGCTCGAGGGTACACAGTGGTTCGGTAAGATAGGCACCAACCAAAACGATCTCATGGTCGGAGTGACGATCTCACTAGCGCAGGCCCTTGACCGGAAAAACAACATACTGCGGAGCCACCGCCCCCTCTCCTGGTTGGAATGGCTTTCCATCAAGAAAGAGATCGCATCCAACGACATACACTCGTGGTGGATGATGCGGCGTGCTCGACAGATGCTCGTCAGCGAACTCAACGACATTGAAGACCTGATAATTCGTAATACAGACAGCCTTCTCGAGTATCCGACACTAGGAGAGGTCTTGGCCGACTACTCTGCAGGGAGCCTCAATCGTCGCCTACGGCATCAGCGTGAAACCGATAAGCGTTCTCCTTCCACGACATACTACGACGCATACGAAGCAGAGGCGAAGCTCGGATGGTTCTCCAAGAAGGAAGCCAACGCCTTGCTGGACTCTGTGATACAGAGAGCGCGCCCGAAAGCCGACGATCTCTTGCGAACGCATGTATCCTTGCGACGCATGCGCTCCCTGAGCACATCATCGGACACCTATCGAGACATGGCTTACCGAATTTTTTACACTGCACCGGCAGAGCTGCGTAATTACGGATTCAAGTTGCCGGTTGCTATCGATACGAGTGAGGCAAACAGTGCCCTCAGAAGCTCTATCGTAAGCGGACCCTTTCTCGATGCTTCCGGGCAGAGTAACGTGTGTGTTCTCAAGGGTGGATTGAAAACCGACAACAGCGGCTACACATTACGACTCGTATGCCCGAGCAACACAGCCAAAAATCGATCAGTCGAAGCAAGCGATTATAACGAGGTAGTGAATAAACTTTCAGACGCTCTATTTAGAGAGGAGATAAAGAATGGCAGTGGCACCTGAAGACTTCAAAGCAGCTTGTGAAACGGTTAATGCTTTATGCACCTCATTGCAGCGAGTCATTCGCGGCAGAAACGACACGATAAAATTAGTGGTGTCTGCTCTCGTCGCAGACGGGCACGTACTGCTCGAAGACTACCCCGGCTCGGGCAAAACCACCCTCTCGAAGACCCTCGGTCGCCTCATTGCCCCCGATCAGGTAGGAAGATCGCGGTTTCCTTCGCGCGGCAGCGACCCGATCGTCCCCTTTCGGCGTATTCAATTCACCCCGGATATGCTACCGGGAGATGTGTTGGGCGTTAATATCTTTGACCCAAAGACGGGACAATTTCACTTCATGCACGGCCCGGTGTTTGCCCACATAGTACTGGCTGACGAGATCAATCGCACCGGACCTAAAGTTCAAGCCGCTTTTCTCGAGTGCATGGCCGAGAAGCAGGTCACGATGGACAACGAGACTCGGCCCCTCGACGACCTCTTCTTTGTTTTAGGAACCCAAAACCCGCTCGACATTGCGGGAACATATCCCCTGCCCCAAGTCCAACTCGATCGATTCTTGCTCAAAATACCGATGTCGTACGTCGATTCAAAGACCGAATGCGAAATCCTCGAGCAGCACTCCGCAATTCGAGAGGGATCCGTCTCAATCGATCCTGTCTGCACCCGTAGCGACGTACTCGCAGCACGGCAGGCCTGCGATGCCGTGCATGTGAGCCAAAACCTTCGCGAGGCGATGGTCAATATCGTTCAAGCAACCCGTGGAAATCCGCTGATCCAGTTTGGAGCTTCCACTCGTGCCGCCCTGATGCTCCAAACGGCCGTCAAAGCGTGGGCATTAGTGAGCGGGCGGGACTTCGCGAACGAAGACGACCTCCGAGCGATGGCGCCTTTCGTGCTCCTTCACAGGCTAAGGTTCCACGCTGGAGCTGGCGAGGCTCGTCAAGCGCTCGAACTCTTGATGCAGCCTCATATCGAGACGCTTGTGCGCAAGGGCTTACGATAGGAGAACCTTGATGAGCGGGGGTCGACAATTGAGGTCATTTTTGCAACCTGTCCTCATCTGCGCGCTCGTTATCGGTGTGCTGATCCGGGTGATGCTGTGTGTCCATCCATGCGGCTCGTTTGATATTGCGCAGATATTTTTCTGGGGCGCCACTGTCTGTGAGCGCGGCCTTGAGAGCGCATATGCCACGATATCCCCCCACCCTTCTCATGCTCCAGGTGGATTTCTCTTGATGGCCCTCTTTGTTTGGCTGGGAGGCAGCGAGGCTTCTTTCGGATTCATTTTCAGGCTGTTCACCACCTGTATTGATATAATGACTCTTTTTGTCATCTGGAGAGGGCTTGCAAGAAAAGAGCCCTCCCGCGCACTAGTGGTTGGGATACTGTGGTGTCTGATGCCTTATATCATTATCCAGTCATCGTTTCACGGTAACTTGGATCCAGTGGTTGGGTTTCTGTTTGTGTCTGCCGGCTTATCGGCTTCCCATAATATGATGCTCTCGGGAGCAGCCCTCGCATTGGCAGCATGCGTGAAGATTCCAGCTCTGCTTCCCCTTGGGGTCTTGGGGGTATGCCATGTAGCGCACGATCTCAAAAAAGCGGTGTTGTTCTGTGCAGGGGCAGCTGTGCCTGCACTCGCTCTTCTCGCGCCCGGGTTTTTTATCTCTAACTATTTCTCAGTTCTATTTTTTCGGTATCGCGGGATACAGGATTCTTACGGCTTGTGGGGGATATTGCCACCATCGTTGCATGTGCCGGGATTACCCACAGTGCTTCCTTTGGTGTTCGTAGGAATTACGGCGATCTTTGCAGTACTGCACGCTCGTCGCGTAGCTCAGCCGAACGCACCAGTCGTGATCCTCGGCGCTACCTTGCCGGTTCTGTTCGCTGGCGAGGGATTCGGTATTCAGTACTACTCGTGGATCGTTCCTCTGCTGCCGTTCATGCCCCGGCGAGCCTGGCCGTATGCCTTGGCGTTGGTCATCTCACTCTCTGCACTCAACCTCTCGCTAATATGGGAACCTCTGAAGCTGTCGAATTGCATCGGGCCCGGCGGATATCGAAAGCTCGACTTCCTGTGTCCGGTATCCGGGGGAGATATTACCTCAGCGCTCGAAGTGCTTCTGGCCGCCTGCGTTTGGGTTATATGTATCAGACTCTGGATGCTACTCATAAGCGCACTCCACAAACAGAAGGCTTGAAGCTTAGAGCGACTATCGTTGCGGGCTCCTTAAGAGCAGTTGGGCCGCGTGCATAAGGGAAATAGGGGTTCTCGAGTTCATTCCTTGGGAGAATCCTGTTTATTTCGACGGGATTCGAAGGGGCTCAACACGAAGTCAGCGACGGAACGCCCGGCATTGAGAGTGGTTCCCAGAACTTCTCCCGCCAAGGTCACTCCTGAATTGTCCTTTACCAGGTTGACTACGTCAGGAACAACGGAGAGATTCGGCACCTGCCCCCGTATGAAAATCGGAATCTCCACCTTTCCGACCCTCCCTAGTAGCGAACCGAGCTGCTCAAATCCGCCCCCGAGTCCACTCAACGTTTGCTTCATAAAAGTGACAGATCCCCTCAGGTCTACCACCTTGGAGAATGAATACGAGCCGATTGCCTGTAAAGTATACTGCTGTCGATAAAACGTAAGGGAGGAGAAGTTGAGCTTCTCTTCGGTGATGGTGAAGATCCCCTCTGCCATTTTATCGAGGCCGTCATCTGTAAGCTTCTCCTTCGACAACGTCAGATTTGCTATCGGTATCGAGCTGAGAGCATCGGCAAGCGCACGCGTGAGATCAAACCCTCGAATGCGCGTCGACATCAGTTTGAAATCCCCCTCTCCGCTCAAGGAGCGCGGCAGCGATCTTATTAGGCCCTTGAGGGAGACGTTCAAACTACGGATCTGACCATCGAAAGGATTTTCCTGTCGCGCCAGTATGAGCGTCGCTAAGGTAGAAACCACGGCGTTGTTCACTGTTAACCGAGCAGAGAAAGGACGATCTGCTGTTCGTTGAACATCGCCTGCAAGCGCAATCTCCCCGCCTGCAACGTTCGCCTTCATATCTCGGAACGAATAGCTGCTCGGCGATATCGTAACCAAGCCTTCAAGTGACACCGGATGTCCCGTGACGTTCGCAGAGAGAGCAGACGTCTTGAAAGAATCTCCTGCCGCAGTGAGTGACATCTTCACCACCCCGCCGACTTCCGAAAACTCTCTATCCTGAACCTGTAGCTCTACACCCCTGCCGGTCACGTCACCCTGCACGGAGTATCCCCCTTTCGCAGGGATTGAAACCTCCAAAGGTGCCGACACAGATCCTATGCGTTTAACTTCAACCGTGGGGCTCTTGAGGTGAAGAGATGAGCCCGTCAGTAGTCCTGATGCCTTGACGTCTCCTCGCGACGGAATCGTTGTCTTGAATCTCTCGAGATGCGCCGAGACGTTCGAAACCTCGACATCGCCGCTCATAAAGCCGAATCCGCCAAGCATTAGATCAGCGCTGCAGTCTGTCCGCTGTTTAGTGATGACACACTGCACCGGGCCACGAATCAAAGAAGCTTGATACGAGCTCTCCTGACCTACAATACTCAAATTTTTTACTTGCAGATCAGCAGTGCGGATGGAAAGCTCACCAGAGCTCGAGTAGGAGACCTCACTCGACAAACTCACCTCACCCGAGCGAATCATCGAAAGATCGAACCCGATCGCTCGCGCCACACCTACGAGCTTATGCATATAAAACGAGGAGGTTTTGAGCTTTCCATCGCTTAGCTGAGATCCCGGTCCATATCGTCCGGAAAAGGCGGCACTTTGACCATTAACCGAAAGTCCCGCCTCGCTCACCTCGAGAATAGATTGAACAAAATCAGCACGAATAGATCGAGCCAAGAGGTTGATAGGGAACCCGTCTACCTCGGCCCTTACATCAGGCTGCTGCAGCAGCAGCACACCCTCCGCGAGCGCTGCAGCTCCGACAAGCCGAGAAACGTGCACGTGATGCAGTCGGGAAGTTCGTAGGACGATCTGTGCATCGCGCACAGCGAAATCCTTTAATTCCAATGAGAATGTTTCCGCGTCCTGCTCCTCTTTCGCAGAACGCGATTCCTCGTTTTGTGTCTGCCGAGACGCTTGTGCAGACTCAGCTCCTTGCTTGATACATTCCGCACCAGGATCGGTCCGCAAGCTCAACACTCCGTCAATCAAGGCCATGTCTGCCGTGATGCCCGAAAATGCCAGAGAGTTGATGACGTATCGACCGGACAAGAGCGCTCGTGGATCGACGCGTAACTCAGCTGAGTTCGCTGTTACTTCACTGCAACTGCCCAAGGGCACTATAGTCACTCCATTGGCAATAGCCCCTAAGCTCGGGAGCAGATCAATTTTGAGATCCGATATGCGCACATGCGCCCGTAGGTGTCTGCCCAATTCAGCTTCTACCTCAGGGGTGTAACGCCGAACGAGTGCATCTCCTTGAAGCCACAAGACCATAACGGCTCCAAGGATGAGCACTACGAGAGTTAAGATGAGATACTTGAGAATGCGATAGACGCGAACAACCATACAAAGCCCTAATTCGGTGCCTTACAAGCTTTCGATACGTACGGCCTGAACCTCTCGTTTCCCAAGAAAAGCTGTCGCAAGGTAGTTGAACTTACTTACCTCGTCGGTCACGAAATACTTAGTTTCGAGAGAGACTACTCCCTCACTCTGCTTGCCAAGGAGATCCTCTACGTCACGAGCTATCGCCCGCGAGCACTCTACTACGGCGACTTTAGGGCCGAGGTATGCTTGAATCGACTCAAGTAGCAGCGGATAGTGGGTGCACCCCAAAATCACGGTGTCGACCCCGCTCTCCTTGAACGGCGCGAAGTACATCTCTACGAATTTATCGACTATCTCTCCTGACACCATCCCTGCTTCGACAAGAGGAACGAAGAGCGGACAAGGCTGCGACACAACTGTCAAATCGCTGTCGTGCCGCAAGAGCGCCTGCTCATACACCCCGCTGGACACCGTAGAGTTGGTCCCTACAACGCCGATCCTTCCGCCACGGGTCGACTCGAGCGCGGCTCGAACCGCCGGTTCAATCGTACCGATGACAGGAATAGGGAGTTCGGCTTCGAGCACAGAGAGCGCTGCGGCCGACGCGGTGTTGCATGCGACAACGAGGATGCCGATCTGCTGCTCCAACAGAAAACCGGCACATTCACGAGCATAACGGATAATTGTTTCTTTACCCTTAGTGCCGTAAGGAGTGCGCGCGCTATCTCCAAGATAGACATAGCTCTGGGAAGGAAGGCTACGGTGAAGCTCCCGCAGTACAGTCAAGCCTCCCAATCCACTGTCAAACAACCCAATAGACCCTTTGATAGCCGTTCCCATAACCCGTGTTCTAGCGCGCCCCTTGGTCGATTTCAATCACTGCCCTTGCACTTTCCTTCTCTCCGCTCTGAAGAAGGTCGAAACTATCGGTTGGAATCGGAACTCGCAGGATGATCGAGCGCCGGTATTCTCCAGGCTGGAAGCCACTCCACGGCAACGATTCGAAACCCGAGATCCTTACTCAATCGCTCGTGCAGGTCGGTAAGATGCCCTGCACCGTAAAAGATCGCCAGGTGTCTCTTGCCGGCTCCAACCTCGCGATGTACAGCCTCGACAACGGCCTTATTTCTATCTTGGATCAATGCGATCCCGTGGTCTCCCTCCATCGTTTTGATGAACGATTCCGACCCGAGCATACCGCGAGCCATGAAGCGCTTTATCAGGAGCTTCTCGCGGTCCGTCGGTCCGCGTAGCAGCACCACGAGCGGGTTGAGCCCCTTGAGCGACTCCGATGAGCCTTCAATCTCCTTAGCTCTCTGCTTAAACTTCGGATCCATCGGCACAGTCAGCATCTTCCAGAGCAACTCAAAAACGCTCTCTCCTCGCGCTTTCATAGCTGCGTGGAGCTGCGTGGGGGAGAGGTCGGCATGAACCAGATTAGGAGCGTGGTAGTCGATTAATTCCAACTGAAACGACAAGCCCATCAGATCAGATAGCCGTTTTTGAACCCATCCTAATCCAGACGATGCGTCCTGCTTGTTTAGCTCTCTGATGCGTGCTGGCTCTGCCACGAGCTCATAGAGCACACCCTCATAACCCTCGAAGCGACGGTTCAGCTCGCGGTAGTACGACTCGTCTCCAATATGTACCGCTCCGATGAAATCGAGCTTTACGCCCGGCGCTCCGCCACCATCGATCCCTTCGTATCTAATCAGAGGAACCTCGAGCACGCCGGCCGCATTACCGTTCATCCCCTGAAGCCTGAGCACTTCAGGCGGCAGCTCTACTAGCGGGAGCTCTTCCCGAGACAGGTCCCTGATGGCAAGCATCGTTGCAAGCGCTAACGCGACTCCAATGAAGGATAGGATCTTCCAATTCGAAGGGAGGGAACTTTTCGGCTCGACACTGTGCATATTTATAAGATGTCTGTGGCCTTTTCTGAAGCGATTCCGGGAAAACGAAGGCTCTATGCTCCTGTCCCCTTCCAATCATGCCCCTTTTTCATGCTATACAACAACTATTACGGAGCAAGTTGTATGATTATTCAGAAATTCGGCGGAACCTCGATGGGCTCGGCCAAGAGTATTCTCGAGCAGGTGTGTCCTGTCGTACGAAGCGCCCTGACTGACAACTCTCATCCTGTTGTGGTGGTGAGTGCGATGAGCGGCGTTACGAGCCTGCTCCTGGAAGCTGCAAGCCGCGCTGCATCCGAGCAAATCGTTGACCATGAGATGCTAAAAGCAATTCGTGAGAAACATCTGGCGGTCATCAACTCGCCTGCCATCGCAACCGCCGCGCGCAGCAAATTTGAAGTGGCTCTCGACAGGGAATTACAGCAGCTTGCCAACCTGCTCTCAGCCATCGGGATCATCCAGGATCTGCCGATACGCTCCCAGGACGCCATCATAGCGGTAGGAGAGATCCTATCTGCACACCTGCTCGTGGCTGCCCTCAACTCGCTCGGCTTGCCCGCTGAGTACGTCGATACCGCGCACATGGTTCCCTCGAGCCTACGCTACGACTCGGACGAATATTGGGACAAGATAGAGGTCCTCTTCCGAGAGAAACTACAACAGGTAAACCATGGACATGTGCCGATAGTGCCTGGATACTTCGGTGACACAGCTCTTGGCATCATCAAGTCCGTTGGTCGCGGATACTCGGATTACTCCGCTAGCCTTATCGGCAGTGCACTCGGTGCGTCGGAAGTTCAGATCTGGACCGATGTCGATGGTGTGCTTTCTGCTAATCCCAAGGTCGTTTCGAAAGCTTTCATTTTGGAGCGGATCTCTTATGACGAGATGGCAGAGCTTTCGCAGTTCGGCGCGAAGGTGCTCCATCCTTTTAGCGTTCGCCCAGCCGTCAACTCGAAGATCCCTATGCGGATCCTCAACACCTTCAACCCCGACTGCAAAGGCACTCTCATCGAGGTAGGACACTCCTCCTCTGAAAACCCCTTTAAATCAATCGCCTATAAGAAGGATATCACCGTAGTGCGCCTTACGACGCCGCGCATGCTCATGTCGCACGGATTCCTAGGGCAACTCGGAGAGATCCTGGCTCGACACCATGTAAGCATCGATCTCATCGCAACATCCGAGGTTAGTATTTCGTTCACTATGGACGACGGCTCGAAGTATTCGCCTGCGCTTAAAGAGGACCTCGCGATTCTCGGGGATGTCTCAGTATCCTCCTCACAGGCGATTGTAAGCGTGGTCGGTACCGAGATCGCCGCTTGCGACGATCTGCTGCCACGCACGTTTGCGGCACTCCACCGCGCAGGGATCAAGGTAAACCTGATCTCGTTCGGGGACCTCAAGATCAACTTGAGTATTATTGTCGACGATGCCGCGTGTGAGCCGAGCGTGAGAGCCTTGCACGAAGAGTTTTTTCGATAGCGACAAGATGGGTAGGCGAGCGTTAGGCTGCACTTCTGCCTACCATGTTAAGTGAATAGCTTTCTGCTCTCTGCATTACGGCCGTTCGTATTCTGCTAAGTCTGGTGTCATCGCTTCAATTGTAAAGCCCACAAAGAACTTACACACCAAATCGAGGTGCTCCTTAGCTACTCGTTTGGCAAACAACTAAGTTCTTCCGTGTCCGACTATCTTCGCCGTATTTTATTTACTCGTATGCCACATTCACACAATAGATCGACAGAATACTTTATCCCTTCGAGTGAAACTTCTATCTGCCACGATGCTTATTTCTCCCTGTTCTCTGCAGTAAAACCTCCGAACCGGCAAGCCAGCAGCTTACAGCAACTCCACGTTTGCTCGAGGAACCACGACAGAGCGCCCGTCATCGAGTTTCGCCTTGAGAACTCGGGACCAAGCACCGGTTTCGATCTGCTGTAAATCGTGTGGCAACTCTTCTACTGTTCCGACCTGCCCAAAAAAAGGAACGCGGATCAAGCGCACCCTAGAGCCTCGCTCGAGTCCACCAGGCCTGATAGAAGACCCGTCATTTGAGGCTTGCTGTTCATTCGCCGCTGACAAGATCTCAGGTCGCACGGCTCCTGCTCTCACCTGCGTTGCCCCATTGAGCGATGCGCGAGCCCCATTCATAGCTCGCAGGGTCTCCCACACACGCTGCCCCATCGGCAAAGGCCCGAACCCCTCAGTGACGATGAGGGTCATTGAAATGTTCTCATCGCCAGTCACAGCAACTCCGATGTCACGGCCGACATACTCTCGCAAAGTACGGTCATCTATCGAACCGGTAACAAACCCGACCGCTCCCGCATCACGCGCCTTACGAATTGCATCTATGGTCGGACTGTGGCCACCGATCAAAATAGCTCCTGAAGCCGTCGCAGGCACATGAGACGCCAAGACCTCCGTCCTTGGCTCCACTTCGAGCAGCCTCACCGTACCGATCTTCTCACCTCCGACGCCAAAGATCCCCTGGACAAAAGCTGACTCCGATTCAATTACCACCGAGCGTGCACCCTCTATTGCGACTACCTGACCAGCGAGATAGGCCGATAGCTCTAGCTTACGCGGCGCCGCTCGTATACCAACGTGACCGGTAGAATCCGTAACGAACTCCACAGCGCCGGAGATAGGAGCCGCAACAGTGCTCCTCAGCAATCCCCACAATCCCTTGACCTCCGCGAGCACATCGCCCTCATGAACCTGAGCCCCAACAGAGACTCGAAGGGCGCCAGCAACCTCCTGAGGTGCTATTCCCAGATTCTCGGCGACTCGTACCAGACGCAGCTCGCCCTCGAGATACGCTCGGGCCACTATCTGCTCTTGAGAGACGATATCTCCCTGTGAAACCAATATCTCACCTGTTATCGGCAATTCACGACGACGCTGCACGGTGTGGCGCGAGGAAACGGTAAGACCTGGGGTGAATGCCTGCGCCATAACGTTATGAAATCAACCCTAGATTACGATACACTTGGTTTTGAGAACGAAACGCTTCACGCGGTAGTACAATCGGCCGATTTCGCCCATCACACAGGATGCCGCACTCACCAAGCTCAATACGTCGCTCGATCTCAGCGCCCGCTCCGGCTCCGACGTCTATAAAACGCCGCGTGGGAACCACTCGAATCGTAGCTGTGCCGCGTGTCGGTGTTGGGATACGCACGACCTCGTTAGTGCGAACCTCACCGACTCGCTGCGAGTCGAGAAAGATCTCAGCCAGCACGGATGATTCAGACAATTTAGCCGGATACACCGGAACAACGCCGCAGCCGAGGTGCACGAGGCAATCGTTCTCGAATATCTGCTGGGCCGCTACCGGATGAACGGAAGAGAGTACGCCGAGGTGCGGCATCATGAAGATGGAGTCTACGGATAGCTGCGTCACCCCTTCGAGACCAAAACCTTCGAGCATCATGAGAGCAGCTTGCATGCGATCCGGAGCATGGCTCAAGACTCCGCCTGACCCTATGACGATATCGAGCTTCATGAGATCAACCAATTCATAGCGCTCTGACGACTGGCGAAATACGTCCGCTATGCCCCTCTCTCGGGGAGCTTCCAACCCTACCGCAAGGGAGCGATGATGCTTGAGAGACAATCGGAGCGCCTCGCGACACACTGCTTGCTCCACGAAGAGATCTTCGATTGTCTGCGGAATGGAGGTCGGACGAATCATCTTGTTGAGAAGGCGATCTCGTAGCTCCGAATCGCCTATCTCGAATGGGAGCCACCTCTTGATGGATTCGGTACCGGCCTCGAGTAATACGTTTGCAACCGAATAACTCATGCCGAGATTAGCGCTCACTGTGCGATTGAAGGTCGGGGTGCCCACTTTGTCTCGAAAGACCGAGAACACATCCGTGGTCGCTCCTCCGATATCGACGCACAGAACATTAAACCCACTCGTCGCACTGTAGCGCTCGACGACATCTCCGACCGCTGCCGGCGTAGGCATAATCGGAACTGGGCTCCAGGACATAAGCCTTCCATAGCCGGGAGAGTGGCTCATGACGTGCGAAAGAAAGAACTCGTGTATCGCTTCTCGGGCCGGTGCAAGATTCTCGCGTTCAACGATCGGCCGTACGTTGGGCACGACGACGAGCTGAGCAAATTGAGAGAGGATCTTCTCAACTTCTGCAGCCGCCTCCTTGTTACCGGCGTAGATAACAGGAAGCTTGAGCGTATTACCAAATCGGGGGCGCGGCGCAGCGGCAACCAGAATCTCGGCCATCTCGA
Source organism: Bdellovibrionota bacterium (assembly GCA_044351795.1). Taxonomy (GTDB): domain Bacteria; phylum Bdellovibrionota_C; class UBA2361; order UBA2361; family OMII01; genus OMII01. The sequence goes on along the minus strand of JBILFA010000003.1, from coordinate 38,739 downwards.
CAACGTGTTGCGTAGAGCCTCCATCTACCCCACCGGTCAGGAGCACAATGTCCGGCTTGATGTGCCGGATACGCTCGATACGCTCGTGATCCTCGCGCGCATCATCGGCCGATACAGCATCCATGACGATCGCCCCTGCGCCGAGCGCTGCTCGCTCGGCTGATTCAGTCGTGATGTTACCTACGACACCGGCGACGAGCATCTGTAATCCGCCACCGGCCGAACTAGTCGATAGGTAGAGATCAATCCCGTCTGCCGCATTTCGCTCGGTCACGAGAAAAGGCGGCTCGCCATCCCCTAGGATCTGCCTACCACTCAACTCCTGCACCTCGCTAAATGCGTTGAGCGCTCCGACCGTCACATCAGCAACCGGCTCTTCTACCGTTGTTGGGGCTTCACCACGAAATGTCTGATGCCAGCGATCTTCTCGTCTCTCAAACAGAAGTGCCTTGGTCGTCGTAGACCCACAATCCGTCACCAGAACCGTTTTGAGATCGTCAGGCTTCGTTCTCATCATGATCCGTACCCAACTATTTGGAGTATGGCCGAAAACCAATCCCGAACGATGAACTGAACGCGCTCGACCAAGAGAGCAAGACGGGCCATCACAGTCGATCCGAAAAAGGCACCAAAGCACACCATCAAGAGCGGTCTACCAAGAGGTGCAATCTTACCCTGAAGCGATCCCTCCTTACCGAAGGTGAAGAAAAAGTAGTTGAACACCAACAGCAACGTCGCCACGAAGATCATGTTGTTGATGCTCGCTAAAGCTGAGAACTCGCCCTCCGAGATCACAATGAGCGGCTTGAAACTGCCCACTATCTGCGGCAACGCCTCAGCAAAGAAGCCTCGAATCGCAAGCGCCCCGGACAAGCCGAGTGAGAATCCGATCACCAATCGGGCGAGCCAAGCATGGCGCTTGGAGTATAGGAAATAGTAGAGAGAGCCGAACGCCATCGGAACAAGGTAGAGGAGATAGAGCGGCTGGTACGGTTCCGAGACCGTTCCATCCGGATACACCACACCGTTCAAGCCTAACATCGGCTCCAGAATCTTGGGCCACAAGAAATCGCGAATAGTCAGCACCGGCAAAACCGCGGCAGCCAGACCGATAAATGTGTGCTCGAAGGCCCGATAGAACGCGTTCTCGCGAACGAGAAAACTAAAGATCGCAAGAGTGGCAACACCTCCAAGAAGGACCGAAATCAAAGACCACATGGAAGCATCAACCATCGCTTCCCCTCCTGGCTCGAACAAAGCCGACTACATTTCCGATCACAATGAGCAGGATCAAAACAACGTGAGCAATAATGAGCGCTGTGTTTCGCACCAGCAGCCGCTCGTTCCGGCTTTTGGGATTATGTTGCTTGAGCACCTCTGAGTACCATGCAGCGCCCGCCACCCCTTCGAGTAATCCGTGAAGCTGCTTCGAATCGAGAAAGATGTAAGCTTCTGGAATAGTGATAGATGTACAACCATGGACGATGGTTGGCTGGTAGCCGCTCTTTTGGAAGAATTGAATAATCGTGTCGAATACACCCACAAGCCCGGTAACCTGTGCAACGAGCTTCACACGTTCTATGCCACCGATGGAAGCAAACTTAGGGTAGTGCGTGAAGGGCATACCGTTTACGTCCCTTCCGAAGTATTTCGAAAGATCCTTCGCAGCCGCCAGATTCTGCATCATTTGAGCTCCGCCAGGCTGGTATCCTGCATTTATCCAGGCATCCCCGTAGCGCCAGGACTCACCAGGCATCTCTTTTTCGAGCCGGGAAGCTATCTCCCGAGGGATAGAGGTCAGCACAGCTTCAGCGAGCTGATATTGCGAGAGCACAACGACAGGAACACGACGACGGAAAAGGTGCTCAAGAATCACTTCAGCTTGCGGCTGATTCTCTGCAATCGTGCCGGGCCCAAAGTCCAACCACACCAACGAAACCTCTCCTTGGTTCACTGGCACATTCTCGACAACTTCGTACATCCGCTCAGCAGAAACGAGGCGTGAGGGAGACCATGAGAATTCAAAGATCACCGGTATGGTTACCGCGACGATCATGATGAAATATATAAGGCGCCGTTCCATCATCCTTTCTTCCCAACTCCGAAAGATTTGGACTCTATCGATAGCCACATCCGAATGGCCAACATGAGCCCTGCAACACCGGCACCAAGTCGGATCGCTCGAAAGGCCGCGCTGTTGGGAACCTCAAGCAACCACTGTCGAGCCTTTGGGAGGATTCGGTAGGCATCTTCGCCGAAACTCCCAAGATTGAGCATCAGAAAGACAGCGGATATCTGCCCAAGCATGACAACAACCGCGGCTGTCATCATGAGTGCTGACTCGAGTGTCTTTACTCGGAAAGCTCGGTATGCGGCGGCTGCAATGTAGACCCCCAAAAGCGCGAACATCGCTGCGCCGAGTTGAACAAAGAGCCCGTTGTAGAGCACATCGTATAACCGGGAGAAGAGAGTCAGAGACTGATCCGATCGCCGCAGTGCAGAATATGCACCGCCGAGTCGGTTTGCTCCTTCGATGAACTCCTTCAACGCAGCCTGATTAGCTTCATTAAAACCGGAAAAGTTTGCGGAGCTCACCCGTTCCAAGGGACCCTGAAGCGCACGAGCCGCACTCTGCAACTCCTCGATTAATGCCTTGCGCGATTCATCCGGCGGGGAAGCGTTAATGACGGATAACGATGCCGTCACAGTCTGGAGCTTTGCTTCAGTATACTGCGTCAACGCAGAGATTCGTTTAGGCAGCGGCAGAACACGTTCGCGCCTCGCGGCGTCACCGTCATCCTCAATGATTCGATTGGCGAACTCACCGATGAGCTGCACTTCTCGAATATCGTATGAAGTAGTCAGGCCATTCATCCACTGACCGCAGGTAATGACCAGCATCGCTACCAAGGCGACGAGAAGTATCAGGCTGTTACCCCAGCCAGGTCGCTTGAAAGCCACTTTTCCTCCGTGGCCCATTACGAGATTGATCAATCCCAAGCCGATCGCCATTGCACCAACGACGATAAATCCATTGGAGATCGATTCATGCCGTTCCTGGATGCCAAGCTCGCTCAGTACTGCTTCCGGCAGGAGGAAATACAGGAAAAAGTATAGTCCTCCCAAAAATGTGGCGATACGAATCAGAGCAGCTCGTCGATCAATGTTTCCGGCCATGTGTCTGGTCCTTACATCCTCACACTAGTCAGGAGCAACTCCAGCCATGTCTTCCATGTAGCCCAATCGGCGACCAAAAGGTGGTGAGGCATCAACGATTGAAACACAGGCTTAAATTGTGCCGCTGTAGCACACAGGACGCCAACAAGAATTAAGATACCGAAGAGGAGCTTTACTCTGTCTTGGGCCGCCAAGGCAGCAACTTGAACCGACTCTCTGCTCATATAGGCCGATGCACTGAAGAGCTCTTCCCCTATGAGGGTATAATCACAGGTACAGATGAAGAAAGCGACCTGCTCTGGACTGACACTTGCTGCCACTTGACGAGCGCCTACCTGTTGACCCGCCTCTGCCAACACCAAGGCTTCTCCTGCAAACACCCCAAACATGAAAGCTGCCCCTGCGCGCTCTCGATGAACGAGCCCCATGTAGCCCGAAGCGAAGGCGAACTGCTCACTTGAGAGGAACACCACACTCTGAGGATCGAAGGCGTTTGCTCGACCGACCGACGTATACGCCTCTCGCACCGTGTCCTCTACAATCGCCATCGCCTCGGGAGAGTATTGAGGAATGAGCAGCTTTAACTTGTACTGCGCAGTCCGCTTGGCTATCGAATGAAGGACACCGAGACAGGCAAAAAGAACCGGTCCAACATCCGTAAGGGCTGTCGTAAACACAACGGGCCGGCCTAGTTCGGCACAACGACCCACAGCGCTCTCGATCGCATCCACGCCGGGAATACGACGAATAAAGTGTCGATGACCATTCGTCGCCCGGGACAATTGCCGAAAGAGCATCCACACCGCGAACGCGAGCAGAACCAGAACGCCGGGAGTTGCGTGCTCGAGACCACCCATGACTACGCTCCTCTCCCTCTCGTATCTTCCAGTCGCCTAATCAAGAGCTCTACGTTCTGGGAGGACGACAAAACCCGATCTATCGCTGGGCCAAGGGTGTGTTTAAAAAAGAGCTGTATCAGCGGCTCACTCACCTTGTAAAACTCCCGGGCACACCCGGTTAGGGGCTTGCACATCTCGAGCATGAAGATAGCGGGCTCGACAAGCTTCCGAGCTCGGACCGCCTGGACTAAAGATTCGAAGTCGGACTCGGCCTCCACGTGCATAGTGTTGAAGGTATTAGAAAAACGCAACTCGGGAAAGGATCTGTTGCGCGAGCTGTCGATAAAGCAGACTCGGGGTAGTGTATCTACCCAGCCCCTTTCTTGGGGGGCTCCCCACGAAATTCAGGAACAAAAGTCCCTATTCCAACATCTTTCCGACTAAAATTCAGCAGCGCCCCCAGCAAAACAACGCGAATGCGTTGCTTTGTCTTGTTTCCCTAACGACCTCTACCGCTAAGATCCCGCTCGAGCTGTTCTCGTTCTCGACGAACACGGGCCAGTTCAGCGTTCAACACGTCCATCTGCTTGCCCTTGGTTGCCTCAATCAAGGCCAGCTTTTGCTTCAATTCAGCCGAGGCAGCCGCTACACGCCCAAGAGCGCTCGCCTCTGTTGTCTTGAGCGCTGTAGAGAGCTCATTGAGCTGCTCAGAAAGCTCGGCCTCCCTGCGCTTGAAGTTAGTTGGAGCAGGCTGCATCTTGAGAGACTCCAGGCGTCTAGAAGCCAATTCGAGCGAACTCTTGAGCCTCTGGGAATCGATTTTTGCAGCATCAAGATCGTCCTCTACATTCACGATCTTGCTCACATTAGCGATCACATCAGCGTCAGCCTGAAGGCGATTGAATGTTGCTTCTTGGGCGCGAAGCTGAGTCTCCCATTTTTTGAGTGTCTCGCGTTGCTCGAGCAAGCGAGCCTCGACTGAGCTCTTATCGAGCAGCAACACGGGCTCCGCGCTGAGGGATGGAATCTGACGAAGGCTTGAAGCAACCTCTCCGCTTTTAGAGATCACAATCGCCAGGGACGAAAGTCGCTCGGCAGCAACCGGAAGCGCCAGTCTACCGACAACCAGCACCTCATCCTTATCCCTAGTTGCCGTCCCTACCACAATCGCCGGGGTGACGCCGATTATGCCGCTATCGTCCGAAACAACGAGCGATGCGGAAGCTGCTTCTCCTACCACACGAACCGATTGATTGAGGGTCGCCAAACGCACTTGTCCTGTCGCAGACGAGGCGAGCCCTACGCTGAGCACCAACACAGAGAAGAGCGATCTACTGCAAGCCACGGTAAAACTCCTCCTCATTCGGAGTCTCAGCTCCCACACCACGGTATCGATCCAACGTATCGAGCTCCTCCATACGACGACGTTCAGCTTCAATTTGATCCTGCACTGCCTTTATGCGGTAGGCGCGCTCGAGCTGTTCCTCGAAACCAGGGGTTGTCTCTGGAGCCAACAATTTCAAGGTAATCTCTATCCAACGCGACTCTCGTTGTAAGCTCTCTCGACTCAGGATCGCCAATCTCCCCTTTGGCGAAATTCGCTGTGAAAGTTCGACGTTTCGAATCGTGGCGTCGAGCTCTGCTTGCACCTTCTCCACATCTGCGCGAGCCTCGTCCAGAGCGCTCGATGTGTTACTGAGCCGAGACGTTGCTTTCTGTCTGAGCGACCCATCGTCGACAAGATAAGGACTAAGATTCTCCATCTGAACCTTTTGGGAATCGTACCTATGCTTTACTGCCTCAATTGAGCCTTCTAGTTTGTGCAGCTCCTGTACCATTGCGATCCACGTGTGCAGGTCGCCGTCCTCCCGATCGATCTCTCCATTCATCTCTACTTTCTGAAGAATCCAGGATCCTGTCCTATTGTGTATCGGGTCAAGGCACTCACCTTCGTAGCGCCCATCTTCCTTCGGAGCACCAGTAAGCCTAAAACGGGCGTCAGCGCCGCTGACGATGAGGGGCAACCGGCTCCTACCTGAGGGATCGTGAACCGGTGCGTGCTGAGCCGGGACCTGTTGGTCGCCGAGGGCGACGATCAAAACCGGAGAGTTCGATACTCGTTGCACATACAAGGGGATACCACTCTCCTGCGCCTGGAAGTGGATCATCCCCACATAGATACCTTCTCGCAGATCGGGAAACGACCGGGACATATCACGCAAGAAGAGGTATCCGACCGAAACTACCGCCACGATCGAAATCGCCAAAACTGAGAGGACTACTCGCCGCATGTCGGAAGTGTACTAACCCCCATCGTGTACGGCAAATGGAACCCACTCTCGGCGTTAAAAATCAAACTGAAATATCTCGTGCATTTGAGCACCAGGCTCAACCTTGTGCAGATTTTTGATGATCCCATCGCTCATACTGTAGACCCAGCCATGAACAATCGGCCTCTGCTCCTCGTGCCACGCCTTTTGGATGACCTTGGTCTTCATGAGGTTGCGCACCTGCTCATGAATATTCAGCTCAACCAATCGGTCCGCTCGAGAGTTGATATCTCCAACATCGTCGAGTTCGTGTCTATGAGTGTAGTAGACGTCCTTGATTTGACGCAGCCACTCGTCGAGGATTCCGAAGCGCTGCCGTGACATCGCCGCCTTTACACCTCCACACCCGTAATGCCCACACACTATAACGTGCTTTACCTTGAGAAACTCCACGGCGAAGGAAAGCACGCTATGTAGATTGATGTCCGTAGGGTTCACGAGATTGGCGATGTTGCGATGCGCGAATATCTCTCCCGGTTGGGTTCCGGTGATCTCCTCCGCAGGCACTCGACTATCCGAGCATCCGATCCACAAAAACTCCGGCTTCTGTTCTCGCGCAAGATCCTCGAAGTAGTCGGAGTCCAGGCTCAGCTTCTCTTTGACCCAAGCTTTATTGGCCAAGAGTAGTCTCTTGTATGAATCCACTAAACACCTCCTGCATCGGTTAACGGGAACAATCTGAACTGTGAGGGACGAAAATTTCGCACCTGGATGGTTAAATTTCGATCTTCTGCGGAAGCCTTGAAGTCATTCAGGATCTCGAGAATATCGAAGTCGATGAACATCGCCCCTCCTCCGTCGATCAGTATAGAGGCACCATCCGGCACCCGAGCCAGCTCTCGCTTCAACTTCATCTTTTGGACGAACGTCACGTCTTTTGCGAAGCGGATGAGGTAATTATTATCCTCGTGCACCAAAGTGTACGCCGCATGGTAGTTCATGCGCAGCACGACCATGAGGCCCACTGCGGTTCCTATCAATACACCCGTTAGGAGATCCGTGCCTACGACAGCTACGACAGTGACGATGAACGGAAGAAACTGATCTGAGCCTATCTTGAACATCTTCCTAAAAAGCTGTGCGTTTGCCAGTTTGTACCCCACCAATATGAGGATGGCAGCCAATGCTGCTAGCGGGATGAGATTGAGGATCATTGGAATCACTACCACTGACACAAGGAGCAGGACACCGTGAACAAATGAAGACAGTCGAGTGCGACCGCCTGAATACACGTTTGCGCTACTGCGCACGATAACGGAGGTCATCGGCACCCCTCCGAGAGCACCTGCAATCATATTTCCGAGGCCTTGCGCCACAAGCTCGCGGTTCGGATGAGAGACGCGCCGCAGGGGATCGAGCTTATCGGTAGCCTCGAGACATAGAAGGGTCTCAATGCTACCAATTAGTGCGACGACTCCAGCCGTTGTCCAAACCGCAGGGTTGGTCAGCAATCCCCAATCGGGCCGAGAGGTCGCCGCGAAAAGGTCTTTCACTCCGGAGATGTCGGGCAACGAGACAAGTTGGCCTGCGGTCGCAGTGAGGGCAAACTCAGGGACAAACGCCTTGAAAAGCTCGTTGATACCTACCGCCATTACGACGGCCATCAAAGGCCCGGGAACAAGCTTGAAGAACTTGATACCTCGTCCCGCAAGCACCTCCCAACCCAAGAGAAGAGCTACCGAAAAAGCCGAAACGATTACAGCTCCAAAACTTACGAAGTGCCGCGCGGAGAACACCCAGGAGATAAAGGTCTCACTTGAATTGACCGCACTGAAAAGGCTCTCCGCAACATCAAACCGTTCGTTCCATCCCAACGCGTGTGGTATCTGCTTGATGATGATGATGATACCGATCCCGGCCAGCATCCCCTTGATCACGCTGGTCGGGAAAAGCGCCGCCAAAGTTCCCGTGCGAGCAAGCCCCATAACAACCTGGATGAGGCCGGATAGGACGACTGCAACCAAGAACCCTTCGAAGGATCCTATTGCGCGTTGTCCCATAATCACCGTCATCGTGAGCCCTGCGGCAGGACCGCTCACACTCAGCTCGCTACCGGAGAGGAGCGACACGACCACGCCTGCTACGATACCCGTTATAATTCCGGACAAAAGCGGGGCCTCTGAAGCAAGTGAGATACCGAGACATAGGGGAAGCGCAACGAGAAAAACAACGAATCCAGCCGCGACGTCTTGTTTGATGAAATCAAATCTAAATAAACGGCTGCTCATGAAATAAACCTTGTTGATGAAATCCACTGTTCCAAGAGCGCCTTTGTCGACCTCTGTATAACCTAAAAAAGGTAGCCCAGCATCCGCCGCGCCTCACGGGAGCTTGCTCTCCAATAGTATAGGCGCGAAAGCCTTATTGCTCGTTTATAAATTTAATACATACCTCCCATAGCTTTACCTTTGCATTAGACCCTCTCGTAATTCGTACGGTTTATCCTACAAGCCCCTCGAAAAGCCTCCTTATTTCTATAGACGATGGGCCACCGGAACCGATCGTCGTTGACCCTCCTCAACTCAGGTCATGTACATTTCTCAAATGATTGAGCTTGCCTTTTTAATGCACATGCAATATCAATAGCGCCTTAACCAAGCGAATTTATGCTTTTTTACAAGCTCTTAAGATATAAGAATATGAAAAGGCAGACAAAACAGCGATCAGTAGTCCAGAGGCTGTTTGAACAAGCAAAGCGGCCACTCAGCCCTGTGGAGGTCTTTGATCAGGCACGCAGCGAGCTGGGAGCGATAAGCCTCGCGACGATCTATCGGACGCTCAAAACCTTGGTTGATGACGGAGCGCTAGTGCCGGTGTCGCTTCCCGGTCTCCCCGACAGGTATGAGACGCGTGGATGCGCGGACCATCACCACCACCATTTTCACTGCGACGGATGCGGACGCGTGTTCGACGTCCCGGGGTGTGGGTTACACGCCGACGTCCATCTTCCATCCGGTTTCTCCGTGAAGAGACACGAAGTGGTTCTCTACGGAGCGTGCCGTGAATGTACATCCCCGATCTAGAACAAGTACCTACCGAGGCTCCCATGAACACTACGAAACAACTAACGCGCATTGTTACACTACTGATTACGATCTCGCTCGCACCGATTCAGCACGCTCTCGCCGAGGATACGTCTGAACAGACTCCCGCAAGCACTGAATACAAGCTCGAGGAGTTGGTGATTGAGTCATCGCCGCTCGAGCAAACGCTATTCGAATCGGCTCAACCGATCTCCGTACTCACCGGGAGCGATCTTGATCTCAAAGCCCAGACCTCCTTGGGCGATACGCTGGCATCGGAACCAGGCGTATCGTCGTCCTCGTTTGGACCCGGAGCCGGTCGTCCTGTTATCCGCGGACTTGGCGGCGATCGCATCCGCATTCTCGAAAACGGGGTCGGCACTCAAGATGTGTCGAATAGTAGCCCCGATCATGCCGTAACTATCGAATCCTCGCTGGTTGAAAAGATCGAAGTCATTCGTGGGCCTGCTTCACTTTTGTATGGAACCAGCGCTGTAGGAGGCATCGTCAATGTCTTCGACAATCGAATCCCCGAAACGCTGCCCGATTCCCCACTCACCGGCAGCCTTGAACTACGCGGAGAAAGCGTAAACTCGGGGAGAACCGGGCTAATGAATGTGACGGCTCCAGTCGGACCGTTCGCCGTACATGTAGATGGATTCAAGCGACGAGCCGATGATATCCGCATCCCAGGGTTCGCTCGTACGGAGTCGGTTCAGGAATCAGTAGACATCGATTATCCCGAGCCCCGAGGAAAGATCCCGTTCAGCGACAGTGAGGCGGATAGCCTCACCTTGGGAACCTCCTACATTTTCGACAAAGGCTTCATCGGAGCCTCCGTCAGCGAATTCAACACTAACTATGGAGTACCCAACGGAGAGAACGATATTAGCATCGACGCCAAACGCCGAAGGGCCGATGTGCGCGGAGCGATCCGAGAGACGGGTACTTTAATCGATTCGATCACTACCCGCATCGGTATCACCGACTACAACCACACTGAGTTCGAAGGCCCTGAGGTGGGAACACGCTTCGATCAAAATGCTTTCGAAGGCCGCCTAGATATGAAACATGCAGCCGTTGCGTCGATAACGGGCACCTGGGGTCTTCAACTTCAAACCAACGAGTTTCAAGCTGAGGGAGAAGAGGCATATCAACCGCCGACAGATACGAAAACCTACTCTCTTTTCGCTTTGGAAGAGGCTCCACTGTCAGATTCCGTAACCTTACAGCTCGGCGGCCGCGTCGACTGGGCGGACCTAGACAGTTCAGGCTTCGACACGAGTGCGGAAGACGACCGCAGTCGCTTCTTCACGACCTTCAGTCAATCGGCTGGCGCAGTCTGGGATCTCACGAGCCAGTACTCCATGGCGCTCTCAGTCGCCCATTCAGAGCGCGCTCCAAACGGACAGGAACTTTTCACAAACGGCCCGCACATTGCGACCGGCGCCTTCGAGGTCGGAGATTCGAATCTGGACACGGAGCGCTCTATCGGCACCGACCTTACACTGCGAAAGACGAGCGGGGTAGTTCGCGGCTCAATCGGGGGCTTCTACAACAATTTTTGGGACTACATCGCTCTCAACCCGACCGGCGGTGAAGAAGATGATCTACCTGTATATGCGTACGAAGCTGTGAATGCCGATTTTATTGGATTCGAGTCACAGGTTGCCTTCTATGCGATAGATAGAGCGGGTGAGGAGCTCTCCTTCGACATTCAACCGGATTATGTTCGGGCGAAAGACCGGGATAACGACACTAACCTACCTCGAATCCCCCCCTTTCGACTCAAGACAGGAGTGACGTACTTTCACGAAGATCTCTTTCGAGCTCGCTTTGAGGTGCAACAGGTTTTTGCACAAAGGGAGATAGCCGCGTTCGAAACGTCAACCGACGGCTACACCATGGCCAATGCGTACCTCAGCAAGGAGATCCCTATAGGCAAGCAGGTGTTCGAGGTATTCCTACGAGGCAGCAACCTGCTCAACGACAAGGCGCGCAACCACGTCTCGCTCATCAAGGATGTGGCACCACTACCGGGAGCCTCGGCCCTACTCGGCGTGCGCATTCGATTTTAGAGAGAATGGTTCAGGTATTTCCCCGGCTCCGCAGGGCGCGGAGCCGGGTTGTGCCGATTACTCGACTCCGAGCAACTCAACCTCGAAGATTAGCTTGGCATTCGGAGGAATCACTCCTCCCGCACCACGAGCGCCGTAGCCGAGATCCGGTGGAATCATGAGAGTACGTACACCACCGACTTTCATACCTGCTACACCTTCATCCCATCCTCGTATCACCTGTTGAGCACCGAGATCGAACTCGAACGGCTCTCCGCGATCCTTCGAACTATCGAATTTCGAACCCGGCTTTCCATTTTCATCGAGCCACCCGGTGTAATGAACGCTGACACTCTTTCCAGCCTTCGCTTCGACGCCGGTACCCACCTTGTCATCGCGATACTTTAGACCCGAGGCGGTCGTAACGATCTCAGCTTGTGCATTTTCCATTTTCTTTTCTTCTCCTTGTCCGATAACGGGAGCTCCCAAAACGAGCCCAACCGCTACCATTGTTGCAATGTATCGCTTCATATCTTCTCTTCCTTTTCTACTTTTAGAGTGCGTAACGACATAAGCCTCGTAGGTAGCCAGCGCTTGCTTCCAGCCACTGCAGAGGGACATCTTCGTCGCGCACTCTTCGGAATATCTCCGCCTGCGCTGTACGAGAGGCAGCGCCTCGCATAGTCTCGCGTACGGGGTTATTGTTCAACTCTCCAAAACAGACGAACAAGTCAGGCTCAAAGGTCGTGCCTTCGAGGGGGATGTTTTCATCCAAATCCAATAACTTACCTAGCCTATCCTTGGACAGCGCGCTACTTTTCAGTGGCTCATGATTGCGTTCGGTAGCCACACCGGAATGAAGACACCGATGCAAAAGTTCGAGGTGCCCATCCTTCTCATATAGACCACGAGTGATGTAACCTAATGGTCATTTTTGAGACAACGAGCTATCATAGTGGTTAAGTAACGAGTTGAGGTTTGTAACATGCAAAGTCCCGATCAGTCCGGCTTTTTCACTACTAAGCTTGAGAGCGCCCTGGCGTGGGCTCGTAAATACTCCCTTTTCTCCTACCCCTTCGTTACTGCCTGTTGCGGTATGGAGTTCATGTCGGTGAACTGTTCCCATTACGACACCGACCGCTTCGGAGCAGCGCTCCCGCGATTCACGCCCCGGCAATCAGACGTTTTGTGGGTAGTAGGAACGGTCAATCACAAGCTTGCACCAGTGCTTCTGCGTGTATACGAACAGATGGCCGAACCCAAGTGGGTTATAGCCTTCGGTGCCTGTGCGTCCTCTGGCGGCTTTTATGATAACTACACGACCGTTGCGGGTGTCGACAAAATAATTCCGGTTGATATGTACATTCCAGGGTGCCCGCCACGCCCTGAAACTGTGCTGGACGCACTGATGAGGCTGCAAAGCGACATCCAGCGCTCACGACAACAGATGGTCCCTTCACAAGGGGGGAAACAGCACCATCCAGACTTACCCCCGCTGCTTGGCGAGCCGATCGATACCAGACTCACACGGCCTGTTTAGAGCGCTCTTCATCCGGCCCATCAGATCGAACCCAGGAGAGCAGCGGCTCAATCTCGACTGGCTTACAAAAGAACTCGCGTGCGCCATGGGCGGCGCAACGATAGAGGAGCTCCTCGGAGCCATCTCCGCTGGCAACGGCGACTCGCGCCTGGATCCCGCGATCTTTGAAGATCTCAATAAGCTGCAAAGCGCCCCCATCCGGCATTGTTGCATCGCACAACACGGCCCTGACTGCCCCGGAGGCCACCACCTCAGCAGCCTCAGCAATTGACGTAGCTCCCCTAACCGCCAGACCACTGCTTCCGAGCAGTCTTTGGAGCGATGATACCTGCTGCTCGTCATCGTCCACGATAATCAAGTCGATAGATTCAGTTGATGGGCCATTCCAGCTAGGCCCTGCCAAGTTGGTCTGTGCCTCTACTATATCAGGACCTCTCGGTACGATTATCTCAATAGTTGTTCCCTGAGGAGTCGATGAGGCGATACACAACTCTCCGGCGTATCTCTCAATGCGACGCTTGCTGGAGATCAACCCCATCCCCCACCCCGAAGAACTCGAAACTGTCTTGGTGTGAGACTCCCGCAGTTCGGCCAAGATCCGTGGATCTATTCCCGGACCTGTGTCACTAACCACTACAACCACTCGAGTTCGGTCGCCCCGCATCGAGACACGTACATCTCCTCCTCTTGCATACCGAACTGCATTGCCGAGGATATTGGATAAGATTCGCTCGAACTCAATATCTGGGATGCGCGCGCTGATCCCTCTAGCCGCGCTATCTATGACAACAGAAACGCCCTCCCGCTTCCCTTCCGCTCTGCATCGATTGGCAACCCTACGAACTACCTCGTCGGCATTACAGAGGCCGAGATGGAATCGAGATCTCTCTACCTGTGCAGGCGAGAGAGATGCGAGAAGGCTCTCCATATAGGAAAGCTCTTGAGAGACGCTGGACACAATAGTGCTGTCTTGCACATTTCCCGAAGAAAGCTCGGTAAGAAGATACTTGAGGCCCCCGACAGGCGCACGAACGTCATGCAGAACCGCAGCTAATTCGCGTTCCTTCTCTTCTAAATCAGACACTCGAGAGGCGTTCTGAATAATGGCAGATACGACACCTTCATATTCCTCAAACCACGTTCCGAGCTCTTGTGCTATTTTTCGAGCCTCTTCAACGAGCCGAGCATGCGCGACTGCGTACAACCCCAACCACAGAAAACATTCCCGCCGTGAGGAGATGCCGACAGGGGCGCTCAATCGGCACAGCACAGAGCTTCGAGGAGCTGCATCTACGAAGCTTGCCCCATCGAGCGCATGGTCTTTGACCAACAGAACACTTTCACGACGCTCATGCTCGAATACAAGCCCCTTGAGTATGTCCGAAGGCAGAGCCATATGCTCACGAGCGTTTCCAACAATCAATCGCCCCTCCGGAGCTCGAACAACCAGCGCTAAATCCGCTGTGCCTTCGGGAGCAAGATACAACAGTTCCCAAGCGATTCTCCGCAAAAGCAGCAAGACCGAAGGCTCCCGTTGTGTGCCGAAGAAGGTCAACGCTCGCGCGCACGCTGCAGCATATCCGTTGCTCATGCTGCCTCTTGTAGAGCTATTCGTTGACTCAGTCGCCGAATATGCGCACACAGAACACGCGGATCCTTTGACTTTGAGACGAACGCATCCGCGCCGCGCGCCAGCAACGAGAGCTCCGCATTAACGTCGTCATCCGAGGTCAGCATAATGAACGGCACAGCGCTCAATCGTGAGTCTCCTCTGACTCTATCGAGAAGCTCCTGCCCGTTCATAACAGGCATGTGAAGGTCACACACGATGGCCCGAGGTTGAAACGCGTTTGCGCTCGAAAGCCGCTCCCAGGCAGCACCTCCATTCGGGGCGAAGTGGGGCTCAAAGCCGTCGCGCTCGAGAAGTCGCTCGAGCACCCGACAAAACATGGGATTATCGTCGACTACTAAAATCGGTAACCGTACACCGACAATCGCACCAGCCTTATCTCCCAGGGGACTGACATCTTCGTCTCTGCTGTTCACCGGGACGGGCCAAGCATTTTCAGATCCCACTTTTGACGACTCTTCCAACACCGGCTGGGTAGTGGGCCGCGCAGAGTCTGCTGAGGATGACGCATATGGGATCGACTCGAGCTCTCCCCATGACAGTCTTACGTTACCAATCGCTCCAAGAGAGCGAACCAAGACTTCTCCTCTTTTGGGAGACGTATAACCGGATCCCTGAAAGCGACCCAAAAATGAGGTTATTTCTCCTATAACATCGCGACGGATATTTCCGATTCCACACCGGCCATCCCTCGTTGTGAACTGATATCGACATCGGTCCTCCGACGAAACGATCTCGACGCTACGTGCTCCGTGAGCAGCAGCTTCATACATAATCGTTTCCACAAGAGACTCGCTTAACTTGGCTCGGTGCTCGAGCGCGTCTTTATCGTGTAGAGCTTCGTCTTCCGCCAGGCGTCGCTCTGCTATGTCGAGTGCTCGGGCGATATCCGTCCATGTGCCCAACCCAATCGGTGCTCGTCCATCGTAGATCGGAAGCGACCGGACTTCGGCCGGATCTACCGCTATAAAACTCAGGACGGAGCCGCTCTCCATGACAGGAATCGCACCGACCTTACGAAGCGACGCCAGCAAAGAACGAGCTTCCCCCGGTTCCTGAGAAAGCTCAGGCACTGGAACACGCTCGTGGAAATTCACTTTTAGCTCCTGCGCCGCTGCAACCGTAAATTCACGTTCACTCACCCCGACCCAGGCCGCTGCAAGCACTCCCCACTGACGCCTGTCGTTGCTTGATGCAACGACCTCGCGAAGCACAGAGCGCGGCACCAAGCGGTCCATGGCTCTGACCAGGGATGGCAATGACGTCGGTCCATTCCTCCCTCGAAATAATCCCCTTAGTTTCAACATCCATCTCTTGATAGCCATCATAACGACACCTCCTCTCTCGGTAGAGAGATATGAACAAACTGAAGCAGCTCACCCTCTTCGATGGAAGAAAGGGCGCGTACTTTCCCGCCTACTGCTCCCCCGATAAGCACTGTGTACTCCATGTAGCGGGGAGCACTACCGGGGACAAAGAGGGGATATCCGGAAGCACCTTCCTGATACTCTGCAAGATCTCGCGCAAAGGATATAGCGTGAGATAGATTCCCCGTGCGCTCACAAACCTCTCGTTCGCGCGAGGTGAGCCTTCCCGTCGTCTCGTCGACTCGAAAAACCCAGAAGCACGCGACCGCTGAGATCTCGGTAATACCGCCGATTAAGCTTCTTTGACTATCTGCAACCATCCGATCTCGAATAGAACGCACCACTGTCTGCAGTGCCCCGCTGTTGATCTCCAGTCCTCCACTCGCTCCGTCCATCCGCAAGCGAAGCGCTGGAGCGGAATACTCTCGCACGGCAGACACAGGTATCTGCTGCATTCGGATACGATCATGGACGACTCCAACTATCCCGGCAGCGAGCAACGCTACGGGAACCATGACTGTGCACCACACTGCCATCTCCAAGTAAGCGAGCCCTCGATCACCTGTACCTTCCTGACACACAGCATCCGGTTTCGCCATCACTACCTCGATATGTGCACATCATTACCAAGATGCCCAAGAGATGCCGTGAGCAATCTCGGATCAGTCATCTGTCTCGATTCGAGCAGCACCTCTCTCCAACGAACACCATAGTAGCTCGGTCGATACGATGGTCTCCTATACGCTCCGACGGGATTGACGCCGAAATGAACCATGCTCAGAAAGATCTCGTTTCTCTGAGTCATGGCATCGAGTTGGTCGACGGTCGAGTGAATGTACCCGTTACCGGCTTGCGCCCCCCGCACGATCGTTACGAGACCGAGGCGTTCTGTGGGAGCATGGCCGCGTTGCGAAAGAATAATCCGCTCGATCTCGGCTCCGAGATCCAGCGAGGAAGGCAAAGAGCGCGCCGCGCCGGGAACGAACCCCACCTGACGTGGAGAGACAACCGATACGCCGTTACACCCTTGAAAACCCTCAATATCGCCCAGCACATCGAGGGAATTCCGAATGCCTGGGGTAAACGCTACCTTCACCGAACGAACGCCTGACTCCTCGAAAGCTGCTACCATACGGCTGGCGAAATTGGTGACCTCCCTCAGCTCAGCGTCTGAACACTCGATGCCGGAACGGCTCACTGTCCTGTCGAACACTATAAGGCCCATAGACGAGAACTTCCGAGACCGCACTTCGACCTCTAAGGGAATACTCGGTAGCTGCTTGAGAAGTAGCCCCCCACACAAATCAATCAGGACACTGTGATAACCGGCCCTCATAGAGAGAACACTCGAATCACGTAAGACAGTGGTAGCTATGGCTGGTTGGTTCAAAAAGGGGTTGAGCCTTTCGAGTCTCCGCTTGATGGACGCCTGAAGTTGGGCAGTCGTCGACCTGCGCGCAAGAGCGCCCTGCGCCTCCTCGTCAAGTAATGTCCGCACTTCTTCACGAACGCTGAAAAACGTTGCTATATCAATAGTTATCACCAACAACACGAGAAGTAGCGGCAAGATCAAGACCACAAATACCAAAGAGGCAGCCCCGCGTTCAAACTCATCGCGAAGAATAGCGCCCCGTCGCTCTCGCTGAGAATCTCTTCTATTCCATCGTGGCATGAGACACCTTTGATGTTAGAGAACCGACTTGGATCAGCGGCACCGTCAGAAAGCATACAATTAACCCTGCAAAGGTGAGCACCAGCGGCAGCACTGCCTTCACAGGGAGCTTTGCTATCTCTTCCTCCACACTCTCTTGATAATATGCTTGGGTCGCGTCGCTGAGTTCCTTGAGTGGACGCACGAGCTCACCACCCTGTTGATAAGCTAACGCAAGATGAACGAAGCAGTGCTTGACTGCCGGGCAGGGTACCCCCTGAGATACCGAACGAAGAGAAGCTGCTACCGGCAGCCCTGCCTCCGCCAAGTCAACGACTTCTGCTAAAAGCGCCGAAACAGAATCATCTGCCCGAGAAGAGGCCTCGCGCAACGCGGGCACGATATCGAGCCCGGATCCAACGGCCATGACGATTCGCTCCATCGTCATAGGTAGGTTCAATTCCATGCTTTTGAGCTTTCGAGCAGCTTTGCGCTCCTTGTCTCGTCGATACCACAACTCGCCTGCTATCCCTCCTAATAGGGCAAACGGCAGCTCTTGAAGTCCTCCCGAAACGCCCAGAAGCAAGCGCATGCAAGCCATGAGCACTGCGCCGATGATCCATGCTGCGACCCTCGCTCGCTGATAGCGCCTTGGACCTGAAACCTCTCGCGTTCGGGGTTGATCCTCTTCTTCTGCATTCGAGAGCAGTGTCTCGATCATCTCGCTCGACCGAGATCTCTCGAACATCAGGTGCGTAAGGAACAAGCCGCATGCCGCTATGAGAATGCTCCACACCATATGCACCCTACACCGAAGTGTCCCGCCCAAGAGACATCATCCATACCACGCCCACTGCGATCAGAGCGCCGCCGCAGATCAGAAGCTTGCTCCCTACGGAGTGCGAAATAGCCAACTGAATTCCGTTAGGGTTCATGACAGCCTGCATGACTGCGATTAACGCCGCACACAGCGATATTCCGACCGCTGACATGCGATGCATGGCGAGCGCTGCTCTGGTCTTGCGTCGAAATGACTGCCGTTGGCGTACGACGCGCGTTACTCGATGTAGCGGCTCAGCAAGCGAACTTCCATGTTTACGCGACAGCCGCAGACATCCCTTGAACAATTCGATATCCGGCGTTGTTACGGATCGAAACAGCCGATCTACTATCTCGTCTTCGTCACCGCCTGCTGTAAGGCTGCGATGGTACTGCTCGAGCTCCGCCGCAAGCACCGAATCAGACGGAAGAAACTCGCGTGCCTCCGAGAGTGCCACGAGAGGATCTATTCCGGCTCGAACCGAAGAAGCTACTGAGGTCAAAAGAGCAGGCAGATCTCGATCTACACTAAGCTGTCTCTGTCTTTGAGCTCTTCTCTCGCGGACAATGAGAAAAACGGTACCGAGGATCAGACCCAGCACTCCTTTGAGAGCCCCGAGCATAAAGCCGATCAACAGACTTACTGACACTATCGCAGCTAATACGCCTGTCTCTTTACGGATAAAAAGAGGAAGATTTTGTCCTCCAGTGACACTATCGCTGACATTGGGCTCGCCCAAACCAGCTCGAACCTCTGTGTCAGCTACTGACTTAACAAGTTGCTCGACGATTCGGTCTCTTCTCCTCAACGAAATGAGCATGCTTCTTACCTACTCAGAGACTGCGCTGCTTCACGATATGATACCTCTAGGGGAAGCTCTAGCACGTCAGGCATCTTGGAGAACGAGAAGGTTGAGCTCTCCTTCTCGAGCTTCTCACGAAATGCGCTGACGCGGTTTACCACGCTCCACTGAGGTGTTCCTCCAGTTATCTTGTACGCAAATATCTCGCGTTGACGCAGAACTCCGTCTGCAACGGGCCCGAGCTCCCGCACTTCCATGATTCGTCGCAGCCCGGTGACCTTGCAAAGATCTACGACCACCACGACCTGTACCGCAGTAACCACTTGAGCACTGAGAAGGCTTTTATCGGCGTTACGTTGCGCCCGAGCCAAAAAGAGCTCTAATCGAGTGACGGCATCGAGCGCACTTCTTCCATGTAACGTAGAGAGACCGGGGTGGCCCGATGCACACACATCAACAAAGGCTTCTGCTGCCTCCGCATCACGAATTTCGCCGAAAATGATGCGGTTCATGGCCATACGCATTCCCGCACGGATACATTGAGCCGGAGACACGCGACCCGCGCCTTCGAGATTAGCCTCACGCGTCGTGACATAACGGACATGAGGGTGGTCTAGTCGGATTTCGGGCGTGTCTTCAATCACTAAAACCGATTCATCATGAGGAATAGCTCCGGCTAAGGCTCGCGCAAGGGTGGTCTTTCCCGTACCGACCTCTCCTACGACGAGGAGTGTGCGGCCGATACTAACCAGGCCGCGCAGATACTCGAAGACCTGCCGGGGAGCCAACCCCACCGACACCAGATCATCAAGGGAAACCGAGGTGTAACGATTGATACGAATAGTCAAATACGGACCTTCGTCGCATAAAACCTTGTTAACGGCGTGGACTCGCACAAGAGCACCGATCATCCCGTCAGCAATCGGCTGCTTGGTGGAGTACGATGTGCCGGCTCGGTGAAGCAATCGTTCCACAAACGCCTCGTACGAACGTTGGTCAGCAAATCGAATCTGCGTTCGAATATTTCGCCTTCCCTGCTGGACCGAAACCTTACCGAAACTCGAAACAATGATATCGGAAACTCGCGGATCATCGATGAGCGGCTGCAAAACTCCGAAAGAGAACCAATCCCCCTCGAGATGAGTCAGCACCTCATCTCGCTCGAAGGTCGAAAGCTCTACACCCAGGCGAATCGCAGCATCCTGCACCAATGTTGCGGCGTCGCCGTACCCACCCGAAAAGTTTTGTTGCTGAGAGGCTTTAGAGCTCTGACGGCGAGCCTCCTCGAGCACGTGCGCAAGCACGGGGGGCAAGAGCGGCGTCTCGCGGGCCGGGGCATTTTTATCTTTGATCGGCACTTCGGCCATGCTCCCCCTCTCCCAATAAGAATCCCGAGGGAATATTTTCCGTGGGAATCCACGCTCCGTCGACGAGCGCAAATCTCTTCCGTTCCGCGCCGCTACCTATCGAAACGACCCCACTTACCCGCGCTTCATTAGCAGGCTTGCGGTCATGCGAGAGTGAGTCTGCCGAGAACTGAGTCGTTCTCCAGGACTCAGGGTCGCGGGCACTACGTAGCGCAAAGGCTATCTTGCCCAGCGCAACGGCCGTGTTTATGGCGAGACACTGATCTTGCGTAACTAGCAAGGTGACGGTGCTGGGAATGGGAGCTTGCGCCGATTCGTCGCCGGGCGAAAGCGATCGCTCGGCCGAAATGACCTTTACCTGCTCGGCTACGACGGTCGTGCGAGAAGGCTCGACGAGCAAAACATCCACGATCGAGCCGCTACGAACCCAGCCCTCGACCGAGGCTGTAGCATCGACTCGGACGGTCATCGCTCGCATCCCCGGAGGAATCCTCCCGACTATCGGGTTCGAGATCTCATCCGGAGCTCCAAGGTTAGACGCCACAATCGGAAGCCCTCCCGGCAGCGCCACCAACGTGACAGCGTCCCTAAATCCGGCTAATTCCCGCACCACCGCCTCAGGTAGTTGATGCTCTGGAAAACGCTCCATACGAACGGGAATATCCCTCACGTTCGTCCCGGCAGATACCGGCCCACGGGGAACCGGTATCTGAACGACGTTGAACTCCGGAACGAAGGCGCGCTGCCGCTCCACCACTGGAGCCGAGACGTATCCCCGTCCCAGTTGATACGCTGCAAGCGACATCGCAACACACAGGGACGCCAGGCCAAGCAGACGTCCAGCGACGGGCACACGCCGAGGCCTCGCAGTAGATGATCGAACAACCACTACTCCCTCGCTAATCCGATATGCCTGCCGACCGCCGTTGAGCCCACTGTCCAACAGCCTCAAGCAAGTCGCTCAAGTTTCCACCGAGCGCATTCAGTGCTGTCCAGAGTATTCCGGCGATTATAGCCGCCCCCGCGCAGTACTCCAAAAGGGTATATCCACTCTCTTCATTCTTGTCTTTCTTGCTCATCTTGTTCCTCCACTTCATTTGTCAGCTACCTACAACTGCCTTCGATACGGGTGCATCATGGGCAGTCGTTTGGTCTAAAATGTGCTCTCTGGACCCGACAGGAAGTAGCGCCACGGAACCGGCGTCGCCCCCTCGCGCATCGGAGAAAACTTCTCCGTGTCCGGCCTTACTCTTTTTCGAAAATCTCCGCCGAGCGATTGCAACCATCGCTTTTAGCGATGAACCAAAACGTTTCTGCTCAGTCGCACCGCTTTCATCAAGTAGTGGTCGTATGCTGCGTTTGAGCGCTGCAAACGCTGTGCGACCACTGCATGCCCATCGGGCCGCCTGCGGCGAATAGGGGATCACGAAGCTGCGGGGCGCGCCAGCATTGAGCGTCAACACCTGCTGTCGAACGACCGACAGGGGCGCTTGAACTTTGCTATTTTGGTTGATGACCGAGGTGAGGCGAGCGTCAGGACGAAGATAGCCTCCGATCAGCGAAACCGACTGCCTGGTAGCAAAAGCACCAGCCGGATCTCTATTGGCAACCAAAACAACCTCATCTGCAATTTGATAAAGTGCCTGTCGACACCCTGCTATGAGCGGTGCCGCATCGACAACTACGATCTCATATTGAGATTGAAGCACCTCTAAAACGCCGACAAAGGTTCTGCACGCCTGCGAAGAAGAAAGTATCGCTTCATCTGTAGCAACCGGCGGCGGTACGCACTTGAAGCGAGGCTCATCTCCCCAAACCGGGAAAGCACACTCAGCAACTGTTTCTGCCGTTACCACGCGTTGGCAGTCGAGTAGGAGCCGCAAGGGCTCGTTGACATATGGGCGCACTTGCAGAAAACGGGTCAAGTCTTGAGAGAAGATATCACCATCGACCACACAAACGCTCTTTCCTGCCTGCAGCTGGCCCTCCGCAAGAGCTGCTGCAACCAGGGTGGCTCCCACACCACCCCGAGCAGCATCGATCACGACCAATTGCCCCTTTTCGGAAGAAGCGACCCGCCGTTTCAGCAGCACCAAACGCCGAAAGAACTCCTCACTGGAGGCGGTATCCATGAGCACGTCGTCAACCCCGAGACGCCCCAGCTGCTCAATCATTCCGAAGGAGAAGGTGGTTGAATCAAGGACGCACAAAATTACCTTGCCAGGTAACTGCCCGCGAATATGATTTATGTAGGCGGCATCAGCCGATATGAGCTCGGGGCCGATCAGGCACACGTCGAGCGCTCCATGAAAACGAACTTCTTGGGGGGCGAGCAGATGAAGAGAGACCCGTGGAAGCGAGAAGTGTCGGCTTTCCGGTTGAGACCAGGTCCAGCGCTCTACTAGCTGAGCTAAACGCCTCCGGCCCTCTGCACTTAGGTCGATCAATCCAAGCTCGATCATTCCTCTCCATTTAGCGACACTTCAAAGATGATAAGGGCACTCCTCAACACCTCTGGACCACACGACGGCGGAATTTAGCACGTTGCTCCCTAAATCACGTCATATATTTTTATCTGTTTTGCAATGAGCTTAAATACGCTCAGCTGTTTACAGAAAAGAACATCGTGCGGGACGACTATATGGGGCGGGCGGCTACTAGTCGGGCGGCTCTGGGTCTCCTGACTCGCCTTACGCACCTCCAAGAGCCCAAGGGAAGCTTAGGCTTAAAGTCCCTCAATTGCGCCCCGCACACATACAGAGCAAAATCCGAGCAATCATGGGATCCCTAGAGCTTCGAAAAAACTGGATATTGGGCGGATACACATCTGTCTTTGAGTCCAAAGCCCCTCTTTCTGAGGCAGGATTGTCAGATCTCGTAGACGGATGCCTCAGAACTCTCCTCCCGAGCCTTCATTCGCAGAAGATCGGGACAGAGCTGATCGATTTCAAGGGTCGTAATCCCCTCGATGAACTCCTGCCCGGTCTCCCTCGAGCACAAAAAGATGAACTCTTCAGGGTCGGGGGCGAATGCGCCATCGAAGAGTTAGATGACGGGTTCGCATGGGACAACTTTGATCTGTGTTGCTACTCTCCTTTTGCGCGCTTCCAGGGTGCCCATCACATCATTCACTCCTTGGAGCTCCAGCGAACCGGCTCGCTACCCGTATGGCTTCCGCCGCGACTGATCGGATGCGCCGCGCCGATTAAGCTCCGCTACTTTCGATTCGGACTGGAGCATTTCAGAAGTAGAAGAACCTTCGCGTCTCTGGGGTACAACCCTCAAATTACAGAGTCTCTACTTATAGACTGCCACTCCGGCACCCTCTGCATGCGTATGACTACCGAATCCGACAAGAGAGCGGTGGAGGATCCGTTCGAGGCAGTCCCCACCCTGAACGTTATGGCTGGCATCTTGCGCCAAACCTCCGGCATAGACATCCAGAGTGAATACATGAGACTCCTTAGGGAGAATTGGTGAGATAGGGTGTGCGCTCACCCCCTCTACTGCTATGCTGGAGAGCAGTAACAACCCAACACGACTTTGAGTATGGCACGAGCATTTAGAGTACCGACTTTTTCCTTTCATCACTCGGCACACGTTTTGACGGTGGCGATAATCGTGCTCTCGGTCGTGCAAGGGCTCTTGATGCAGCAGGGCGCATACACCTTCCTCTTTGTCCCACTTGCGGTCATTTACGACTTTCAGGTGTGGCGACCTTTTACCTCGCTGTTCATTGCACCTCACCCGCTCGAGATCATATTCGGCGGATTAATCGTGTATAGCGTCGGAGGAAATCTAGAGAGCTGGTGGGGACGAAAGAGATTTCTCCGAAGAGTGCTCGGAATTCCCCTCACAGCTCAATTACTCATTCTCGGCGTTGCCCTTATTTTTCCTACGCTTTTCAAAGCAGCAGCATACGCCGGGGCACGCCAGATTATTACGACCATCTGGATACTATTCGGTCTCACGTCACACTTTCAGGGACAGCGCCTTAATTTTTGGGGCACGCCGCTCAAGGGTAATACCTTTGCTCTGATCGGGCTCGGCTTTGTCCTGCTAGGGGCAGTTTTCAACGGATTGCTACCTGTTCTTCCCGAGCTCTTCACTGCAGGCCTGTGCTATGCATTCATGTACAGAGGAGAGTTTCCGGATATACGGCGTCGAATAGAGCTCACCTACTACAACTGGAAGCTCAAGCGTCTCAAGACCAAGAAAGGCTTACGGCTCGTGAAAGGCAAGCGGGGCGGCACGGATGAAGATTCGGAGCCCCACATCCATTAGAGTAGGGCTTTCGACAACCACGACGCTATCCAATCAGCGCCAGCACCATAAAGATCCCCATCAACGCCGTGGAGATACCTACGCTTATGAGCATTACGGCTGGCATCCCCTTGACATCAAGCTTGGGATTGAGGTCGATTCGTTCCGCGTAGGGCTTCAAAACCGATACCAGCCCGAACGCCATGAGGAGTGCACCCAGAAATAGCATGCCGGTATACGCTTGTTTGGCACCCTGGGACAGCAACTCGAACAATTCGTCCGCCGTGTAACGTCCGCGCTGAATGAGCAGTTTCCCCTTGGGGCGGGCCCCTATCAAGGACATCTCGTCGACCTGCTCTGCTAGAACGGTGTAATCGCCCGCTGGAAGAACATCGTACCACACCCTCATATCTCCTAAAGAGACCTCTTTAAGGGCAGGATCTCTCTTGATGAGCAGCTTGTTGTTCTGGATGATCTGCGACGAATCTTTGAGCTTATCGGGGGTGAGCTCGAGTGGAAACGAACCATCGATCGCATCAACGATTCGAGAACCGTCGAAGCCGCCGAAAAAGATCAGGGCTGACTTTTTGTCGAGAGGTTGCACTTTCATGACCGGATTCTCGTGTCCCGCAGACTCTCGAAACTGGAAGAAATCGACCTCCTTCGTAACCCATTCTAACGAGTAGCTAAGCGGATTCGAAGGAGCTTCCTGCTGAGCGTTATTTTCTACCCATTGAAACATCTCAACGTGCCGCGTGAGACGCACCACCGGCTGAGGAAGCAAAAACTCGTCATCTAACAAAACGTCACCGCGTAAGGTGCCGGACGCCACTACGAGTCTTCCGTTGTTAGCAGGGCTCGGGCGACCGGCATCGATGTCAATAGCGCCGTCCAAGGCTGCAGTGATTGAAGACTGCGTCGTCGAGCCGCCAAGGCTGCTTGCCCACATCATCACGAACCCGCAGACTACGGTGAGGGCGCCTAGCGTTGAATTGGTTTTCTTCCCAAGCTGTTTAATCTTCTTCACGTACCATCTTCCTTTACAGATACCCTTGCAGGAGCGCCCGCATAAGCAATGCTATGGACTTCGCATCGCGGAGTCGGCCTGTGCGAACCGCGTCAAGGGCCTCGTCCTTCGACAGCTGTACCGTAACGATGCTTTCATCTTCGTCAGGGATGCCCCGCTCCGGTCGCAGCGATCGCCCACAGAAAAGATACTGCCGCTCATTACAGAAACCGGGAGCAGGAAGGAGCTCGCCAAGAGAGACGAGATCATCGGAGGTCATCCCGATCTCCTCAGTCAACTCTCGAAGCGCGCACACACTCGGCTCTTCGCCCTTCTCCAGGGTTCCCGCGGGCAGCTCGAGCAACACTTCACGAATAGAGTGCCGATATTGCTCCACGAAAACGAATTTTCCATCCGCTAGAATAGGAAGCACAACCACGGCACCGGGGTGCTCGATAGTCTCGTGCCTCACAAGCTTGCCATCCGAAGTTTCGATCACATCACGAACCGCCCGAAGCTTGCCCTCGTACAGAACCTCGGAACTAAGTACCCGCATCACTCCCACCTCCTGTACTCGTTACCATCTCCGCAATTCGCTCGATCAGCTCGCCAGCGTTGAAGACTGGTACATTATATTCGAGAAGCGAGCGAGTGCGGTAGCCGCTTCGATTTGACTCGAATCAGAGCCGCCCTCGTCGGCAAGCTTGCCAGCCGCAAGAGCCCCCGCGATCAGTCGCTCCATTTGTCTCATGTAACGGATATCTCGTGCCCCTCGAAAAAACCTCATGGTCCAGCTCTCCTCATGGTGCCGACGAATATCGCCCCAACAGAACCCGGTTTCAAAGTGTGTCCTGAATCCCCATTTTAAGACACGACAAAGCGGGGTATACTTTTAAGGCAGTTGACGCCTTATTCGCCTAGCGGAGCGGTAGTTATGCGCACCCACTTCTACATGACGTATCAGGTTTAGAAGAATCTAGCCGATACATTTTATAACTGAAACAAGCATATTTCATGGACGATGAATTACACTTCGATGGCGGTTTTACGAGCGAGAGCTGGGAGTACGCTACGGCGTTTGCTCTTTCACTCGGCACGCTTCCCACATCCGTGACAAGCGTTGTTCGGTTACTCCTGTCCGATTTCGAAGCAGAGCCCTCTACCCTCTCGGATTATGGCCGCTTTTTCATGTCACGCTTCCTTAAAAGCAAAAATCTTGAAGCAAGCTATTACTACGTGTGTAATTGTCTGAGGCCGGAGGTGCTTCCTCCTTCCAACGAACCGTTTGGAGCCCCTGAGCTTTTGCACGCCTTTTCGGGGGAGGAGCATGCGTATCTTCTCTCGTTCATCTTTTATCACCGACAAGCCGCGAAGTATTGCGATCGGCCGCTCTTCGAGAATGCAACGAGCCTACTACAGAGGGGGCTCAACATCGGAGCAATCATCGGTGGGATGCTTCCCTCTGTGGGCATGGGAACCGGGCTGCTTTGCGGCGGCTTTCGATTTCTAGCGTTTTTTTCGTTCATCCGCCACGATCCGGATGGCTTCTTGAAATACACCCGACATCTACGAGCAAGAGAAATCCCATTTGATTGGAGCTTTGAATTCGATAGATGGCAGTGCAACAGTCTGCAAGTTGCACTTATGATCCTTCAGCGTGCAGGCCTGGGTGCTGCGAGACTCTGCAAGCTCATGAAAGCGATCGGCACCCGCTCCCCTACACTACCAGATGACCCGTTTGAACGATCGTGTCGAGTGGTGGATATCTGGTATCGATGCCTCGCAGGCAAGCTAAAAACACCCTCTAGCCCGCTGCCTCCGCAATTTTACCTCAGCCCCGAAGAACTTGGCCGTATTTTTCGGCGGCTAGCCGGAAGCAGCGAGGAAAGGCCTATCACTTGGCTTGTCCGCAGTAAGAACGACATTACTCCGGAACAGACACCGCACATCTTCGTTAATCGGCCGCCCAGAACTGTGAATGATAGAATAGTATCGAGTGACCTTGCACCACCGCCGCCGGAACTCGAGGAGGCCCTTCCGAACGACGCGATAGAGTCTTTGTCGGAAAAGCTGCTTCAGGATATCCTTTCAGTCGACACAGACTAACAGATCACCAAGTAGTTTCTTGTGCCCACCACATGACACAAACACCGGAACATTACACAAGCTGGATTGAGCGCCAAACTGAGACTGGCTCTCCGGTTGATTTGAGTATCGTTGTGCCTGCATTCAACGAGGAACGTAGACTTCCCCCCACACTGATCGATATCGTAGATTACTTCGATAGGGCCGGAAAGGATTACGAAGTAATTGTAGTCGACGACGGAAGCACCGACAGAACCTCCGAGGTGGTACGCAAATTCGAAAGAGTACGCTCCTGCGTCAAGCTCATTCAATTGCCTCGAAACTATGGCAAAGGACACGCGGTGCGCTTGGGAGTGCTCAACAGCGGAGGCAAAAGGATCCTTTTCGCCGACGCAGACGGTTCTACACCCATTCAAGAGGTGTCTCGACTCTCAGCAGCGCTCGATAGCGGCGCTGATATTGCCATAGGATCTCGCGCTCTCGCCTCTAAGGAGACGAAGGTCCAAACCTCTATTCATCGACGGTGCCTCGGCCGCGTGTTTAACTGGTGTGTCAATCGGATCCTTGTTCCCGATATCGCCGACACGCAATGCGGCTTCAAGATGTTTTCTCGTGAAAGCGCTATGTTCTTGTTCAAGCATCAGCGCTCCGATCGATTCAGCTTCGACGTCGAAATCCTGTTTCTCGCGCGCAAAGCGAACTTGAAGATAGCAGAAGTAGCCATCAATTGGACAAATGTGGCTGGATCGAAGGTAAACCTCGTTACCGACGCTCTTTCGATGTTCAGAGATATCTTCCGCTTCAGAGTCATGCACAGAGGCATCACCCCACACAGCTTTGCAGCGTTCCACCAACCCACCGTTGCTATAGCCACGTCGGGCCAGCAGGATTAAGAAAAGAGCCGCACGAAGGCGGCTGCTATCCAAAAGATTTGCCCCCCCTGCCCGAGCTAGCGAGCCAAGTGCGCAGGGATGGGCACCCCTGCCAACTCGTAGCCTTGCCTCTCCCCATCGGTGAGGCGCTGCCCTATCAGATCGGCTATTTGGCGATGATGTTGCTCCAGCGTACGTAGGATGCGGAACTGCTCCTCGCCCGACATACGGGGGTTTCCTATTATGCTTCTGAGAACTGTAATGAGAGCTTCTTGACTTCGATCGAGGTAAAACTGCACCTCTTGTTCTTTGGAACGACTTTGCACAGACACACCTCTTGAACTTCTATCCGTAACTATTTACGGCGACACTTCACACATAAAATCTATCGGCTCAAACGGGCTCGGACAAAAGATGAATTGCAACTAGTTCATCGACCTGACGTTTTTAGGGTTTCCGGATATAGAGTGGCTGGAGAGCCGCGGACCGGATGACTTTGCCCGAGGAATCCGTTAGCACTCCGAGGGGAGAGTTTTTGTGCTTTCGCCTCGATATAGTTTGAGGCCACTCTTTCCAGCAGCCCACTCGAGCCTGCCGGACCCGGCCGCACTCCGCTCCCACGGCCCCGATAATCTCCCAGGCGGGGATGAAATACTAAACCACACATGCCATACTCCCTCATATGACCGAGCAAATTCACGGCTATGCCCTTCTAGACTCCGGTGATCAACGGAAGCTGGAGCGGTTCGGCTCCAAGATCATCAATCGCCCCTCTTCGCTAAGCGCCTGGGAAAGACGTCATCCGACGTCCCTGTGGGACCAAGCAGATGCGATCTACCTTCCCCCCGATCGTTGGGAGTTTCGGGGAAAACCCTTCACGACCTGGGATGCCAACATCGCTGGCGTAGATCTCAATCTCGAATTGATGTCCAATGGGCAACTAGGCATCTTTCCGGAACACGCTATATATTTACCGATGCTCAATGAGTTCCTCGAGAGGTTATACCAGAGGGTGAAGCGCCCGTTGAAGATCCTGAACCTCTTCGCATATACCGGACTTGCGACTGCCTTTTGCGCAAAGCATCCGCATGCATTCGTCACTCATGTGGATCTCGCGAAACGTGCGATTGAGTGGGCTAAAAAGAACGCGACGAGCAGCAATATAGCAACAGACAAGGTTCGTTGGATCACCGACGACGCGCTCGGGTTCATGGCGAGAGAGTTTCGCAAGGGCAGCCGTTACGATATCATCATTATTGACCCTCCGTCATTTAGTCGAGTCTCCAAGAACAACTCGTGGACTCTCGAAGAGAAAGCTCCGGAGATAGTTTCTCTGTGCCTCAGCGTACTAGACCCTGCAGCAGGGGTGGTTTTCTTCACGAATCACTCGACTGCCAGCACCTCCGACGTTGCTCGAAACATTATGTTGGATCATTTTAAAGACCGGGATGTCCAAGCTTCGATCGAATCGCTTTCGTTGGCAGAGAGCGAAACCCCTCGACGACTTCCCGCCGGGTCTTTGATAGTCCTCTCGCATGCCGAGGGAGGATGGGATTAATGTATACTTGAACAAGGTGAAATCTATGACTGCTCATGTGATGAACGAAACCGTCGAGCGCCAGCTCATGTGGCGTTACGCGACCAAAAAATTCGATTCAACCAAGACCATCTCGGATCGCGATTGGGAAACTCTGGAGCAGGCGCTGCTCCAAGCACCGTCCTCGTTTGGGCTACAGCCGTGGCGAGCGATCACCGTTAGGGACGACAGCGTGCGAGAGAGGCTGCGTGCCGTCTCCTGGAACCAACCTCAAGTTGTCGAGAGCTCGCGCTTTATCGTGCTCGCGTCCAAAGCTTCGATGGGGGAATCGGAGGTCGATGACGCCATGGGCCACATCTGTCAGATTCGGGAAACCTCTGCAGAGACCCTCACCTCCTATCGCGGAGTGATCATATCCTTCCTTGAAGGTCTTCAGGCACGAGGATCCATAGAGTCCTGGTGTACCCACCAAGCATATCTCGCCCTCGGACTCCTACTTTCCACCGCCGCCATCCTCCATATAGACGCATGCCCACTGGAAGGTATCGATCCGGTCGCGTACGACGACATCTTGGGACTCAAGGAGCTGGGCTTGAAAACTAAAGTAGCGTGCGCTTTGGGATATCGTGCGGAGCAGGATCAATCCGCGGCATTGAAGAAAGTTCGTATACCTCGCGAAGAGCTCTTCTTGCGTCGCTGAGCATCAACGCCGTACGGTTAACGTTATGCGCTTGCGCTCTCTCGGCCCTGTTTGCGTCCTTGTCATCATCGTTGGTGCGGCGTTCGCTTTGTATCGCCCTTTGGTTGAAGCGAACACCCGCTACTTTCGGCATGAGGACGATGGTCATCACTTTAACCGCACCGTTGAGATGGCCAAGAGCAGAGATCTCAACCCGCACTACTTCAAGAAACCGTCCCTTCACTTCTATCTGCGCATCCCGGTCGTCTTAGCTAGCGTTGCCTGGTCTAAGCGACGCGGGGAGCTGCAGAGCATCAAAGATGTGAGGACCAGAGATCCTTACGGACTTGCGAAATACGCTTACACAGCCTCACACCAAACCGTTCTGCGATGGAGCAGGTTTGGTAGCGTCGCCTCGGCCCTTATCCTGATAGCGTTGACCTTCATCCTCGCGTATCAGCTCTCTTCTTCAATCGCAGTCAGCGCCTTTGCGGCATGCACGACTGCCGTATCGACTGAAGTATTGCGAAACTCTTACATTATCGGCGTAGACATGATCATGGCGGTTTTGTGCTTAGCATGCACCGCTGCTAGCATCTGGACATACCAAAGATTTTCCCTCAAGAAGCTCACCTTGTGCGCACTGCTTGCAGGGCTTGCGGGATCCGCAAAATACAATGCTGCGCCGATAGCTCTCGCGCCGTTGGCGGTGTGGTACCTCAAGGGTCGGGGGCGACTCCCGGTCATCATCCCGCTGCTCGTTCCGCTTATCGGGCTCTTACTTGGGAGTCCGTACATACTCGTTTCATTTGCGGAATTTTGGAAAGACCTGACATTCGAGCTGTGGCACTACGGTGTAGCAGGCCACGAAGGAAACAATGCCCCCCGAGGAGTTCCACAGGCGATCTTCTATGGCCGCTGGCTTCTCCATGAAGGAGTCGGGCTTGTGCCCGCACTACTCGCTTCGCTTGGACTAATCGCTCTAGTTGTGCGCAAAGATCCAAAAGCTCTCGTCCTGCTCTCATTTCCCTTGGCCTATGCCGGTTTGATGATCATGCAAAAGGCGAATTTTACTAGGAACATGGTCGTAATAGTTCCTTACGTTGCCATCTTAGCTGCTCTTGGACTGCACGCGGTCCTCTCACGCATCCCACGCTCAACATCTCGAGTGGCACTATACCTCACAGTAGCGGCTCTCTCGCTCGTCCAGATAGGTCGCCTATCGATCAGCACCATAGTTGAAGCAACACAGCGCACGGATTCACGCGATACGCTCGCCAACTGGCTCAGTGAGGACCGCTTACGAGACTCCGAGATCGCCGTAGCGGGACCACTCCAGATTCCGGTTCACCTCTTTGCTCTCTCCGGCGTGGACTCCTTCAATCCTGCAGAGTCCACCGCTGCACAGCTAGCGCAACGCGGTTACGACTACATCGTGACACCGAGCAACATCAGCTTTTCAGAGCATCTTCGCCAAAAACTCCCCCAGGAATCAACGATCGACGGGGTAAGGACTCCTCAGCGAGTGCCGGAGAACCCTTCGATCACGATATTCCGTGTACCAGCCGAGAGGATCCAGGAACTCGCACTTCTAGCCCCTGCCAAGCTCTCGTTTGTTGTGAGCGGCTCTACGGTGAGCCCATCGTGCACAAACTCGCGGGAGTCACACTGCTGGCTTTCGAATCGCGTCACGAACCTCGAGCTCGACTCGACGATGGCGCTACCCCACCAGTTCACCCTCGAAGCGATGACCCCATGGGCCGATCAAACACTTTCAATTACCACAAGTCGTGGAGACACACTGACGACTCTCGCCTTACCAGTTCCAGGCGAGTGGAAGGCATTCGAGGTCAACGCGCCCTCAAACCTACGCCCGGAAGATCTTCCTTTGCTAATCAGGGTGAAGCGGGTTTCTTCTCCGGCTTCTCGGAGCACGAGCAGCGACTCACGACGACTGGGGGTTGCTTTACGAGCTACTACAAGCGAGCTCCCCAAAACACCGAAACCGGCGAGCCCTCCGCAATAAAGGAGAAGTCAGGTGCTCGGCCGAGCACCTCCAACCACTCCGCACCGTAGGAAGCTCCAACGCCGCTCGAAATTTCAACCTGGCAATCAGTCCATATGCGCCACGATGGATGCTCGACACGATACTCTATGGTTGAACCGTCTCGCAGTCGTGAGTACCCCCAATAGTGTTCCGCTATGAACATCTCGCGCGAGTCGGGACTTGCCAGGCTCGGCGCGCCTTCCGCCAGTGTGCGCACATGATGCTGCGCACCCGAATCCCTCCAGCTATAGGTTGCTTGAATTCGTTGCTGCGTAGTAACGACTTCGTGACTCATTGAAACAGCGCGATAGCGCTCGTTGTAGAGCGCTCGAGCAAGCGCCGCCACCCAGAAGCGGGGCACGTACTCACGTATAAAAACAACGCCGCGACGAACCTCTCCCGCAACCTTCCGACGGACATAAAACCGTAGATTGACCTCTTCGAAATCACGATGCCACGGCACAGGACAACCCAGTACCCTCGTCTCGAGAAAACGGAATGCGACGATACTTACGTACAATTTAGAGTGCAGCGCATCGAACTCTACGCCACGCGGCAGATAGGGTAGCAGCAGCGACTCCGAGACCTCCCAGTTGAGCATGACAAGGTCTCTCCACACAGCGGTCAGAAAAGATTTTTGCGACTTAACCATATGTCTTCATTGTAACTAATCCACTAAGAACCCGAAATGCAACTTCTATGCTGCTCTAGACATCACTAGCCAAGGGCGAGTATTCTTGAAGCTATGTTCATAGTTACAGGCGGTGCCGGTTTTATAGGAAGTGCTTTCGTAGCAAAACTCAACTCTGAGGGCGTCAAGGACATCTTGATTGTCGATGAGCTGGCAAGCTCTCCGCGATGGAAGAACCTCGTTCGCAAATCCTTCCGAGAGTACGTTCACAAAGACCGCTTCATGGAGATGGTGAAGAGTGATTCTTTACCTGCTTCCGTAGAGGCCGTAATTCACCTCGGTGCCTGCTCCAGCACTACCGAACGCAACATGGAGTACTTACTTCAGAACAACTACGAGTATACCAAAACACTGGCGGAGTATTCGATTCGTCGAAGTATCCGTTTCATATACGCAAGCAGCGCCGCAACCTACGGAGACGGCGCCCTGGGATACGAAGATGATGAGGCTCGATTGAGCGAGCTCGCCCCCCTGAACGGATATGGTTACTCCAAGCACCTCCTTGACCTCTGGGCTCGAAAACAGGGGCTCTTTTCCCACATTGCCGGGCTTAAATTCTTCAACGTGTACGGCCCCAATGAATACTACAAGGAAGATATGGCGAGCGTCGTGTGGAAGGCGTTCAACAAGATTCAGGAAGTGGGGACATTCTCTCTCTTCAAGTCGTATCGACCTGAGTACAAAGACGGCGAGCAGATGCGGGACTTCGTGTATGTGAAGGATTGCTGTGAGGTCATGTGGTGGCTCCTCAACAATCGAGCAGCCAACGGGCTCTTCAATATAGGATCGGGCAAGGCTCGCTCGTGGAACGATCTCGTAGGGTCGGTATTCCAGTCATTAAAGCGCACTCCTCAGATTGAATACATCGAGATGCCGGCTCATCTGCGGAATCAGTATCAGTACTTCACTGAAGCCCCGATGTCGAAGCTCACCCATGCGGGCTTTACAAAACCTTTCCACTCGCTCGAAGAGGGGATCCAAGACTACGTTTGTCAGCATCTGACAAAATCTGACCCGCATTGGTAATCGAGAGAGTCTAGTTCCCGGTATTTTCAGAGCAGTGGCGACGCTGCCGAGGAGGTCGAAGATCTCTTCGGCGATGTCTCGACGCATAGAGACGACGCCCCAATCATCGATGATCCAGAGACCAGCCCCGAGGATTCGTTGTGAGATTGAGGTGTCGATTCGAGAGGCGGAGTCAGCGGAAGTCCTTCGTATTCGTCGAGAGGGCGCTACGGCCGATTCCCATGTGGCGCAAGAATTGGCTTTTCTGCTGGAGTGAGGTTGGCGCCAAGTATGTCGGGAAGATTCAGTCGCTCCTTGTTACGTGCAGGCTACACGGGACCAATCCGTACTCCTATTTTGTTGATGTGCTCCAGAGGAGCTCCACCGGCAAAGCCGCGCATGTCGCTGACCTCACGCCAATTCGGTGGAAGGAGATCTTCGCTCAACAGCCCCTGAAGTCTGATCTTGAGGCGCAATAACGTCGCTCAGTGGACGGTTACGCTTGAAAGCCAGCTCTCTTAAAAGGAAGACTGTCAGATCAGGTGTAGAGCAGTGCAAATTAGATACCAGCGGATATCAATGAGGCATCTGCCTAAATGCGATC
The DNA here is from genome assembly GCA_044351795.1 of Bdellovibrionota bacterium. Classification (GTDB taxonomy): domain Bacteria; phylum Bdellovibrionota_C; class UBA2361; order UBA2361; family OMII01; genus OMII01. Next base: position 3,347 of record JBILFA010000003.1, on the reverse strand, counting down.
AAAATAGGGAATATGCATGAAACGTGTGTTGGTTTCACAGGGGCGATCGGAAGTCATCCACATGGCAAGAGACTGTCGATTCCAAACCAACTCAGTGTTTTGACACATCCATTTAAAGGACGCGGAGCCCTCACAATCGTTGATGTAAACGACCGAAAACCGTGCAATAAGCTTATCCCAAAGCTCTTGATAGCATTGAGGACTTCCGACGAACTCATAAACGCTCCCGGCGCTTCCTTTGATTCCAACGATGGCATAGGCACCGTCACCGTAAGTGCTACCTGCTCTAAGGCAAGTTACGGCATCTACAGATGGAGGTACTGCAGAATAGTCGAGTGCCGTACGCGAAAAATGCACGGGCTGCCAAATTCTCCTCACCCGCTCGATCTCTTGCACAGACTCTGACAACTTGGAATCGGCGAACGAATGCCCCGACCAATGCGAGTTGCTGAGTTGCGCAAACACACCATTGTCCCGTGCGGACCATCCGATGGAGGAGTAGAAACCAGGCGTCGTCGTCCACAAGACAGAAAAATCGAGACCACGCGAAGCTAGAACGTCAGAAACCCTGGCGATCAACGTCGCCCCAAATCCTTGCCTACGAAACGTAGACCTCACTGCTACCAATCCCACCATAGCGCCGCGAACTGCACAGTCGTCTATTACCCCATCAAGCTCCTTGACGCCTGCGGTGCCGATCAACTGTCCGTCGCACCATGCAGTGAAAAGATTCCTCCAATTTTCCACTCGGAAGAGACTTGGATAGCGTCTCAGCATGCTGCCGGAACGACATCTGTCTCGAATAAAAACATGATCAACAAGATCTACAAAACCCTGAAGATATGCTCCACCGCACTCCTCTATGGTTCGTATTTCCACCATGATATTACTTAAAAGCTGCGATCAACTCGATTATCCATTCACGCTGCGATCGCGAAACCCACCATCCACAAGGGATACTGATCGCACGGCGGGAGAATTCACTTACGCCTGATAATTGCCGCTCGCCGGACCGGAAGCAGCTATACCCATCGTTGCGAATGTGAACTTTGGACGTCTGAACCCCGTTTTCGTTTAGATGTTTAAGCAACCTATCTCGATCGTCTGCCAGAAAAGTATACACCCAGTACGCAGATTTTGATCCTGCCAACCTTTTCAAAACATTAACACCCTTAATATCCCGAAGGGCATCATCATAGAATCGGCCATTCGATTGGTTTATTTCGAGACGATCCTCCAACGAATCCATCTGAGCAACACCAATCAAGCCAGACACGTGATTCATGGAATTATTCCAACCAACTTCTTTAATGTCCAAGGCATCGTTGATCTCACCATCTTCATTTCGGAACAAAGGTTCATGGATGCCATACCGCCTAAGCCTGCGAGCGCGTTCGAACAAATCCTGATCTTTTATCGCTATGGCAGCGCCTTGTATCGTGGTTACATGCCGGTTTGGGTAAAATGAGTATACAACAAAATCGCCGCCCGTGTTTCCGACCTTTCTGCCCTGGTATTCTGAACCAATCGCTTCAGAGGCGTCTTCAACAACTGGTATCCCGGCATCCTCCGCAACTTTATAGATCTCAGGTAGGTCGGCCGGATTTCCAGCCCAGTGGAAAACCAAAATTGCCTTCGTCCTGCTCGTTATCGATTCTGCAATGGATCGTGGGTCAATCGAGCCAGATCTAGGATCACAGTCGCACCATTTCACATCTGCGAATAAATTGGAGATCGGCGCATTGGTAGCAAGGCATGCCATCGGCGAGGCGATTACCTCGTCACCTGGCCGCACGCCCGCCAAATACAACGACATCGCGATGCTGCCGGACATTTCCCCAGTGACGATCACTCGATGGGTACCGATGAGCGCCTGTAGTTTTCGCTCGAATAGGGCTACGTTCTCTCCGCCCGAGAGGTTCCCTGATCTCAGCAGTGCGCTCAGCTTTTCATCTATACCCGGAGGAATATGAACCGAATAAAGCGGAACTATCATTGTGGTATGTCTACTTTTTGAGACTCTACAGTAGAGCTTAGCCTACCAGCCGCTCTTTATGATAGCGGTGATTTGTTCGCGATCTTCCGGATTCACCCACCAACCGCACGGAATATGAACGAGCTTCTTGTATATTTCATCGAGCACCGGCAATTCCTGGTGAAAATCATTAAGGTAGGGATGCCAGTCGCTTCGCTTATGCAGCTCGGATGCCATTACTCCGTTTTCTGACAGCTTCCGAACAAAGCCATCGCGATCATCAACAAGCATTGTGTAAAGCCAATATGACGGTTCGCTATTTTCATAGTACTGCAGGAGTTCAACGCCCGGCACGTCGCGGAGTTCACAATCAAAGAACCTTCCGTTATCGATATGTTGGCTGATGACAGACTCAACATCATGCAGTTGCATCAAACCAATAGTGGCATTGACATTATTCATATGATATTTATAGCCCTGCAGTGAGATATGATTCTCTAGTCGCGGTTTGCTCTTGTCTATACCGAACCACCGGATCAACTTCCCCATATTGTAAGAAGCCTGATCGGCTATTTGCAGTATTCCGCCGTCAATTGTGGTGATATGCTTGACCGCTTGAAATGAAAAGGCGGTTAGAGGGAAATGATTACCTGCTCGTCTTCCCTGATACTTAGAGCCAAGCGAATGAGCGGCGTCATGGATCACTGCTAGGCCATGTCTTTCGGAAATCGAACGTATCGCCGCAACGTCTACAGGAACGCCGGCGTAATCAACCACCATGATCGCCTTGGTCGCGGCGGTGATACTCTCCGAGATCGACGCGGCGGATATGTTTGCTGTACGGCGATCAATATCTGCATAGCGAATTCTCGCGCCCTGCATTTTGATTGCGACATTGGTAGGTTCGGCTGTCAGGGCCGTGGAAACCACTTCATCATCAGGCCCGACGCCCGCAAGGATCAAAGCAATGTGCAGTGCTGCGGTTCCTGAGTTAACGCTTAATGCATTACCACCACCGACGAACCGCTCGAAGCCTCGCTCAAACTGCTCGACGGGTTCACCTTGTGCAACGTATCCGCTATACAAGACATCTTCCAATGCTGAAAGAAGACGTTCGCGTGGCGGCATTCTTGTTCTTATGAGCGGTATCATTCCGGCAGTACTTTTTGTTAAGACGGGCAATTAAAGGTAGCAGAATGAGGGTCAGACAGCACCTCATACGATCACGCCCTGTTAACTGAGTTCAATTCCTGCTGCATATACTCCAGCGACGAAAGCAGTTGCTTCAATTCATCGACGTCTAGCTGTCGCCTATGATTGGGGTTGTATTCATGGTCCAAAAGACGAGCTCCATCGGTCAGCTCGAAAATTC
>JBILFA010000141.1:0-8677 GCA_044351795.1 Bdellovibrionota bacterium | reverse complement strand
GTTCACAGCACGTGAACGTGCTCGTGCTCGTAAACGTGCACCTACCCGGAATCTAAGCACTTTCGGGTACGTTTACGTTCACGAGCACGTGCAGGTGCACGGTCCATACACACTTTCTGTTACAGTCCTGCAAAGAACGCGCCCACGCATAGCACTGAGAGCGGGCTATACACCTGCTGACCTACAGCCCTAAAATTGGATGCTTCTAATGTGGAAAATTCTAAGCAAGTCGCTTCTCTTACGCTGCTTTTTCGATTGCGCGGTTACCCACACAGCTCTCCGGCCGCTCGATCGCATGCGGTCTAGCTCCACGATATCAATTCTATTCTTGGCCATTATTAGGCCCAATATGTTTTACAGAATGGATCTGTCCAACTCGATTGACCGCGCTCAAGATGGCTCGTATGGAAGCCATCTCAATGTTCGGGTGTATACCGGCTCCCCACAAGAGCTTCCCGGAGCTGCTCTCCACTTGGATGAACGCGACAGCTTCCGCATCAGACCCGGCGGTGCGCGCATGTTCTGTGTAGTTGGCGATTCTGAACGGTTGACAGCCAGAGCGAATCAAGGCGTTTCGGCAAGCGTCGATCGGCCCATTTCCCCAGCCCGTAAGCGCCGTGGGCACTCCACCAATCTCCACTTTGAGCTCTACCTTGTAGGTTTCTGCTCCTACCTCGAGAGGTTGTGACGTAAAGCTGATAAACTTGTAGGGCGTTGCGGCACGCAGGTAGGTATCTGCAAAGATGGTCCATATTGCGTCAGGAGAAAGTTCGGCACCCGATGCATCCGAAACCTTCTGAACCTCGGCGCTGAACTCTGGGTGCATCTGCTTTGGAAGATGACATCCGAACTCTCGCTCCATCACGAATGCAATCCCACCCTTCCCCGATTGACTATTGATACGGATAACCCCCTCGAGCTCCCGGCCGATATCGGCTGGGTCGACCGGCACGTAGGGGACTTCCCACTTCTCCGCCTCACGTCCGCGAAGGGCATGAATTCCCTTTCGGATAGCGTCTTGGTGAGACCCCGAGAACGCCGTGAATACGAGCTCTCCGGCGTAGGGATGTCGTGGATGCACCTGCATTTCGGTGCATTCCTGCACGAGTTCGACCAAACCCGGAACATCTCGTAGGTCGAGCCCGGGGTCGATACCCTGAGTGAACAAATTCAGCGCAAGAGTAACGAGATCCACATTGCCGGTGCGCTCACCGTTACCGAACAATGTGCCCTCTACGCGCTCACCTCCGGCCAGGAGCCCGAGCTCTGTCGCCGCTACGCCGGTCCCCCGGTCGTTGTGCGTATGCAAGCTCAAGATTACCTGATCACGGCGTGGGAGATTCCTGGAGAACCACTCGATGAGATCCGCGTATACGTTCGGGGTAGACATCTCCACAGTAGCTGGCAAGTTGATGATGATTTTTTCGCCGGGTTCGGGATTCCACGCCTCGATAACGGCCGCACAGACATCGAGAGCGACAGATCTCTCGGTTCCGGTGAAGCTCTCCGGCGAGTACTGGAACAGGATCTTGGTGTCACTTTTTGCCGCCTCCTCTTTCACGAGGTACGTACCTTTTACGGCCATATCGATGATTTTGTCGGCGGGTAAGTTGAACACGACCCGGCGCTGGAGCTCTGAGGTCGAATTGTAGAGGTGCACGATCGCCTGTCGATACCCCTGAAGGCTCTCGAATGTACGCTTTATGAGGTGTTCACGGGCCTGGGTCAGCACTTGGGGATACACATCGTCGGGAATGCGCCCAGTATCGGCGAGTTGCCGGTTGAATTGGAATTCCGTCTCGGATGCCGACGGAAATCCGACCTCGATCTCTTTAAAACCGAGATTGACCAGCTTATCGAAATACACAAGCTTCCGATGCACATCCATCGGGCGCTCGAGTGCTTGGTTTCCATCGCGAAGATCCACGCTGCACCAAATCGGTGGAGAAGTTAGCCGGCGGGTAGGCCACGTTCGGTCCGCTAGGTCGACCTCGAACTGTCTTTCGTACGGTGTGTAACGAGCTGCATTGTCCATGCCAACGTGCTTTCGGAAATGTTCGGCTTTTTTCATCCCGACATCATACCTGGGCCTCGGCCGAAAGTGCCACTAAAAAGAACTATTCTCTGAATTCACTTCGGGAGGTCGCTCTGCCGATTTGACATAAGATGCTCCTCGTCGGCTGCCCCTGATGGCAGCTTAATTTGGAGACAAAGATGAATTTGACAAGCCAAGATCACTGCGGGACATCCAACCCATTACTCGAGCCCGGTGTTTTCCTCGAGAGCATTCGTGCATTTCTCGAGGAGCTCAATCCAGACTATGACGTACGTACGTTGCAGATACACACGAACCTAGTCGACGAGGGTTTGGTCGATTCCTTCAAGGTCGTAGAGCTGGTCATGCACGTAGAGGAGTCGACGGGAATGCGGATCGATTTCGAGAACCTCAGCTTGAAGCAGGTGTGCTCGGTCGCTGCCATTCTCGATACTCTTCAGGGAGGACAGCTATGAACGAGAACTCGAACTTCGAACCGGTCTCAGCGGATACTATAACCAAAGTAAGCGCCTTCTTCTCGAAAATGGGGTGCGCACAGCTGCAGGATGCATGCAAAGGCTCGACTCGCCAAAAGTTCGGCATTCGACTTCCGGCATCGCTTCGACCCGTTGCCGGGCCGAAGAAGACGTGCGGTCCGGTCTATCCGGTCAATACAGACAACGATATGCTTCCCGGACTCGCCGCACTTTGTCGAGCTCCTCGCGGATATATCATTCTCATCAACAACCTTGCTGCGGACAGCGAAGCACTGGCTGGCGACTTGTTCACGACCGATGCGATCGCCGGAGGATTTTCCGGCCTGGTCGTCAACGGGGCCGTGCGCGACACTGGACAACTCAAGGAGATGCCACTACCGATTTTCGCCAAACAAGTAAACTTCGTATCGGCTGGAACAGGCACTACGTCTCCCCGCACTCCGGAGACGGTTACACTGGACGCTATCGTTATAGAACCGAACGATTGGATCTTCGCCGACGACGATGGGCTGTTCCTGGTTCGAGGACGATACCTTCGTTATATCCTTGCAGGCGCCGCAGTCGTCTATAGCCGGGAAGAAGAGCTACGACAAAAGATCAACCCGAACCAACGCCTTGCCACTCTGTGCGGAATTCAAGATTACTTGAGCGGTGACGGCAAGCTTGGCTTTGCCGTATAGGAGCGCTTCATGACCGACACGAACGACAATGATTTCTACGAGCGCCTGATTGAGCTATCTCTCGAGGACTACTACAATCCTTTCGATCACTTCGAGTGGCCCGACTCGCTTCCGACTGATCGTTATTGGATTAGCCCGGAGCTGTTGACGATCGCGGGAACTCCCTGGGAGGAGAAGCTGACAGAGGCCGATAAGATACGATTGTCCAGATACGAGACACTCAATCTTTTCAGTTTGACGTTTCATGGTGAGCAGAACATCAAGTCGGACACCATCAACTACGTCGAAAAGAGAGACATGGAAAAGGCGTCTGACTACCTGCAGATATTCCTCCGCGAGGAGAATTCTCACATGTACTTCTTTTCCAAATTCTGCAAGAAGTACGGCGGAAAGCTCTATCCAATGCGGCAACTTCCCGTGGAACCCGTCGAAGATCAGGCCCTTCGTCGCTTTCTGGTCTTCGCCACGGCGATGATAGCGGAGGAAGCTATCGATGTGTTGAATGTCGGAATGATGAAAGATGAACGACTGCCCGAATTCATCCGGGTACTCTGCAATCGCCATCATCAGGACGAATCTCGGCACATCGCGATGGGGCGTCACATGATGACATCTCTCTGGCGGGCAGTAGAGGCTAAAGGGCTACCATCTGCGCCGGACATAGCGACCAAGTCGTTAGCGGTGTTCGGCGATGCTTTCCTCGCCCATTTGTATAATCCTGATGCCTACCGTGATGCTGGCCTCGAGGAACCCTACCTCATGAGGCGAGAATTACTTGCTAGCTCGGCTCGCAAGGATTTTCACGGCCAACTCCTCAAGCGTTCGTGGAAGGATTTCGCACGGCTCGGACTGCACGTGGACCAATACCGAAGAACGGCGTCCAATGACTCTCAGTCCGACTCTCTGGAGCGCGCAGCATGAGTCGACCGGCAGATATAGTAACGTTAGTGGAAGCCGCCGCGAAGCGGTTCCCGCAAGCTACGGCGATACTTTCAGCCGAGGGTTCGCTAACCTACGAAGAGTTGTGGCTTCAAAGCGCAGATCTAGCAGAGGAGATACAGCGCACTCTCACGCTGGCACGGCCGCTAGTCGCTGTTAACCTAGCCCGGACACCATGGTTCGTGGTGACAACTCTCGCCGTATTGAGAGCTGGAGGAGTGGTTTTTCCAACCGATCCATCAGATACTTCTCAAAGGCAAAAAGCCGTCAAGGAGCGTGCCTTACCGGTTCTCGAGGTCACCAAACCTCCTGGGGCATGCATTCCGAAGGTAGCTGTACTCGAACCGTCAGTGAGAGCCGACCTACCGGCAGTCCCTGCCGAGGCAGCCTACCTACTTCATACCTCCGGCTCCACCGGAATGCCCAAGGGGGTCATCCTCACGCACAGCAACCTCGCCTATTTCTTCGCCTGGGCGACCCAAACCTATCAGCTCGGCCCGGGAAGCGCCGTAGCAGGGGTCTCCCCCTTCTCGTTCGACCATTCAATTCTGGAGCTCTTCTTGCCGCTGACATCCGGTGCGACTCTCGTACTGGTTGACCAGAGCCATCGCTTCGTTGACTGGCTCGAGCGTAGGCCCATAGATCTTCTGTGTACAGTGCCCTCGGCCTTTCGCTCGCCGCTTGCCCTCAAAGGACTCCTTGAACGAAAAGACCTGGTAGGAAGACTCACGAACATACACCTCGGAGGGGAAGCGCTTTCAGCGGATTTAGTCTCTGACATCTTCGAGAACATCAAATGCAAAGCAGTGACAAACTGCTACGGACCGACAGAAACGACCATATACGCTACGACCCTTCGCATGGAACAGCCGCCGTCGAAATCTCCATCTGTCGGCTTTCCGCTGCCGTATACGCGGATCCATATCCTCGATCAGTTGGGCAATGAGTGTTGTGCCGGAGATGAGGGAGAAGTGTTTATAGTTGGGTCGGGAGTGTCCGCGGGCTATCTCAACGCCGAGGAGATACATTCAGAGCGTTTCGTCGAACTTCCGACCCCGGCAGGGCGAGCGGAGCGAGCGTACCGGACAGGTGACATCGGCGCGCTGAGTCCGGAAGGTGAGCTGCGCCTTCTCGGGCGCAAAGACCGCCAAATCAAGATACACGGTCACCGTATCGAACTCGACGAAGTGGAGATGGCCATAAACGTTCTGTCGGGCATTCGAGAGTGCGCCGTAGTGGTTGCGAAGGAGCGCTTGGTCGCCCACGTCGTCCTCGACGGCGTCACGGTGGATCAGGCTCGTAAGTCAGTAGTGGAGCAACTCCCCCCGTGGATGCGCCCCGTTTCGTACGTTACTCATGCGTCACTCCCACGGACAACTTCAGGTAAAGTAGATCGCACCTGCCTTTCCCATGCTGCGTGAACGGAACATCCTCATCGAGTCGCGTCCTCAGTACCCGCTGTACGGAACGCTGCGTTATCTGGAGCCTGTACGGCGCCCGCGACGCTTGCTCGTCCTTTGCCACGGGTTTGCCGCCACGTCGAAATGGGGGTTCATTCCCAAGCTATCGGAGTCGCTCATCGATGAAACCACAGCCACTCTCGCGCTTGACTTCTCACGCAATGGAACACGCGAGGGATCAGGAGACATCGTGGACTTCCAAGCTCTCCGTGACAATTGTTATCGGGCGGAAGAAGATGATCTAGCGGCCGTTGTACAAGCCTTTTCCTCTGCTAGCTCCCCATCGAAGAACGAGGACTTCAAAGGCATGCCCCTTCGAGGATTCTCTGAGATGTTTCTTTTCGGACACAGCCGTGGGGCCGATTCCGTACTTGGATTCGCAAGTCGTTGCTCCCACGTCTCGGGAGTAATCGTACTCAATGCCAAAAGCAAGGTTCGGGCAGTTTCTCCAGAAATCGCAGCACGATGGAGAACTCGCGGCTATTGGGAAGAGATGGACTTTGGCTCGGGTAGACGAATCCCGCTCGGAACAGACTTTCTCGACGAGATCGAGCGCGTGGAAACACGAATAGAGCACGCGGCGCGCACGCTGCAATGCCCCCTGCTTGCCGTGCATGGAGGACGGGACCAACACACACCTCCATCTCACTCGAAGATTTTGGCGGAGTGGGCCATCCGAGCAACCATGGTTCTCATGCCTGAAGCCGATCATTTTCTTACTGGACCCCGCCCTGAGGATTCCGAACTGCACGTGAGCCGCCTGACTCACTACATCAGAAGTTTCATGACAGGTGATTAATGAATTGGCTCATCGGGTTTTCGAGTGGGTAACTTTGGTGCTCTCCGATCGCTCTACGGCTGGAGAGTCTACGATTACACTCCCGCCGGGTAGGCAGGTCGACCTCCTGTGAGTCCAGGCTCGCTGCGAGGAGCAACAGGGACTATAAGCTCCACTAGCTCCTTCAACGGAACTGCAAGCTCCAGCTCCTCTACCAGTAAAAGCACGCGATAGTGAGGTGCCGAGGCGGGATTTGACGGGCACCTCGCAAAGCCGCCGCGAGTTGAACAGATAGAGGATCTGCTCTCGACGATGTCGTAAGGCGCATTGAAACGGTAAGGGCAAGTCTACAACGGTAACCACATAAGGTATTCGTCGATATCCCGTCCACCAACTTTCAGCGCGCGTGGGTCCTTCCCGTACACATCGAAACCAACCGAGCGATACAGGTTCGTTGCTGCAAGATTGTCGACTACGACCGAGAGCATCAACTGTTGGAGATCTTGGACTCGACGAGAACGGGCGATGCACTCTACGAGTAAGGCGCGACCAAGGCCGTTCCCTCGTTCCTCGGGGGACACGAACATGCCCCACACGAGACCTCGGTGCCTACTCTTGCTCCCCTGCTGTACCCACATGCCGACGACACCGACCAAGGTGCCGTCATCGCGAAATCCCCCAAGCGTGAAGCCTCCGTACGACTCTGCAGCTAGAAGCCGTTGAGTCACCGCATCGAGAGATTGAGCCTTGAACTCTTCCAAGCTTTCACCGAAAGCCTCCGGAGAGAGCTCGAGCCCTTTAGCGCGGAGCGTGATAAATACGGAGGCATCGTCCCCCGTCAGAGACCTAATGACGTACCCTACTGGCGAGTAGTGGTCGAATTTTTCCATGCGACGGATGTCACAGCGTTTTTCAAGAAGATTGAAAATAAAAAAAGTGGTTATCTAGATTGTCCCAGGTGTGCGACAAGATGGGTATTGGCCCCTGTCTTTGAACTAGAAAACGCGACGTATGAAGAGGTTGTTGCAGCCCGAGACCACATGAGAGCGACAGCTTAGGAAATACTCGCGAAAAGTGATTGGTTTTCTTAGCAATCACTTCATACCCAAGCGTCAAGACCCTGCTGAGAAAAGTTCTTCCGCCGTTGATATAAGTGGAGTAGGCTCCTGCTGACGGTGTAACTGGAGAAAGCAAACCCTATGATAACGTATACAAAAGCTGTTCTTACCTGTGGTTTTGCCGCTTTCATTTCTTTCATTTTCTCTATCCTTCTTTGGTTCACCGGTCACCGTGAGGAGGGGATATTTGTGGGGCTCTGGGTGCCGTCAATCCTTTCAAGTGGAACGCTCTTTATACCCTTGCTGAAGGAAAGAAAATGAATGATTTGGCGATCTTCATAGTCGGCGCAGTGGTGACCGGAATCTGGGGCTCAGTTGTTGGCAGCCTTCTCTACGTTGCGATAACTGACAAAAAATCGAACTAAGGATTAAGGGGACCCCACCATTGTTGTGACCCGTGTGACGGGGCTGAGAGCTCTTTATTTCGCGCGCCAAACCTTGTGATAAGGGTTAACTGCGTTTTAACCGCTGATTGTTTCAACGGGCCTATCCCTCCAATCTCTCAGTTTCATGGCGCGGCGAAAGCGATCTCTTCGTCCGAAGGTTAAGCACCGACACAATAGTCACGGAGAAGATAAAGGCTATCAGGGCGATAATGTGATTTGTGGGTCGCTCCATGCTCAGCGATAGCCGCAACAAAACCGTCGATATAATGAAACTGGCGTTTCTCACCACCGTGAAAAATGAGGAGTCATACAAAAACGATATGATCAGAAGGAGCACATCCGCGTACACCATGACGTTAAAGAAATCGACGTAGAAGTAGGCGTTGGGGTCAGGGAAATCCGAGTGGTTGCTCAACGCATCGATTACTCCCGAGGTCCACGCGACCAAGCTATAGGAGCTTGTCACGATGAGCACCAAGATCAGGAGAAAGGATACGGATTGCTTCAGATGAATGAAGTGTTGCAGAGGGATTACAGCCCATTCATGGTCTCTCGACCGATGGTGTAATCGATGAAAGATGACCGTGAGCGAGAACATACCGATAGAGGCTATGAGATCATAGCCGAGATAGAGGACAGCAGGATCCGAGAGATGAATGGTGCCATGCATCGGCACGCTGGCTATGTCGTGAAAGAAGCTTCGCAGGGTAATCAGAGTAATGATCTCGAACTGCTTTGCGATGAACTCGGTCATCGACTCCGGGAGAATGATGATGAGGAGGAA
>JBILFA010000140.1:0-8784 GCA_044351795.1 Bdellovibrionota bacterium | reverse complement strand
AATCCCTCCACCGTCGGCGCGCCGGCCCTGACCATGGCTTCAACCGAACCCGGCCCTTCACACGCAATGGGTATCGAGATCGAATTGGACGATCTCCTTGGTCACGTTAATCAACAGCCGATACTGGTACCCTTACTTCCCGGCGACATGATCATTGTACCGGAAGCGGGCACGTATGAGGTCGATGGAGAGGTCGAGAAGCCGGGATCTTACAAACTCGCTTCGAGGACGTCGGCCACGGGCGCTATTGCGGCCGCTGGCGGCTTCAGTTACGCCGCGAATGTGAACAAGGTGGAGGTTGTTCGAGACATGGGAGCAGGTCGCAAGGCCCTCGTTACAATGGATCTGGAAGAGGTCGGATTGAAAGGAGGGCAGGATGTTCGTCTCCGTAACGGTGATCTCGTCAGAGTGCCCAGTGAACCTGGGCGCTTCTTCAGGCGTCAGGTGGTGACCGCGCTCAATAGTGTTTTTAACGGATTCGCGATTACGAGACGAGTCCCGTAACGGATCCTCTGACACAGGGAAGGGAAGAAGAATAGGGATGGTGAGGATGTGGGGCAATTCATGAACTATCAGGAAGCCAATAGGGATTTGATTACATCAGGTTCGACTATCGGAGCTGACGAGGTACCCTCGTCCGGGTTGTTACGTTCGCATGAGTTCGTCCTTCCACCGCCGCCGGAGCAGCCCACCTTACACGACTACATCAAGGTCGTCCGGAAACGTTTGCCTCTGATTCTTTCTATCGCGGCAGCTTTCTTGGGAAGTGCGATCTTGTACACGAGCCTGACGGACTCCCTCTATACTGCGTCCACCTTGGTAGAGATTCGAGGCTATGCGCCGGTGCTCTCCAATATTCAATCAGAAACCCTGTTCGGCAACGACACTCGAAAGATTGAATATCAGAAGACTACGGTGGCGAAATTGAATCTGGCAGGGTTGGCCGACCAAGTGCTTTCAAGAGACGATATCTACGAGGCGCTGCAAAGATACTGGGGAACGCGACAGTCTTATCTCGATCGAATAAAGAGTTTTTTCAAATCGAACAATTCTGAGGCTGGGGGAGAGAGCGAAGCGGATGACCGCACAAACGACGATCATTTCGTTCACAAACCGGGAGTAATCCAGAAGTACCTCTCTCTGGTGGACATTACGCCGATTCACGAGACGAATCTTGTGCGCATCGAGGTAACAACAACGGCTCCACACCTCTCGCAGAAAATCGCGAATGCTCACGCCACCGGATTTATTGATCACCTACAGCGCGAGAGGCAGGAGTCGATAGCAGTCAACCTGCAACTGCTTCAACGACAGGGGCACGACCTGAAAGAGCGGGTCACGACAGCCGAGCAGGCTTTGGCTACCTACGCAGAGCGGAACAAACTGCTGACCCTTCCCAACGAGCAAGGCGGGAATCTGAATATTCACCAAATCGAGGGGCTGGCGGGCATGTTGGCGGATGCAACCGGTCGGCGCATCAAAGCTGAAACGCTATTAGATGAGGCGTCCGGCAAAGGGACACAAGAGGGCTCTGTCACTGACGACGAGATCACCAGGCAGCTACGCGTGACCCTCAAGCAGGCCGAGGCCGAATACGCCACTATGGGAAGTCGAGTAACGGCTGCATTTCCGGGTATGGTGGAGTTGCGAGCAAAGATCGAAAATTTGAAGAGATCGGTTCAGGACGAACGAAAACGAACAGTGCGAGGATTACGGAGCCAGTTCGAGGCGGAAAAAAATGCCGAGGAGAAGCTGCGTGAGCAGATTGAGCGGGAGAAGTCCACGGCTCATGAGACGTCAAAACGCTTGATCCAATACAATGTGCTGAGCAAAGAGGCGGCCTCGCTACGAGATTTGTACCAAGCTGTTCTCAAGCAGGTGAAGGAGATAGAGATAAGTGCGCAAAGCACCTCAAGTAACGTGTTCGTGAGCGATTTTGCGTCACTGCCGACCTCTCCGAGCGCTCCTAAAAGTGATCTCATCATCGTGCTCTTCACCGTCCTCGGATTGGGGACAGGGCTGGTAGTGTCTTTCGTGCTAGAGTCTTTCGATACCACGTTCAAGAGTACCGAGGAGGTTCAGAAAGGATTGGACCTGCCGCTCTTGGGGGCAGTGCCTCAGTTCGACGAGGATGCGCTGGGTTCGTCTGCGCGGTCAGGAAAATTGCTTGACCACTCGCGTGGTGAGAATGAACAGGAGTCTACGGCTCGGGTAGTTGGGTTTACAACAGAGGCATCTGAGACAGCTTCCTTTCTGCCGCAAAGAATCGTGGCAGTATCGGCACCCGGGGACGCCGTGTCAGAAGCGCTGCGCACGATTAGAGCCGGTATTCTACTCTCCTCGGCCGATAATCCTCCGCGTGTCGTCATGATTTCGAGCGCCATGAAGGGAGAGGGAAAGACCACGATTGTCTCGAATCTCGCGGTGACTCTAGCGCAAGCCTCTCATCGTACCCTCATGATAGACGCCGATTTGCGAGTGTCTCAGTTGAGTGAGATCTTTCAGCCGGTGGAGGCTCCAACGCGGGTTGGGCTCACTGATCTACTGACAGGTCAAGCCCAGCTCAATCAGGTGATCCACCGAACAGCGGTTCCATGTTTAGATATCTTGCCGGCCGGCAGTCGTGCGCCTAATCCGGCTGAGCTGCTGGGGTCTCATGCGATGGGCCATCTAATTCATGACTTGCAGCAAAGGTACGACTTTGTACTCATGGATTCTCCTCCGGTCTTGCCGGTAGCTGACGGATTAATGTTGTCTAGGCTGGTCGATAGCGTAGTGCTCGTAGTTCGTAGCAGAGCAACAGATCGAAAGGTGGCCCAAGAGGCCCGTCGAAGGCTTTTGCGAGTGAATGCCCGGGTCTTGGGAGTCGTACTCAACGATCTGAACACCAAAGGGGACGGATACGACATGATGATGTACGGCGGTTACGGGGCATGAGTGCTGACACGTAGTGAAGGGGGAACTCCGCATCGTTAGGCGCTCTTGGAACCTCTAGGTCTTTTTCCCAATTGATGACCGGGAGATTGCCTTCGAGCTGATTTCGCCTCATGATAACGATTCTTGTTTGAAGAGGGAGTTTTAAAAGAACGATGAAGCGTGTCCTGGTAACCGGAGCTGCTGGATTTATAGGGTCTCATGTGGCAGAGCGGCTTTTGAGTCGCGGAGATATCGTCGTTGGGTTGGACAACGTCAACGACTACTATCCAGTCGTGAATAAGCGCCGTAACGTCGCGCTCCTCGCGAAGTTTGACCGGTTCTCCTTCGTCGAAGGTGATTTAATTGACTCGTTGTTGTTAGAAAATATATTTCGCGAGCATGGTATCTCTCACATAGCGCATCTAGCGGCGCGGGCGGGGGTCCGCCCATCGATAGAGAATCCCTTCATCTATCAGCAGGCGAATGTGCAAGGAACTCTTTCGCTGCTCGAGGCGGCTCGTCAGGCGGGTGTCGAAAACAGTGTGGTTACGTCATCGTCATCGGTGTACGGAAACTCGACGGCGATACCGTTCAGGGAAGACGATTCTGCAACGGATCGTCCTATCTCCCCGTATGCGGCCACCAAGAAGGCAACCGAGGTCTTGGCGTATACTTACCACCAGCTCTACGACATGAGCATCAATATTGTCCGCCCTTTCACAGTGTACGGCCCGCGTGGCCGACCCGACATGGCTCCCTGGCTCTTCCTCTCTGCCGCCTTGAACAGGAAACCTATCCGTAAATTCGGAGACGGTACCACTCGTCGTGATTATACGTATGTCGATGATTTCGTGGATGGCTTCGTCAAGGCGATAGATCGTCCTTTGGGGTACGAGATATTCAACCTTGGGAATTCGGCTACCGTGTCGCTCAATGAAGCCTTGGATATCGTCGAAAAAGTCAGTGGTAAGAAGCTGGTTGTTGAACAGCATCCTCCACAGCCGGGAGATGTCGAGGTAACGAATGCCGACGTTAGCAAAGCCCGCATGCTCTTGGATTACGATCCACAGACGTCATTCGAACAGGGCATGAGGCAGTTTCACTCGTGGTTTGTCGAGCAGTATCCGAGTTAATTACTCCTTTTTCTTAAGCACCGAAGGAATTCCATCTATTCGAAGTAGGGGCCGTTTGGTGCACAACACAACATTTCAAAACTTTTTTTTGTTGTAGCGCTTCAGCATCGACGCGCCTGTAGGACTCATTCAGCCGAGCGCTACCATGACTAAGACAGCGACATTACATGGAGTGCGCCTCCGGCTGTGTTGCAACAACGAATGTTTCCACGATATTAGCGCTGTTTTTATTGAAAAAATAAGCTAGACGATCTCGAGCAATCTCCTTAGTTTTAGACAAGAGCACGGTTAGCACAGCTCAATCGTTCTCTCCTCGCTCCGTAGCGACAGCTATAGAGCGGATGGTCTTGCCCGAACTGCTGGGCGCCCAGCGTGCATCACGCACAGTTAAGCGCCCGGGGTTCGAGTTTTCTGTCGGTCTGTTCAGGTCAGGTTTTTTCGGTGTGCGGGCTTTTAGGTTTCCGCATGCACGTACTCCCCAGCCTCTTCTGAACTTTTCGATGCATGGGTTTTGTCGGGGAGTAACGAATGAGGTTGGTGATATGATGAACGATGAATTCTATTCGTCACATGTTCAGCGGGTTTTAGCGGCTCGGTCGGTTTCCGAATATTCGAGGGCTCGATTTTCGATTGCATCGATGCTGGTGGCGTTGGTGACCCTTGTTTGGGTGAGTTGTTCAAGCGAGGTGAGCGCACAAACGTCCTCGCTGCCGGTGTTCCCCGGAGCCGTTGGATTCGGCACTACGACCGTAGCAGGCTCGGGTCGCGGAACATCACCTGCCTCAACTCAGATCATCAAGGTGACCAACCTCAACGATTCGGGGACAGGCTCACTGCGAGCATGCCTCACCGCCACCGGCCCGCGCACGTGTGTGTTCGAAGTCGCCGGATACATCAATTTATTGACGCGTATCACGATCAAATCACCAAACGTCTCGGTCTTCGGCCAAACTGCTCCGTACCCCGGCATTCAGGTCCGAGACGGCACTATCGTGGTACAGGCTGACGATGTGTTGATCCAACACATCGCCTCGCGTCCAGGAGACCGGAATCTGCCAACTGATGGCGGTAATGGAGTCAGAGCCGGCGATCGCGATGCATTTGGGGTCTGGGGCGTGAGCTCTTCTGATTCGGTCGAACGCATCGTGTTCGATCACGTCTCGCTTACGTGGGGTATGGATGAATCCATCTCCACGTATACCGCTGCAAATGGAACGTCGGATGGTACTACGCCGATCCGGAACCTGACGATCTCCAACTCACTCATCGCCGAGGGATTGAACAATTCCAATCATGGAGACACCGAGGGGAAGCACTCGATGTTTTCGTTGTTAGGTTCGAACACCAAAAATATAACCTATTATCGCAACCTCGTCGCAAACTCGAATGGAAGACACATTCGAATGAAGCGTAATTCAGACGTCGAGTTCCTCAACAACTTCGTCTACAACTTCGCAAATTCGAACACGGCGGGCTACAATCAATGGAATATGGATTATTCATCCGGAGCAACCGGCAACCGGATCAATTTCATGTACAACTTCTACAAGCGTGGTCCCACGAGCAGTGATACGACCTCGCCGGTATTTTACTTCAGTAGCTCCACTCCTTTAGCATCACGGGTTTACGTTTCCCACAATATCGGAACCAACACCCGACCGACCGATTCGGGTAGCGAGTGGCTTATCGCGAACGCCAACGGCAAGGGGTTACCCTCGTCGATGCAGGCCGCTTCGCCAGCATTTGCTCTTTCGAATGCAGCAGCTCAGTTGGTAGCGCCAGAGGCTCTCTTGAGCACTTTGGCTCCTGTCGTAGGGGCGCGACCGTGGAAAAGATACCCCCACGACATGCGAATCATCAACGAAGTGCTGACCGACACCGGTAAGCACAAAGATTGTACGACCACCCGCACTTGCTGTGTGACTGGAACGGGAGGAAGCGGCTTTTGTCCGACACCCGGTAGGATCTTGATCGACGGATCTATCAAAGATTCGACCAATCCAAAGGATGCGTGGTCCGTCATTCCAGCGGCAACCCGTACCTTTACGGCACCCGCTAATCCTCTGGCAGTCGCTTCCAACGGATATACCAACTTGGAAAACTATATCTTCTCTTTCACCGGTGATTCTGTGCCGGGAAGCGTGATAGACACTCCAGCACCGCCTACGGCAACAGCGACTGCTACAAGAACGGCGACCCCGACGGCGACTCGAACACCGACTCGAACACCGACTCCTATTGTTCCCACTGCTACGAACACCCCTATAGTGGTAGTAACGGTGGCACCCACGGCAACCAGCAGCAGTACACCGACATCGATTCCGCCGACTGCAACAAGCACGATAGTGCCCACAGCTTCGGCAACAGTGACTCCGAGTGTAGCGCCGACTTCAGCGATGACAGCCACTGCTCTGCCTGCTCAAGCCAAGCAGTACAAGGTGGTCAAAGTAACCTCACTTTCGGATGCCGGTACGGGAACCTTGCGAGCGTGCGTTGATTTAGCGACTCCGCGCGTATGCGTTTTCGAGGTATCGGGACGGATTAAGTTAGTCTCGGATCTCGTAGTATCTGAACCTGATCTGATCGTAGCGGGTCAAACCGCACCGTCTCCCGGTATCTTGATTACCAACGGAGGATTTACGATTCAAACCCGCGATGTGCGAATTGAGCATCTGGCGATACGGAGTGGGGACGGATCGACTGGCACGAAGCCCGACCAGCGGCGCTCGATATCGATAAAGGGGCTCCTTGCGCGCAACATCACGCTCAAGAACCTCTCGATGTCATGGGGGATAGACTCGAATGTGACGACCGTTGGGCCGGTCGATAGCATCCTCGTTCAGGATAGCATTATCGCCGAGGCTCTGTACCAGTCGATCCATCCATCAGGACGACGTGGGAACGGAGTGCTGGTAGGAGAAAGGGGTCGCGAGTTACGATTTGTCGGAAACCTGATCGCGGCGAATCACGACAGGAACATTCGGTGGAAGTACGACACTCGCGGCGAGATGTTGAACAATGTGGTCTACGGATGGGGAGGGACCTCATCGTGGAACACGACGAACATCTCAGATCTGGAAAACAAAGATATTCCGACCTATCTGGATGTGATCGGAAACGTCTATCGTGCCGGGCCGAATGGTCTGAAGAGTGCATATGCAGTGTACTCCGAGAATACGCCCTCGAATTCGAGAATCTACATCTACGATAATAGTGCGCCCGCTATTAGTAACGTCGAACTGCAGTACAGAGCGGCCACGCGGGTATTGACAGGACCGACGCCGATTCCAGCCTCATCGACCTTTGAGTCGGTGATGCTGAGAGCGGGCTCTCGACCTTGGGAGCGCAACGCAGATGACCTACGAATCATAGCCGGTGTCAGGGCTCTTACCCTCGCCATTCGGAATAAGGTCGGCACATGGCCAACTTACGCCGTCAATCGACGTTCGGTGAATGTGAGTAGCGATCCGATCACCGAGGCTGAGCTCAATACGGCGTTGATTCAGTTCGAGAAGTAAGATGGGAGGACGTTGTTGAGAGACTAGTGCGGCGGCGGATAGGTTCTTGCACCTGACAAGGCTGTTCGCCGCACTAGCACCAACAGGTTCCAAATGGGTATCGTGCGCAGGGATGGACACGCCGAAAGTCTCCCACTCGATGCTGCGAAGACCTACACATCGAGAAGTTGCTCGCTCACTCGATCTCTTGTGCCTTCTCATGAAGCCACTTTTCCAGGCGTGTGTATCCACCCTTATCGGACTGTGCAAAGAGATCGGTGGGCAGACTGAGCGATTTTGTTGTTCTGTCTTCCGAGCGAATCATGCCGACGGCATTTTGACATCCGCTTATACAATCTTTGATACTACCGCCGCTGTTGCGCACGTCTTCTACTATCCTTGCGTCGATCGTTGAGCGGCGGCGAGGACGGCTTCCAGCCGTTTTCAGAACGCGCTCGTACGCCTGTTGCGCCGGGATTCTTCGCAGGCGCGCACCTCGAAAGGGCGGGCTAGAGGCTCGATAAGGGGTAGATGGAATCGAGGCGATGTTCCAGTCATCTTGTGCGTCGTTTTGACGCGTCGGGCCGATGTTTGCTTGTGCAAAGATCTTCGTGCCTGGCGCGAGCTTCTTGCCGAATACGGGCGCCCCTATGAAGCTCCATGGGCCGGGCTTGTAGAAGTTGCCGATAAACGAGAGCAGGATCGGCTCACCTCGGCCCACGTTGTCTGTAACATTGCAGAGCGACCAGCCTCCATCCGGGCCCCAGCCGTAGACGACGTTGTTGATGAGTTCAGCGGTTGTGCCCGGTTTGAGGTAAGGGTTACGCTCGATGTTGTTGGCGATCAAATTTCGCACGACAGAGATTCGCCGAGAGCCGTCGCCGATCATGAGACCTTTACTGTGTGCTCCTTTGGGGTGTATCGAGTTGTCCAAGCCTTCGGCAATGATCGAATTGCTGATGGTTACGTTGCGCGTAGTTCGGTACCAGGTGGAGATGTTTTCGTCGAGAGCCCAGGTAACCGACACATGATCGATTACTATGTGGTGTGCGGAGCGTGGACTCTCGGTACCGATCGCTATTCCGTCCCTAAATGAGGGCATAACGCCCCCTCGAGCATCTCCAGGACGAACGGCGATGTGCTGCACGAGGACATCGTTGGTCTCTATGCGGAGGGTACCACCGGTAAGAGTTATGCCGGGATTGGGAGCCGTCTGCCCGGCGATGGTGAGATATGGC
>JBILFA010000139.1:0-8795 GCA_044351795.1 Bdellovibrionota bacterium | reverse complement strand
CCGGTCCGAGTTCTCGAATGAGGCTCAAGGCAACTGCTGGGCCGGTGTAGGCGTTGGCGCCGAATTTCGAGAGTGTGTACTCGCCTTGTACGGCGAGTACAGCGCCGGTAAAGAGTCCGATGAGGGCGATGACAAGGGTAGAGTTGACCCCGACCTGTTGAAGTTGCGTAAGATAGAGGTACGGCCGGTACGGCGGCTTGAGAAGCGCCGCGATGGTTCGATACAGAAAGATCCAAGCGTGCCCCCACTGCTCGGTCTTCTCGATAACAAAATTTCCAAGATGTTGAATGGTCGCAGCAGGGTTCATGAACAAGTGGAGAGCTAGCCTTTAAATCCGAGTCCTATAACGTAGAACTCATTAGAGGTACTCCTGGTCGATTTAAGCTCGGACCGGAGCCACTTATTAAACATGGGCCGAGTCGATTTGACAAACCCTTCTACCTCGCCACCTTTAAAAACCTTGACGACGAAGTTGCCCCCTTTCTTCAAATTCTGCTGGGCAACGTAGCGAGCGAGCTCCGCTATCCCGACAATCGCCGCTTGGTCAGCTTCTTTTATGCCCGTCAGCTTATGGGACATGTCGGACATGACCACGTCGAAGCGCATATCGGGGTCGGCGAGATAGGTTGAGAGATCGCGCGCGTCTCCTGTAATCAAGGTGCAGCGCGTGTCGTCAATCGGCTCCATGTCGACCAGGTCGATGCCCGTTACCGTGCCCGCCGGCCCTACGAATTCCAGAGCTACCTGTGTCCATCCGCCTGGCCAGGCACCTACGTCGAGGACGTGGTCACCACTGTGTATCAGTTTGTGGCTCTGCTGAAGCTCTATGAGCTTGTACGCCGCCCGAGAGCGATATCCTTCCTCTTTGGCTTTTTGATAGAGGTGATCTTTGCGGTTGTACTGCGACGCCATTTCCGAAACCTAGCAAGTTACTGAGATATTTGCATCCCTTGGAAGCTACCATGGTGAGATAGGGCAGTTTAATCTGCCTAGCTTCGTCAAGATCACCACGGCAGGGAAGACCGAACGAGGAGTGAAAAGGCTTCTCTTATGGGTAAAGAGGAGGTGCTGCCGGAGAAGAGGTGAAGAGTCGAACCGTGTTTCCCCGGGTAACCCCTTGATGGCGCGCAACACGAAGCAACTTTTCCGAGTTGTTGCCGATTGGATATAGAAAAAGACTTGAAGCGATAGTTCTTCCGGTATAGAAAAATAATGAAAGCAGAGCTCGACAGAAACCTCCTCGTAAAGCCGCCGCTACGGCGATACCCAAGGGAGCTGCCAACGGGTAGACCGGAGTACGAGGAACCACGCAGGAGAGTTTCTGAGCTGAGCGCATTGTCAAGGAGCAAGATATGGGAAACGGCATGTTGGTTACAGGGATCGATTTCGTCTGTGCAGGGCTTACGTTGGCTTATGTGGGAAGGCTCCTCTTACAGGCGATCGCAGCACATGAATCTGTTTCGATGGCGTGTGGTGTCGCGAAGATCTCTTTGCGTGGGCAACAGATCGCCCCGCGAGTTCGCTAGAGACGGAGACGCCGGGGAGTCGAGGCAAAACCTCCCTTCGCTTGAGGTTCGGAGTTTTCGAAGGCGTGCCCCACATGGTGCGTCGATTAATGCGCTGAGCCTCGCGCTGCATCAAACGGGAGAAGCCCGTGATGTGCAGCAGAGGGAAGTTTTGCCTCGCTTTCTCAGGCGCGGGTTTTTAAAACACTCTGCACCTAAGATTGTCAGTACACCTCAATCTAGGTATCGTTCAGGGAGGTCGCCCAGGGGGATTACGACTCTCCCTTTTTCATTTTTTTCATCGTTACATCAGCCCCATGTCTAGCAATCAAACCGCTTTTCCCTTCGGGGGCAACTCAGCACCATCGGAACTCGATCTTCTCAAGGGACTCAACTCCCCTCAGCAGGAGGCGGTGCAGTACGGGGATGGTCCGATCCTGGTCTTAGCGGGCGCGGGCAGTGGAAAGACCCGAGTCTTGACGCATCGGGTTGCTCAGCTCATCTCTGAGCGTGGAGTTCCAGCGGATCGAATCTTGGCGGTCACCTTCACCAACAAGGCAGCCGAGGAGATGCGTACACGCCTCAAGGGGCTCTTGGGAGAGAAAGCAGAGCGCCTCTGGATCTCTACGTTTCACTCGGCAGGCCTGCGCATCTTACGTCACAACGCCGCAAAGCTCTCCTTCTCGAATCAGTTTGTGGTGTACGACGATCAGGATTCAAAAGGGGTGCTCAAGGAGGTTCTCAAGGAGCTCAACGTAAACGAGGAGAAGCATCCGCTGGATTCGTTCTCGCGAGCGATCGACAAGTTCAAGAATCACTACATCCTTCCGGCGGAGGCCGCTAAGAACGCTTACAACGTCGAGACCGATCTCCAGGCGCAGGTCTACGACCGCTATCAGAAGGTCCTTCTTGCGACCAACGCGATGGACTTTGGCGATCTCCTCGTCAACGCGGTGCGCGTCTTGCGAGAGTTCCCCGAGGTGCTCGACTATTATCGAAGAGCCCTCCACTACATCTTAGTCGACGAATTCCAGGATACGAACAAGGTTCAATACATGCTGATCCGGCTTCTAGCCGAGCCGCGCCGCAACCTCTTCGTGGTAGGAGACGACGACCAGTCGATTTACGCTTTCCGCGGCGCCACAATCAGTAACATTCTCGAGTTCGAGAAGGATTTTCCCAACACGCAGGTCGTCAAGCTCGAACAGAATTACCGCTCGACCTCCAACATCTTGAACGCTGCACATGCAGTGATTGAGAAGAACAAGGCGCGTAAACCCAAGAAGCTCTGGACCTCCGGAGACTCAGGTGAGCGCATTCGAACCTTTATCGGCTACGATGAGAACATGGAAGCAGAGTTCATAGCTTCCGAGATCCGCAAGCTTCATACTCAAGGGTATAAGTTCTCTGATATGGGGATCCTCTATCGTACGAATGCTCAAACACGTGCGCTGGAGGAATCGCTCGTTCGGGCACGTATCCCTTACCGCATCTTCGGCGGTTTAAAGTTCTTTGATCGCAAGGAGATTAAGGACATCCTGGCGTACCTACGACTCCTCGTTAATCCGTCGGATAACCAGGCTTTTCAGAGAGTGGTAAACACCCCGCCGCGAGGTATCGGTGCGCAGGCGGTGCAGGCAGTGCTCGAAGAAGCGCGTCGCACCGAGATGCCTTATCTGCATGCGGCGGTCACGGTTGCTGAGAGCAACAAGAGCTTGAAGAAATTTATCGAGCTGATGGCCGATCTCAGGAGCACGCTCGAAAAAACGAGGCTCGGCGCGTTCCTCGGTTACGTGATCGAAAAGACCGAATACGGCCCACGCTTGGCTGCTATGAAGGACCCCGCAGCGCAGTCCCGTATAGAGAACTTACAGGAGCTCGAATCTATTGGGCGCACCATGGAGCGTGAAGGTAGTGAGCATGCGCTCGTCGTAAAGGATTTCCTTGATCGCGTCTCTCTTACCTCAAGCTCGGATCTCCCCGCTACCGAGCGTGGGCCGACGAACTCTGACGAGAAGCCGGAGATGGTGTCGCTCATGACGCTCCATCTCGCCAAGGGACTTGAATTTCCGGTCGTGTTTTTGGGTGGGCTCGAGGAGGGACTTCTTCCTCACTACCGGTCGCTCGACGACGCAACCGGGCTCGAAGAGGAACGGCGCCTGTGCTACGTCGGTATCACCAGAGCCATGAAGCTTCTCTACCTCACACGCGCATATTCGCGCGGGATGTTCTCTAGTGGAGGGAACTCGGGAGGAGGCGGTGGTGCTAGAATTGTGAGCCGCTTTGCAAAGGATCTCAATCCCGAGCTCATGACGGCGGTCGGTACGGAGCGCTCGCAAGGAGCTACATTCATCGAGGGGTATCCGCGCTTCAGCTATGATGATGAGAGCGATGGCGGTGGATACGACGGGGGATGGGGGAGTGGAGGTCGACGCTTCTCCAAGAATAAACGCGAGCACGAGGAGCCCGCGGCGCCACGTGTGCAGATGTCGCTCGATCAGATGAGGAATCTCTTGGCCCCAGCGGACGCCCTAGCAACGAAGCCTGAAATCCCCAAGGAGTACTATGGGAAGAGTTCGGCAGCTCTGGAGCAGCTCGCTGCCGGTGTCGAGGTGATCCATGCGACCTTCGGGAAAGGTGTCGTTGAAGATGTCAAAGGAAGCGGCTCGTCAGCAACCGTAGCGGTGCGCTTCGAGGGGTTCGATGAATCGAAGAAGCTCGTGTATCGTTTCGCTAAGTTGGTGTTGGCATAACGTAGGGAGGAGAGACAAAACCACGCTGACGCGTGATTTTGCCTTGCTTACTCCTGAGAGAAGGTTTCGGCCTCTTGCCGAATCAGTAGATCCGTTTATCAGAGCGCAGAGTGCGCGTGCCGGTTAGAGATCGAACTTGATACCGGCCAAGGCAGTAAACGGCATGCCTGGTCGAGCACCGGAAGGCCTCCAGGAGACGATGTACTCGTTGTCGAAGAGGTTGGTAGCATCCAGGAAGAGCCTGACACCCTTCTTGATGTCCGGCGATTCAACGTGCATATCCACTACGTAGTACGAATCGGTCTGGGGCGCCGCGGTGGCGCTCGTGCTGCTCGGCTGCGAGTTCATTGAATCCACGAAGTATGAGCGGAACAGGAGCTGTCCGTAGTTATCGTGTTCGATACCGGCGCCGATTGCGAACTGGTGCTCGGGGATGTACGGAATTTTGTCACCTGACTGTACCTCACCGTAAGCATCGCTTTTGAAGGTCGAGCGGAACTCTGCGCTTGTGTAGGTGTAGGTGGCGTATACGGGGAGGCGATACGACGTCTCGAGAAACTCGCCTACATCGTACTTCATGCTAGCCTCGACACCGTGCGTGAGAGCCTCTCCGAGATTGAACTGGTCCCCGGTTCCAGCACCGCCACTTGCGAGTGAGTCGACGCCGAGAAGATTGTCGTAGTCGTTAATGAAGAAGGTGAATTGCGATACGAGCGAATTCTTCGTGATGTTTGTTCCGATCTCGTACGCAATACTCTCCTCTTCCTTAATATCGTCTGAATCGCTTGGTCCTGGGGGAGAGAATCCTTTATGGACACCGGCAAACGTGGAGAAGGTATCGTTGAATCGATACTCTGTGCCGATACCCGGAATCCACACGTCGAGGCTCGAATCGTTCTCAGCGAGCGCCGCGCCCGTTCGGTCAGGATCGTTTTTGCCGTAATCCTTTCTGTGGAGCTGGATCTTCTCGTACCGGAGGCCTGGAAGAAACTTCCACGAGCCAGCCGAGATGGTGTCTTGAAGGTAGAGCGCTGTCGCGTCAGCTGAAGAGACGCGGTTGGTCTGGCTCTTCGACGCGCCCTGGCTGGTCTGCACCATAGAGCCGTTCTCTATACGGTAGCCCGCATCCTGCTGTTGGCGATCCTCCTCGTCTTGGTGATAGCGAGCGCCGAACTCGAAGCGGTGGTCGAGGGAGTCACCCTTAACCGTGGCTACCAACACCGACTGAACGCCCGCGCCGTAGTAATCACGGTCTGCATCGCGCAGTGTAAGAGCATTCGCAGGACTGTTGCCCGCTCCGGTGAGGTAGGAGAATGCATCGGGGTATGCCGATGGATTATCGAGCACTGAAGGGAGCGAGAGTCCGCTGACGCTATCAAGCTTGTTCCACCGTCGCGCGGTGTCGTTGTAGTAGGCCGTGGTGGTGATGTCGATGTTGTCGCTTGCTTCGATGTAGTGCTGAGCTTGGTACTGCCTCTGATCGATGTTGAGTTTGTCGCGCTGCGAGGCTGCGTAGCGACGATTCGGGGTGTTTCCGAAATCTTCGCGTGAGAGACCGAGGTAGGTTTCGTTTGAGTCCTGTTCGTAGTATCCGAACTTGAATTGAAGTTGTTGGTATACCTCGCTGTCTCGATCGGTGTTGAAGCGGAATTTTCCGATGTAGTCTTGAAGGTCGAAACCGGTGTCGCCGCCACCATCGAGATCCTTGAACCCGTCGGTAACGATCTGAAAAGTTTCGAGTAAATAACCGAAGTTTTCGAAAGACTCTCCGAGGTACACATGTCCACGCGTCGTATCGTGACTACCGGTTGCGATGTTGCCTTTCAAGGTGAACTGATCAGGTATGGCCGTGGAGAGTAGATTGAGGGAGCCGCCGGTCGTACGAGGACCGTATTTTATCTGACCGGCACCCTTGAGAACTTCAACCCCGGCCATTCGAGCAAACGACGGGAAGTAGTAGGCTGATGGAGCTGCATACGGAGCGGGCGCGATGAGGACTCCATCTTCCATCAAGGTGATTGAGTTGCTGCGCTCCGAGGGGGTTCCTCGCATTCCTATGTTAGGGCGAAGTCCATAGCCTTCCTCTTCAACGATGTTGAGGCCCGGAACGGTTCGGAGTGCGCGGGTGATGTCTCCCAGGCCGGTTTTTGCCTGCTCAAGCTCCGGCCCTTCAATGAGAGCGGCAGATCCTGGGACTTCGGATATCTTTTTAGAGCTTCCAACGACGGTGATTCGTTCGAGTATCTTCGCATCGCGGCCGGTTTGCTGCGCAGCGGTCTCGCTATCCTCGCTTTTCTTGCGGTCGGTCTCTTCGGGGTCAGTTGGAGACCCTTGTGATCCTTCCGTCGTTTCCCCGACACCCTTACCAAGCTCTTCATCGGCTGCGAGGGCGGTGCTTGCCGTGCTGATTACGACCATGGTCAGGCCCATGGAAACTATCCAATGGGCTGATCTTGATAGGCTTTTCTTCTCGAGATTC
This sequence comes from Bdellovibrionota bacterium, assembly GCA_044351795.1. Classification (GTDB taxonomy): domain Bacteria; phylum Bdellovibrionota_C; class UBA2361; order UBA2361; family OMII01; genus OMII01. Next base: position 2,058 of record JBILFA010000139.1, on the reverse strand, counting down.
ATTAATGTAAGAGACGGTACCATTATGCTTCCACTTACTTAGCTACTGCATGCAACAAGCTTAGACGTACAAAGAGCTTCTGGCATGCCAGAATTGCGGAAGAGATATATCGAGAGTGTTTGGTATGTCAATATGTCCTATTGCTATTCAACATCTCTTTTTCTATTATGCTCGCCACAACGGATAGGTAATTCTTGAGAGCTTTTTGTCCCGTGTCTGCGGCAACTGCATCCCCACTACAATTTGAAGGTTTCCCCTCCGCTCAGTCGTTCGACGAGCTCGCGGTGCCTGTACCGAATCCTGCGGATGGCTGGTGTAAACGCTCTCGTGCGGCGGAATCTCGACGGCTTTTCAGAAAAACCTTGTGCGCGTCAGTCGGATTTCATCTTGTTGGGCTGGTTGCGGGGTGGTTAGTCCTTCATACATATTTCCCTGCCAAGCAGGAGGTACTCCTACCTCAGGCACCAGAGTATTTCGACATCTCAATAGTCCCCCTCTCGGCGTTCGAGACCGTCCTTCCTAAGGGCGCTCCCGTTGAGAAATCCGTTGAAGCATCGCCGATACCCGAAAAGGAAACACCTCCAGAGCCGGTCAAGGAGAAGCCACAGCCCCCTGAGGTCGTTGTTCCCAAGAAGAAGCTGGAGAGCCCCAAGCAGGCGAAGCAAAAGCCCGAACAAAAGCCAGAGCAAAAGATCGCATCTGGCCCTCCTGCCAGTTCGGTTGCTCCAGCGCTGGTATCTAACGCGCAAAGCCCCGGTCAGCAGCCGGGTTTTGTAAATGGAACGGGCCCATCGAATGAGAAGGCTCGCTTGAACTATCAGGAGGCAGTCGCATCGCTCTTGGCTCGTGCAAAGCGTTATCCAGAGCGAGCGTTACGTCGCGGAGTGACAGGTGAAGCAACGATCCGAATCGAGATACGGGCCGATGGCTCGCTTGCAGGATTCGAGATCCTTCGCTCCGCCGGTGCCAGTGTTTTGGATGAAGAGCTGCGATCTATGGTTGATCGAGCCTCTCCGTTCCCGAGCTTTCCCGGCGATCTTCAGCGGCAGTCTTTGGCGCTGGTTGTGCCGGTGGCGTTTACTATCAAGTAGGGATTGGACGCTTCAGACCGTCGAGAGGGTAAATTTACAACCGACATTCGCGCCGCTAGGCAACTATCAGAGGTGGTTGCCGATCCTGATCTTTATGAATGTGCACAAAGAGCGCGGCGATTGTGCCACGAGGCACGTACAACGATGGTGGTAGGCCCACCGGAGCCGCCCGCGAGGGGGAGGCTTCAAACGACCTGCCGCTGCTGAGCACGCAAGTGCCTTGGTGGTGAACGGCGCAGGAAAAGGCGAGGTAAGACTCGTCACGTAAGTCAGCAAGGAGACGAACGAGAGTGAACCACTGAAGACCCGTCGAGAACTTAAACGGCGGTGCTGAAACGGAGGCTGTCGTCGAGCCCCGGAAAAGAGCTAGAGGGGGAACCCGAATTACTTGCCCTAGCAGCACCCGGCGGACAGGTGGCGTGACCGAATGACAGGCGTAGTGCGTGAACGTGGGAACCTTAGGCGTGATGATAAGTGAAAAGTGACAAATGAGAAAACCTCGTAAGCACGAAAGTAGCGACGCACGTCCGAGGGGCGGACTGACCAGTAGTAGCTGTGAAGATGCTGTAATGGCATTGGAGCCAAGGGGTCAGACAGGGGCTGAGAGGGAGTGTCAACAGCAATGGAAGAGCACTACCGAACAGCAGAAAGCGTACTCTATCAGCCTGGAGGAGGTGGAACTCGCCTGGCACAGAGTACGAGCGAAAGGCGGGGTAGGAGGAGTAGATGGGGAAAGCATCAAGAGTTTCGAAGATAGTGCACCATCCTTTCTGTAAATTCCGGAATTGGCAGGGAGCCGCGCTGAGCGGGGGGCAATCAAAAGCCCCCGCGAAGCGAAGCGCGGCGGAGCCCGGGGAGCGTAGGTTTTGCGCTGACTGAGGATTTCCGGAACGAAAAGTAAGTCGAGGTCATCGTTGATTTGCAACAAATCAACTCTGATGAAGGAGCTTACGATGACCTCGACTAA
>JBILFA010000044.1:0-25708 GCA_044351795.1 Bdellovibrionota bacterium | reverse complement strand
GCACCTCCAACCACTGCAAGCGGCAGGGTATAAAAACGAAGCAGGTCTTGCCACGGGGTGTTCTCGGCTGCAATTGAGTCCCAGCATCGCATGGGGTTGAAGAGCACGAGCTTGCAGCGCGCAGGCAGCGCGCGTGAAATTTCGTTCACAGTAAAATTCCCTGACTTTTGCACGGCACGACCGTTTGGTTATCTCAATACCCCGCTTCTCGAAATCCTCGCGCGTCAGCACCAGCTTAACCGCATCCTATTCCCCCTGAAAAGCCATTAGGAGTCGCTGGACCTTCAGCGGAGAATCCGAAATGCTCGAAAAATGGTCTGGCGTGTTGACTCGTCTTGTTCGCCACAGTGTTGACCTCTGGATCCGAGAATAGTCGACTGATCCTCTCGAGTAGTAGTTTTTTGCCGATACCTGTTCCATGCAGATGTTGATGGAGGAAATTAGTGAATTCCGTAACCTCCTCAGGTCCAAAAAAGTGCGGAGCGTTATTGGGCCGGAGAGGCAACCGCTTTTCCGAGGTAAATAGGCATAGTCCAAGCTCTTTTCTGCAAACTTTGGTACCCTACTAAGGGCATGGGACACAAGGAGCCTTAGAATAGTCACCTCGTAGTAGGCCCTGCCACAGCACACGGAAGTTACACAATTGCAAGAGTTGTTCATACCAGAGACGAAGGAAGAAATCGGTATGAAAGTGGTCCCATCGAGTTCGTCATCTGTGCATCTTCCGTTTGCTGCAGCGGCACCTAAATCTGACGTGGGTGGAGGACCGCTATCCGACAGCTTGCGGCCTGACCAAGGCGAAGCACCTGTGAGTCGTGCCGCCTTACGGATTACGGAGCAACTACGTGACCTGAAGAGCGGAGAACTCCTGTGTGTTGCCAACGATGGCACGACGTACTTAGAAAAGCTTCAGTTTATCGCCAAAAGTGTAGAGCCACTCGTCTCATTTTTCAAAACCGATAATCGCTCTGTAATCGTATATCCTGGCATCCCGCCACGTAACCCGACATACTGCAGCTCCGCCAACGCAGAGAACGGGAGCAGCGCGGTTCAGCTTCCTTTGGGGTCTAGGACTCCGGAACTTCTGTACCCCGTTGTCCTAAGATCAGGTGATACTCTTCAGCTGAGCAGGACTGCAATTCAGATACCCGATAGGGTGCTGACCGATCCAAAAACGCCCCAAGAGAAGCTTGCCCAGGTGCTAGCGACAGCACAGGCCAGCGAAGAGGTGCAGCTTGGGCGAATTAAAGTTCGTGAGTGTCCGGGTGACGTGAGCAGGGTTCACTGCACCGTCAAGATACTCGAGCGCAAAGATAACCCGGATGGAACATGTAGCCTCGAGGTCGAGGTTGTCCCGGGCATCCCCGCAAGAGAGCCTATCGCACTGCAGCGCCCGAGTGGGTCTCATGAGCAGATTACAGCGAGGGTGACTGTAGAACCAGGTGAGAAGGTGTTCCTCGGTAAGAGGCTCGGTACGGTTACTATACCGTATCCGGCAGGCTCGATAGACGAAGCATCTGAGAGCATCTGTGATTCCTTTATGGGAGGACAGTCGGACATTGCACTCAAAGCGCTGGCCACCTTTGAAGAAGGAGGCAACCGCGAGTTCACGCAGCGAATGGCGGGAGAGTGCAGAGTTTCTCCGTTGGCTGGTCAGGAGACTGTGAAGGGGCGTACCCTGCAGCAATACATCTGTAAGGGGATTGAGCTGATCTCCGCCAACCGGCACGAAGATGCAATCAAACATTTCCGCCAAAGTGATGTGCTCGAGATGATGGGATATCACTTCGAGGAGAATAACGTATTTCTGCTTGGTTCCCTCGACGAACGGGCAGTGCTAGAAAATATCACGGGAGTAGCAGAACGGTCGTGGTTCCTCGTCGACAAGAAACTGGTTTACCCGAGCTTTGGTTCTTTGAGAAAAGACCTTGTCCCTGCGAATGAGCGGGAGCGAGAGAATTTAGCCCATTGGAGGAAAGAGATAGCGCTCATTTACGCCGAGGAATACACACACGCCCTTCAAGATGCTCTTGGAGCGCTGGTATCTCGAAAAGCGGCGTTCTTGAGGCGCCCAGACCGTGAGGCCGATGTGGCGCTGTTTCTGCAGGAACAAGGAGTCCGTCTCTCGAACGAGTACGTCATCAACCGCTACCCGCAACGCCGAGAAGCACTTCTGCTTGCTGGGGGGCTTCAAACACCTGAGACTCAGCAACTCTTTCAGGGATCATTGGCTCGCACTCCACTAGGTGGAACTTTGTCGATCGGACGTGGAGTGCACGGAGAGCTGGGGGAGCGGGGGTTTTCGATTCCCACTCTCAATACTGCGATCGACAGTACAGTGCTGCAGATGGCTAGTAAGGCTCATGCAGCCCTCAATCCCGTCGAAGCGACCGTCACCAAAAGGCAAGACGGCTCGTTCGGAGTACGTTCAAGCTCTATTGATAGCACGCTCTTCGTCCCCGACGGCGCAGGGTATTATACACGAGCCGTCGTGGGGAAAGAGTACGTGTTGGAGCCCAGAACGCCCATCTACGTGGGACGCACATTTAGGCTGGAGCTCAGAGAGTGACTCGGGAGGAATTTCTAAATAACGACCCGTACTGATACAACTGGCTACAGTATCGCCCGCCCCAATCCTGATTCAATCAACGACACGGCCAGTTCTGCTGTCCTATTATCCATATCCAGCGAGGGATTGAGCTCGACCATCCTGAGAGCACGCATCTGGCCGCTCGACCACGCCGTCTCCAGAACGAGATGCGCCTCAGGGAACGTCACTCCCCCGCGCATCTTGACCCCAGTGCCAGGAACCAACTCAGGGTCACACACATCGAGATCAAATGAGAGCAGAAATCATCCAGAGTCCAGTTACGAATTAAATTACAGTATAGAGATATCCTGGACCGCCGACCGTTGAACGGCAGAGGTGGAAGATGGGGAGTTGCGCCCCCCTAATTATCGACCAATCATCGAATCACTGACGAACTCACTATCAGCACCACCACCTCAGTTCAGCTGCTTATAAAAAGTTACGTCACATTACTATTCATCTTCGTAGGCTCTCACCATAACCACCCATAGCCTTCGTTTAGCGTTGAATAGGTGATGTATGGGCAATTCTTTGGGCGTTGATCAGAGCAGAGCCCCCACGGCGAGGACTGAATCGAATCATGCTCCCACTCTGGAAAATCTTGATTCTCCGGCAGCGAATAGTTTCACTCAGATACGCGACCTCAAAGCAGCTTTTCCTGTAGGAACCCAGCTGGTGATAGCTGGAGGCGATTACGCACGAGTTGTGCTGGATTACTACCGTGATAGCTACCGTTTCGAGCAGGTACTTCTTGGGGCACCGGGAGAACCACCTGTCGTAGGAGCTGTATCAGTCACTTCGCTTGCATACGCGACGCCGGTAAACACACTCGACCAGGATGCGTGTAACGCTCTCCTTAATACCCAGGCGGCCAAGAACCTCGCCATCGCGGCTACGCACCGACTCCGCTGCGAACGACGGGACGACCCCGGCCAGACGCCTATTCCGTATCTCAGCGACCGTCCTGACCTGCGGCTCGAGCTACTGCGAGAGATCGCTCCGATAGTCGCACAACTCCTTGCCCAAGGCCCAGTTGCGGATTCGACTGTTCTTGGGCTTGTGAAGGAGTTTTTCGATCGGCGCTTGCCGCCCCCTCAAGAACCTGAACAAGAGCGAGAGAGTAAGTTCGGTCGTCATTTAAAGTTTGCAGAAGCGCCGACTGAATCAGGGCGGATTGAGTTCGAAGATCCGGCCGTACCTGTGACAGTGGAAGGACTCGATGGATATCCTGTGCAGGTAGTAACGTCAGAGTTTGTCGCTGCAGAGCTGGATAAATCTCGTCCAGCGAGCGATCCCGTAGCAGTAACACGTGGCCAGGTAAAGAAGTGGCTCCAAGAGCACCTTGAGCCCTATCCAATGAGAGTTACCTGGCATGGCGAGCAGTCGTCTGCTGCAAGTCAAGCGTATCTACTCTCTGATATATTGATCGCGTTACGAGACCACCCCTTGCGCACGGAAGCTCCACGCCTCGATGCATCGGGACGTGGACATGTCGACGTAGCAGGGGTTCCCACGGAGGTAGTGACCGCAAGCGCACTGAGTTTGCACCGTGCAGTACCCACGTCACTCGTCACACAGGTACTCTCCAAGCTGGGAGTAGAGCCGCTACAAGGCGTGCAGATGCGGGAGCACGACTCCGAGCGGCTTTGCAGGGTGTATCCCGCCGAGGCCGCCGACCCTATCGTCTCGCTACTTTTGACTCAGTACGGTGTCGCGATACCTTCCAGCATGCACAGCGCTCCATTTCGCATTGCGTTGACGACGGCGGCATACGCTCAGAAGCTCGGCGAGTCCAATCTGTATCAGCTAGAACGAGCGCTCGAGGGAGAGGGCAAAAAACCGATTGCTATTGGCGACCTCGGCATTACGCTGAAGCCGAAAGGGAGTCCGTTCGGTAGCAGGCATTCTCTGGTATACGAGGCTTCCGTACCCGAGTCGAATCAGACGAGACTCCTCATGACAGACCTCAAAGGGATCCTGCATGCATTTACTCACACGGGTATCAAGACCGTAGAACGGCTGTACTGGCTCGACGAGCTCGAAGACCTTCGCGCCCCTAGCCTAGCTGCTGCTACTGCGAGGTAACTAGTGCCGGTTCCGCAGATACAGCCGTCCTACGAACCGATCATAGCCTCAACAAACGCGAGTGCGTCTCGGGCGTATCCAAATGCTCTCTCTGCATCTTTGTGCGAATAGAATTCGCTCGGCGTTAGATCCTCGGAGCCGTAAAATGCAAGCTCTCGATCTCGGCGTAATTCGCGGGAGTGTTCGATGAGTAGCTCGAGGCGATCTCTTTGGTCTGCTTGGACGCGAGACTCGAGCTCTCGTAGCTGCGCGCTCACGTCGTGGACCCTCGCGGGCTCTGCACCGAGGTGGCGGATCAGCGCTTTACTCAGAAGTTCGACAATCTCCTGCGCCTCTCGAACAACATCAGCATAACCACCCTTGTCGAGCAGAACCTGGAGCGCTGCGAATCGTATCGCTGATCTCGTAACGTAATCCTTGGTAAGTGATCTGTTCTTCATGTCGCGATCCAATATCCCTGTCCGTGGGTCGTACGCCGAACGAATGCTCCTGACAAGATCAGCTCTTTGATCTCATCGAGCTTTTTGCGAATAGTTCCTGTTGGATCGAAAAGAATCCTGGCATCGAGAGCGCACTCGAGCCAAAGCGAGCCAGCGTCTCGGGCTATTGGCGGTAGGTGTGAAATGTTGATCGATATCTCGGCTGGTAAGGCAACGTCCCATGTGCGGTACAGGTCGCGTTCGATCCGTACGGACTGATCAACTACGAGTAGGAGATCAGTATCAGAGGTATCATACGCATCGCCTCGGGCTTTGGATCCATACAGGAGAAGTCCAACGAAGGAGGTTCCGAATTGGGATTTCGCCATCTCAATGATGCGAGGTTCATTCCCCTCTAGTCCGCTACTGGAGATTCCGTTTTCAATCGCCTGGACGAGCACTGAGTTCACCGAGGTATCCAGCTCTCGTGCTTTCGACTTCACGCGCTGGTGAAGTGTCGCGGGAAGTCGAAGTAGGATACGAACCTGATCTTTCGATAGCATGATATCATAGTATCATAAAGTCTCTTCGGACTCCAAGAGCTATCGTGAGCGGCGACGTTAGGTCGGCAAGAAAAGTTCATAAGGAACTGATAACATATTGATTTAATTTGCAATGATGGAGATCTACCTCCGCGTATCCCGTATCCGGGTGTATGCATATCTCCGTCTAACCAGGCGCGATGTGCAGAGTCCGCTATGGGAAGCGGTAGCCTTGCCTTACAAGAGGCGACACCACCTTTCAGCCTCATCGTGCCGGTGAGCAGTGCATGTTCGATCGCGCGGATTGGTTGTGAGACACCCGCAACTTTTCCCCTCTCCTTGCGATTATGAAGGCTTGGATACTTCGTGGATAAGGGCTCACTCCAGCATGGCTCATGCCTTACGAATAGATAGTCGCGAGCGCGGCGCATGCGACATCGATAGTTTGCGGGAGACGCACACTATGGAGATAGCGCTTCTCGATGCGGGGGATATCATCGTTCATGATCTGGGGATCGAGCGTAAAACTATTGATGACTTCTTTCGGACTCTAACGGCGGGGCAGCTCTTTCCGCAGTTGAGAAAGCTCAAACGTGCGTTTCGACGGCAGATGCTGTCGTCGACTGTTGCTAGTGGAGTTGTTGCTGTCTGTCCCCTCTGGGGTGCTCACTTGCTACGTTATTGTAGGAAAGGCCTTGCAGAACCTGCTTTAGGTGAAGACACTATAGGAAACGATCTATTTTCGACGGAGCCTCCCATGATGAAAAAGTCCCTTGTTCTCTCGTCCATCGCGTTCCTGCTCGTTCTTCATGCCACCCCAGCACACTCTCAAGCGTGCAGTAGTCTGCCCAGGGGGATTAAGGTCTTGGCTTCGACGCAGGAATGCGGAAACAATCCCGCCGTAGTGCTCACCGGAGCTTGGAGGAGTATATTCAGCGCGGCATTCCGTTGGGACAACAACGGAGAGCTGGAGGATCGTAGTCCCTATGCTCTTGATGACGGTAGCGCGGCCTCGAGTCCTTACAAGACGCAGCGAGTGATACGCAGAGCCTCAAAGAGGACTTTGTGTTACGGCAACTTCGTTCGCAACACGCGCTTCCCGTTACCCCTTCAACTTACCGTCAAACGTACCGCGGCGCCGGTACTCAACCGCTACTGCGTGAGCTTCTCTCGCTGAAGCGGGAAGCGGCGAGTCTCTGCCAGCAAGGACGCTGAGTAAAGCCCCTGCAAGCTGCGAAAGCGGAGCTTGCCTTGCTGTTCGATCTGCAGCACGGGAAAAATGTTAACGGTATCGGAGACTTTTGGGAAGTCGGGTGGTGGGGGTCCTCTCGACCAGACGTAGCTCGACCAGACGTAGCGGCGCAACTTTCCCCTCTCCTTGCGATTACGATCACCCTCCCACGGGGTGGGTGAGTTTGGATATTTGCGGACGGCGGTGATGGTGACTATTTCACGTGCGCTTCTATCCAATCGGTGATCGTCTCGAGATGAGCCCTCTCCGTTATGAGCGTTATCTCAATAAAGCGAACTCCCTCCTTCGCGTCCACGGTAAGCTTCAATCTATTTAGTTTTAGAAAGACCGCTGTGAGCGCAAACGCTACCCTTTTGTTTCCGTCGACGAACGGATGGTTCATCGCCAGACTTTGCATGAGCGCTGCGGCTTGTTCAGAAATAGATCGATAGTAGCCGGATCTGGGGCGAGCTAGTGCGCTTTCGAGAAGTCCTTTGTCGAGTATTCCTGCTTTACCCCCGAAGCGTTGGATGAGAACTTCATGAAGATAGAGAGTCTCTTCGAGGGTTGGATAGAGGGTCTCTATCATCGAGCGAGCTCTTTGAGAAGCTGCTCGTTTTCGCTGATGACTTCGTCTACTGCTGTGCGAAATGCCGGGCGGACTTCGATCCGACCGAGGTATTCGGCAACGGCTTCCGATACGATCTGCGCTATGGATCGTTCCGATGTCTCTGCGTAGCCGCGCAGGCGGGCGAGCACTTCCTTGTTCATCTTGGTGCTGAATTTCTCGGTGGTGTCCATTAATCTAAGGTATCTTGACATATCATGACATGTCAAGACAGGGTTGATTAAGCAAGGCTAAATCCCTGATTAGCCTATTTAAATCGCAACAAAGGACTTTCCATGCCTATGGAGTCAGTCGTTCAATCTCGAAGGTTGAGAAGAAGCGTACTCCTCCTGAAGCTCAATGGAGCTGTGCCCTGCTGCTGAGGTCGGTGAGGAACGTTGCCTGTTCAGCGGCAATGCCTTCTCTTCTGAATCCCAGTGGGGCGTAGTGCTGCGGGGCGGGTATTCGCAGACGGCTCGGTAGAGAGCTTCCTCGAGGCTCGCACAGAGGGGCTCTTTCATCGAGCAGGTTTTTTGTGGAGTTCCCGATGCCGGTTAGGAAAACTCTGACTCCGATGAGAGCGCTTCAGAAAATTCCTCAAACGAAGATAGGCTACTGCGATCAAGAGCTCGCAACGTTGCCCCTTGATAAAAATCCTGTGGATCATCTGGAAAGTGTCCTGGACGTTTCTACTGAGCGAATTCATCGAGCACTCATAACTGCTCGCATTCCGTATGAGCGTCACAAGGATCCTCTCAAGAATTTCAGTGGTGGCGAACGTGCGCGAGTGACTTTCGTGGGCTTGCATCTTGCTGAGCCAACCTTGTTGATTTTGGACGAACCGAAGAACCACATCGATGTGAATGGAATAGAGGACCTCGAGGATCAGGTTTTATCATCAGGCGCCGCTGTGATCATGGTTTCCCATGATCGGCGATGCGTGGAAGAGGTCGCGCAACGTTTTTTTGTTATTCGCAATCGGCAACTGCAAGAGGTTGGCACTATCAGCGATTACTACGATGAAGTGCTACGTAGCGAGGAGCTCTGATCAGACGCCTCTGAGCCTGCTAAGAAGGCAGAGGAGTCTTTAATGCCCCCGAAGTCGCCGACAGGATCGGAGAATTCGCCATCCGCCTTCCAGAGCTCCTTAGGGTAAGACATCCGACATGTCTGGGACGCCGGGAGATGAGAGAGCATAGCAAGATCGATTCCCGCATCGGTATGGAGTAGCACTGAGAGAATAGTTACAAACGGTCGTGTCGATGCTAACCTTGCGAAGATTTTGTTCTCGCTACACCATGAAGGTACGCACCGCGTTCGCGCTTGTTATCGCGCTCATGAATGTCGCTCTTTGCGAGGCCTCGCCTCGAGTACCGCTGTCCGAACGGACCTTTATATTCACGTGGCCAACGCAACCTGAAACGGACTCACTCCTGGAATCTCATGGAGCGCTCATAACGGATCGCCCCAGCTTTACCGATGCCAGTCGTCCAGTAGGCAACAGGGTGACGTTGGTAGAGCTCGGATACACGTACTCGTACAACGGAGCGACAGCTCCTCACACTTCATCTCATTCCTATCCCGAACTTGCTCTTCGCCAGGGGCTTCTGGCGAACTGGCTCGAACTTCGTGCCTCGCAAAACATGACGTCGTACGCTTCTCTCGGTGATGCGCAGACGGCTTTTGGCAACCTCGAACTGGGTACTCGGCTCGGAATTACTCCTCAGTTTGGCGTACTACCTGAACTCTCCGTCACCCCGCACCTAAGCCTTCCCACCAGTAGTGGAGAGGATAGGACTCATCACTCCCTTCCGGGGGTGAGCGTTTCCTATTCGTGGGCCTTCTGGGATCGTTATTCAATCGCTGGTTCGAGTCAGATATACCAGGATGAGAACTCGGATTCAGATGCACGGTACACAGAGTGGCTCGAATCCGCTGTCGTCACCTGGAACGCTACGGATACCGTCGCATTGTGGGGTGAACTTGCAGGTTTCTTCCCAGGCTCAATCTCTGAGGAGAGAGACTCCTATTACGCGAACATGGGAGCACTCTACTTACTAACTCAAAACTCGCAGCTCGACATACGGGTCGGGAGCGGGCTGCAGGATAGTTTCGGGCAGACCATCTTTTCGGGCGTCGGCTTTTCGATCAGGTATCAATAAGCAAAAGCCCGCACTGACGTCCATCAGCTTGGCCAAACCGTTATCGACGGTTTTAGCCTAAGCAATTGTATTCTCCCCATTAATTGACTTGCGGTGGGCCCTCTCCCGGCTGCTATGCAAAGAAACGAGCTTGATCGTTCTGTATATGATCCGCAAATTCAACAACTTGTGGTGCTTTAAACGGCCTTCGGATGGAATAGACGGGCAGGTCGTGCTAGTCTCCCTCTAGAAAGTTGGCAGCGTTGACTCAGACTAGTCAGCACTGCCACGGTTAGGATGGAGAGATTTCAGTGTTTCAAGGCGACGCAGGACCCAACGACAAACCTCAACTCATCAATATTGTTAAGCAGTCAGTATTTTGGGGCGTACATGTAGCGTGCATCGGGGCTCTGTGGGTTGGAGTCAGTTGGGTGGCCGTGGCTGTATGCTTCTTGCTGTACTTCGTCCGGATGTTCGCAATCACGGGTGTGTACCACCGATACTTTGCACACCGCTCTTACAAGACCAGCCGCTTCTTCCAATTCGTGCTGGCCGTGATCGGCACTTCGGCTGCCCAGAAGGGCCCGATCTGGTGGGCATCGCATCACCGTCATCATCACCGCCATTCGGACACCCCCGAGGATGTCCATTCACCGGTCATCAGTGGCATCTACTACGCTCACGTCGGGTGGGTGTTGAGTTCGGAGTTTCTGGAGACCCGCAAAGAGCTCGTCAAAGATCTGTTGGAGTTTCCGGAGCTCGAGCTGCTCGAGCGCTACAACGTAGTTCCGCCGATATTGCTCGGAGTAGCGACGTTCTTCTTAGGGTATTGGCTCGGGATCGCCTATCCGGCGCTTGGCACATCGGGCATGCAGATGCTGGTATGGGGCTTCTTCATTAGCACCGTGCTCGTATACCACTGCACCTTCTGTATCAACTCGTTCGTGCACCTGATCGGACGTCGTAGGTTCAAGACCACTGACAGCAGCAGAAACAGTCTCTTCTTCGCCCTCATCACTCTCGGTGAAGGCTGGCACAATAACCACCACTACTACCCCGGTTCAGAGCGTCAGGGGTTCTACTGGTGGGAGATCGATATCTCTCACTATGTGCTCAAGGTGCTCTCGTGGATGGGATTGGTTTGGGATCTCAGAACACCGCCTGAGCGAGTGTACGCGGCAGCGGGCATAGACTGTGAAATTCCTGTTCACCTCGACGGCGCAGAGAGCAGCACCTAACTCCTGCGTAGCGAAGTACGCCGGAGCAGAGGATAGGTACGATGTAGCGCTCGAGATTATCTCGGGGGCTCTCGTGCTGGGAAACACGTTAGCCCTCCTTTAAACTGACAGGCGACAATCAAATTGTTAGCCGCCTCTTGAGAGTATTCCGTTCCAGATGGTGGATCACGTTATCTTGGGTGGCGGCAGAGCCGGTGCCGCCTGGCCAACCAGGTGCTCTGTGCTCACTCCGGCCTGCTCAAGCAGACTCTCGAATGCTGGCAGCAACTTTCCTAATCGCTCTTCCAGGAAATCCCTCATGGTGTCGACAACCACCTGAGTGCCTCGTTCAATTTCGAGGTTAACCACATCACCTACGCGCTTCTCGCCGAATGTAGTAACCCTGAGAGTTTCGGGGATAAACCAAACGTCGAAAGTTCGTGCAGCCTTGTTCACGTCCGAAATCGTCAGGCTGGTGCCATTGAGGCCGATATAGCCCTTGGGGAAAATGTAACGCATCCAGTGTGCTGGAACCTCGAAGGTAACGACATGATTGTTGTGCGGAGTCTCGACTCGCACGATCGTAGCAGTGCAGTCGATATGGCCGGAAAGAGGATGACCTCCGATCTCCGCCCCATCTTTAGCTGCTCGCTCTATATTAACATGCATGCCTGAACTGATCTGATCGAGAGTCGTGCGGGTGAGGCTCTCCTGCATCACATCAAAGTACACATCTCTGTGCTGAAGCTCGGTTACAGTAAGACAGACACCATCGACCGAAACGCTCGCACCCCTTTCGAGGCCGATCTCCAAGTCCGCCGGTAATCGGACACAAATGCGAGAAAGTCCCGCATGTCGTTCGACACTCTCAATTGTTCCTTTTCCTTTTACGATTCCCGTAAACATAACACCTCAAGAATAGTACTGGACATCGGATCAGCCTGCGTTCGTCGAACTGTAGCACATGTGAGACTACAAGCGCCAAAGAGCGCCCACCGCTGGCCTCACACGCTCGTCACTCCCTTGCTGGGTATTCGCGGCGCGGCTACGCGGGACATCTGGGGGGCACTCAGATTGGCACTTGAAGCTGTCGGAGCACTTAGTGGCGTTGAGAAGTCCTTCGGCAAAGGACCCCACCTTGCTTACAGAAAGCGAACTGCTTGGATTAATGTTATTTCTCTTGGGAATTAGTGGTGCCCACGCCTTGAATCGAACAAGGGACCTCAGAATTATGAGTTCTGCGCTCTAACCAGCTGAGCTACGTGGGCATATCAGTGAGAGTGGGTTATGTGCCCTAAATTGCTTAAAATTGCAAGTAGTGGCGGGGCTGGATCTTGGTCGTTTGCGTGCTCAGTTTACGGCGTATACAGCCTTGTTCGGCTCGGTAGGATGGCCATTTTCTTGCGTCTCTTCCCTACCTTACACCTTTCCTATGAGTTCGCCGATGATGCGTAATGGCGGTGAAGCTTTGTGCTCTTGGGTGTCTTAGCGGGTGGCTCTGGGACGCTCTGTGAACCGCTAGGCTTAAGGAGCTGGTTAAGCAGCATCTTTTCTGAAAAATTTCTTGGAACCTTTCCCCCCGGCGCTCATCCTAAGGGATATGTCTAAGGATGAGACTATAGATGGCGCAAAGATAGCGGCGTTAATTCTGAGCCGCATGCCCGCTAGGGATCAGGAGCGGATTATGTCCTCGATCCAAGCCTCTAATCCATCCATCGCCGCAAAGCTCGAAGACTCTCTCTTTAATTTCGATCGTATCGCTCAGTTGAACGACCACGCCGTGCAGGATCTCCTCAAAGAGATCCCTCACCGGGATATCGTCATCTCGCTCAAGGCTGCAGGGGATCGTGTGAAGGAGAAGCTACTGGAGAACATGTCGGAGTCGAAGCAACAGCTGATTCAGGATGACTTCTCCAGCCTTCCGCCGATGCGTGTCTCGGATGTTCAAGCAGCTCAGCGGCGTATCCTTCGTAAGCTCGAGGAGCTTTATCCTGAGGGTGGTATCGGGACTAACCAGCGCACTGCTTTACCGCGGCTGGCTTAGGATTCCAACCGATTGTTTTCCTTTCATTCGGCAGAATGAACTATGATCGGATGTACTTCTTCCACATTGAGAGTCCTGAGGTCCTTCTCTGATTTCTCCTCCGTGAAAGCCTTCACTTTTGGTTGTTTCATTTTCGGAAGTTTGTATCCTTTTGAGCGCAGACCCTTCGCCTGAACTGCGGCTCCAGCATCGGGCTTGGCAGCACTGGAAGAGCTACTTCAAAGAGCTCGGTGAAGTCTTGGGAGCCGTACACGACCGGATGAGTCGGGAAGGTGCGGCTCCTGAACGGATCGTACTTGGCGGTGGTATCGCTGAGGCGTGCCGGGAGTTTCTTCCGCGCAGCTTGAAAAAATTCGCCCTCGAGCTGATTCACGAGGCCGGACATCTGAAGGCGGGCACTGTATGGTTCTCGACCCTGTCACCTGAAGCGCGTGAAGCGGCGTTCTCGCAGTCGCGGACGGCTCGGGTGTACGATTACTGGGAAGTAAAAAACGATTGGCAGAGCTATGACACTGCGGCGTACTCTTCTGATTTCTTACCGGCGACCTCTCGTGAAATGAGCTAGCCCACGACAAGAGAATATGATGTATTCTTCAGCGTCTGTCCTGCGCTGTAGTTCGTAGGAATAGAGGTGCTTTGTGTCTACCAACCAGCTTCCCGTTATCTCTGTTCGCCACCTCACCAAGAGGTTTAAGGAACTGACAGCTGTCGACGATGTGTCGTTCGAGCTCCAACCTGGGGAGATTCTCGGGCTTTTGGGGCCTAACGGCGCCGGCAAGACGACTACCTTTCAGATGCTGCTCGGTATACTTACGCCGACCAGTGGTAGTGTCGAGTTCTTCGGAAAGGAGCTCCGCACCCATCGGAGCGAGATCCTCGAGCGGTTGAACTTCTCGTCCACCTATACGAACCTTCCGTGGAACCTGCGAGTCAGTGACACGTTGTCGTTCATGAGCAGGTTGTACAAACTTCCCAACCGCACTGCACGCGTCGAGGAGGTGGTCGAGGTATTTCGTCTGAAGCCTCTTCTTTCCAAGGGGGTAATAGCGCTCTCTGCCGGAGAGCTTACCCGCTTGAATTTGGCCAAGGCCTTCATCAATCAGCCGGAGATACTGCTACTCGACGAACCGACTGCGAGCCTCGATCCGGAGAGCGCTCATGTGATTCGTGAGTTCATTCTGAAGCAGCAAAGTGAGCAAGGGATCTCGGTACTTTTTACGAGCCACAATATGAGTGAGGTGGAGACGGTCTGCGACCGGGTGATCTTTATTCAAGGGGGCAAGGTTGTTGCGAACGACACTCCGAAGAATCTGGCGCGTACGTTGGACCGTTGCAATGTGTCCCTGCTGATCGACGAGAATAACGCTATTGCGTTTCGCGAGGTATGCGCCGCTCTCTCGCTCGCTGTTTCCGACCAGGACGGCTTTTCGATGGTCTCGATGCGTGAAGACGCTGTCGCTGAATTCTTGGCAAAGCTGGGGAAGAAAGGCATTCCGCTGCACGGTCTTACCGTTACTCGCGCCACCCTCGAGGATTATTTCATGAATCAAGCGAGTTCGCCGGAGGATAGACGTGACTAACCCGAATGCCTTCTCATGGGGTCGAGTGCGGGCAATGCTGGTGCGTCATTGGTACGGAACGCTCAGAAGCTTCGACCGACTCACCGACTCGTTCTACTGGATAGCACTGGATCTTATCCTGTGGGGTATCACTGCCGGCTACGTGCAAGAACAGATACCCGCAGGAGGAAAGAGTGTTTTCGGCATGATCATTGCCGGAGTCATCATGTGGTGTGTCGTCTACCGCGCTCAGATGGATATCGGTATTGGCCTCCTCGATGAACTGTGGAACAAGAACCTCATCAATCTCTTCGCCTCTCCCCTCAAGTTCAGTGAATGGATCGTGTCGCTGCTCATCTTTAGCTTCTTCAAGGCACTTACTACGGTTGTGTTCGGCTGCTTCGTTGCGTGGGTTCTGTACGGACTTGTCCTTACCGAGGGACTGAGTTGGTATCTGATACCTCTGTTCTTGGTGCTTGTACTTAACGGTTGGTGGATCGGTCTTATAGTCCTAGCAATCATTATGCGCCTTACTACGAAGGCCCAGGCTCTTGCCTGGACGTTCGTGTGGCTGCTTGCTCCGTTCTCGGTGATTTACTTCCCCCTCAGCAGCATCCCTCCTTTTGCGCAAACTTTGTCAACAGCGCTACCGACCCGCTACGTGTTCGAAGAGATGCGTGCGATTATCGCGGGCGGAACGCCGAACTGGGAGGTTCTCGCCTTTGCCTCCGTCTTGAGCGTCGTCTATATCGCCATGGCGGCGGTGTTGGTGAACGTGAGCTTCAAACGGGTGCTCAATCGCGGCTTGGCAAAGATCTACTAAGAACCCACGTGAATCTGATTGAAACAAACTCATAGCTGTAGAGTACTACTCATTCAGCCGGCTACGCACTCGACGTACAACTCGATACGGTTCCACTAGTTGGACTCAGACCATCCAACCCACTATCATACTAACCTATGCGTGATTTGCAATTACATCATACTCGCTCAACTGTTCAGGCCGATGTCGCAACCCCGACCACAGAGTGTCCTATCGTGGAGTCGGTTCGAGCAGCGGGGATGTTATGCGGCCCTATACTTGACGTAAATGTTGCGGCACGGAGATTACTCGGGGAGCCGAGTGTTGCGCTCTACGGTGCTGCGGGCGCTGGGTTTTCCGACTACCACACAACGATCAATGCACCCCTCGCCTTCTTCCTTTCCGATTATGAGGGAATAAATCTCCCACAGTGTCTCGAATCAACTGCGCGGCTGCTCCGAAACTCCTCAATCGAGGAGATTACCAAGGAATGGCCGGCTATGAGTTATAAGTTTTCCAAGTTTGCTGCTGGGTTCAGCAACTATGGCGCAATCGAATTTCAACCCTGCTTAGCACGAGCGATGGCTATCGAGCTCCTGGCGTGCGGTGTAAGGGAGATACAGGTTTCTTGCCAAGGAGATACTCCTCTGATCCAATATTCCCTGGCTGGAAAGGATTTCTCGATATTCTTTTTGCAAGAAGATCTTCTCTCGTTTAATTGTGAACGATTGTCCGCACAGGGGCTCGCAGTAGATGTGTACTACCACCGAGCCGCGATGGAGATTCCTTCAACCTACAGCTGCGAGGGTCGAGAGCTGTTCAGATCACTCTTTCAACAGATGCCTACGGGGGGAGCCTTCGTGACGGATGATATAGCTGCCTCATCACATCCACCGATGGCATGGGACTGCTCCGACCGATTTCCGTCGTCGTTCGACGGGGTTTCCGGACGGCTTCAGGAGCACGAGTTACCGATCAGCGTCCGACGCAGGCTCATCGAGCAACGCTCCTACAACGATAGCACGCTGTACGGGAGTTACTTGAGAGTTCGTAAGAAAGTCCTTGAGGAGTAAGTGCCGCTGTGGCCGGCGCTGGACTCCATTGAAACGCCGGGGCTGTGCGGCGAGTAACCTACATCGATGTGTATATGAAGTCGATTCTTCCTCACACTGATCTTGTGGTTGATACGAGGGATACGGGCGATGTCTACCTAGGAGCGTTTCTAGCGGGACTTTCGATGGGACACGAGCCTAAACGTGCAGCGAGCGGTGCAGCTCGTATGACATCTCTGGTGGTTTCCACGCATGGTTTGTGATCTTCCACGAACGGCCAAGGATGTCTGGGAAGAGGTAGTGGGAAGTTTCGTCGCTTGAGAAAGCTTTGACAGAAACAAAAAACCCCTGGCGGACTGCCGAATCCGCAGCCCGCCGGGGGTTACTTCAAAACACAGTGGTTTGGTTACTTACCGAGCACCTCGTGCATCTTCGCGCCGATCTCATGAGGAGAGCGCACGATATGGATGCCGGCAGCAGAGAGCGCCTTGAACTTGGCCTCCGCTGTATCGTCGCCACCGCTGATGATCGCTCCTGCGTGACCCATACGGCGTCCTGGAGGAGCAGTGGCTCCTGCGATGAAGGAAACGACTGGCTTCTTCATGTGCTGCTTCACCCATGTGGCAGCATCGACCTCGGCACTTCCACCGATCTCGCCGATCATGACGACTGCATCGGTGTCTGCATCCTCGTTAAAGAGCTGCAAGCAGTCGATGAAGTTAGTGCCGTTCAATGGATCTCCACCGATACCGATACAGGTCGATTGCCCCATCCCGAGGTTCGAGAGCTGGAATACAGCCTCGTAGGTCAGGGTTCCTGAACGGGATACCACGCCGATTCGACCCGGCTTGTGAATAAAGCCGGGCATGATTCCGATCTTCGCCTGTCCCGGCGTAATGATACCTGGGCAGTTCGGGCCGATCAGGCGCGTACGCTTACCCTGCATGTAGGTCTTGACCTTGAGCATGTCGAGCACCGGAATCCCCTCGGTGATACAGATGACGAGATCGAGGTCGGCATCGACTGCCTCCATGATAGCGTCGGCCGCAAACGGCGGGGGGACGTAGATGATGGAGACGTTGGCTCCGGTTTCGTGCTTGGCTTGGTGTACTGTGTCGAAGAGAGGGATCCCTTCGAACTCTTGTCCACCTTTACCGGGCGTTACGCCCGCAACCATCTGCGTGCCGTACTCCTTACACGCACGCGTGTGGAACGCACCAGTCTTTCCGGTGATTCCCTGTGTGACTACTTTCGTATTCTTATCTACAAGAACGCTCATTTTCTATCCTTCCTTCCTTACTTCGCTAGTGCGACGATCTTCTTCGCGGCATCATCCATGGTGTCCGCTGCGGTAATTGCAAGCCCAGAGTCCGCAAGCAACTTGCGGCCGAGGTCGACGTTGGTTCCTTGAAGTCGAACGACTAACGGCACCTTCAAACCTACCTCCTTGGCAGCTTCAATAACGCCGGTAGCGATTACGTCGCACTTCATGATTCCGCCGAAGATGTTGATGAGGATCCCTTTGACCTTCGAATCTGAGAGCAGGATACGAAACGCTTCAGTTACGTTCTCCTTGGTTGCTCCACCACCTACATCGAGGAAGTTTGCCGGCTCACCGCCGAAGGCTTTGATGATGTCCATCGTCGCCATGGCGAGCCCTGCACCGTTGACCAAGCAGCCGATATTGCCGTCGAGGCCAACATAGTTGAGGCCGAATTTCTGAGCGCGAAGATCACGAGGATCCTGCTCATCGTAATCCATCATGGCGTGGAGCTTCGGTTGACGGAAGTGCGCGTTGTCGTCCATCGCTACCTTGGCATCGAGCACCACGAAGGTGTTCTCCTTGGTGAGCACGAGAGGATTGATCTCGAGCATGGCGAGGTCGCAATCGACGAAGGCCTTGTAGAGCCCCTGAACGACTGACACGAACGACTTGCGAGCTTCAACTGGAATCCCGAGATCGATCGAGAGCTTTGCCGCCTGGAAGGTCTGTAGACCTACGCCCGGCTCGATACGAACCGTGAGGATCTTCTCAGGATGGGTGTGTGCAACCTCCTCAATCTCCATTCCACCCTCGGTGGAAGCGATGATTGAGATGCAACGGCTGGCACGATCGACCAAGAGGCTCAGGTAGAACTCCTTGGCGATGTTACAGCCGGCTTCCACGTAGATCTTGTGTACGATCTTTCCAGCTTCACCGGTTTGCGGAGTTACGAGCTTCATGCCGAGGATCTTCTCCGCATGCGCACGCGCCTCAGCCGAGCTCTTGGCCAGCTTTACACCACCGGCCTTTCCTCGACCACCGGCATGCACCTGTGCCTTGACGACGCAGATTCCGCCACCCAGCAGGTCAGCGGCAGCCTCGGCCTCTCCAGGGGTGTAGCAGACGTGTCCCTTTAAGACCGGCAGGCCGTATGAGGCGAGGACCTGCTTTGCTTGATATTCATGAAGGTTCATATGGTAATACCTATCTTTATTTGATTCTCAAAAGTGAGTCATTCCAAGCAATTGCGTCACACGAGCGCGACAACAGCCTTTACGCTCTCGACCGACTTCTGCAATGCATTCTTTTCGGCATCAGAGAGCTCGATCTCGATCACTTTTTCGATACCCTTCTTTCCGATGATTACAGGCACTCCGATATAGAGGCCATTGATACCGTACTCGCCGTTCAGGCGAGCGGCTGCGGCGAGCACTCGACGTTGATCGAAGAGGTAGGACTCAGCCATCTGAATGGCCGAAGCAGCTGGCGAATAGAAGGCGGAACCGGTCTTGAGAAGCGCTACGACCTCTCCCCCTGCTCCACGAACGCGCTTTTCGATCGCGTCGAGTTTCTCTGACGAGACGAGCTTCTCGACAGGGATACCGTTGCAGGTGGTAAACGAGCGTACCGGAACCATATCGTCTCCGTGTCCACCAAGCACGAATGCGGAAACGGAGGAAACGGAAACATTGAGCTCCTCTGCCAGGAACGCCTGGTAGCGCGCTGTGTCGAGGACGCCCGCCATACCAACCACACGCTCCGCAGGGAAGCCGGTCTCCTTTTGCATCAGGGATACCATCGCATCGAGGGGATTAGTCACAACGATGACGAAGGCATTTTGAGCATGCTCGCGAATACCTTTGGCGACAGCGCGAACGATGTCGGCGTTGGTCTTGACGAGATCATCGCGGCTCATGCCGGGCTTACGCGGAAGACCTGAAGTCACGATACAGACATCTACCCCTGCGATATCGGCGATGTTGTTGGTTCCGGTTACCTTGAAATCGAGTCCGAAGACAGGCGCGAGGTGCGAGAGATCGAGCGCCTTACCCTGCGGCATACCCTCTACTACGTCGAACAACACGACGTCGCCCAGATTTCTCTGTCCACACAGGAGCGCGAGCGTTCCACCGATCTGTCCCGCGCCGATAAGCGCGATCTTTCTTCTTCCTGCCGAATGAGTCGTCATCTTTCTTTCTCCATTACTATCACATCGCGATCGGCAGCCGAATCTATACCTATTCGGCGGCGACCACGTTACAAAAAAACTAAGGCTGTGCGTCCCCTTCTCGCGGGCTCGCTGCGTTGGAAGGCGTTGAGTCCGGCTGCTGTGTCGGCTGCGTCTGTCCGCGCTGCGCCGGTCCAGTAAGCCCTTCGACAACACCTAACTGCTGCAAGAGTTGATTCATATCGGTCTTGGAAAGATCGACGTTAGCGCCTCCACCTTGAGAGGGATTGATCGCCACAAATCTCGGATTCCCCTTGGCCAGTTGCTTGGCAACTTCGAGGCGCAACATCGCCTGACCTCCTTTTCCGGAGAGCGCCGCTATCTGCTTTTGAAGCCCCTCCACCTCCGCCATGCCTTCGGCCAAGATCGCCTTCGCCTCATTCGAGCGCGCTGCGTGGTAGGCATCTCCTTGGTAAGCAGACTGCTCCTTGAAACCTTTGGCCTCGGAGACTCGGGAATTGAATTTACTCTCTGCCTCCGAGTACTCCTTCTGCTTCTTTGCGCGCACCGTCTCTATGCGCGAGCGTTCACCTTGAATGTCCTGCTCCTTCTCCTGAATCTCGCGTAGTCGATCTTGATAACTGGTGTCCTCAGACCCATCGGAGAGTAGGCGTACGAAGCGGTACTCGAGCAGGTTTAATCCATCGACCTCTACTCCGATCGGCCCCAGGCGCGCTTGCGTTGCGTTGAGGGTGTCGTCAATGGTTGCGTTTAACTTCGTCACATCACGAAACTCCGAGGTCCTCAAACGATTGAGGTTGGTGCGGATTTCGGAGCGCACGACCGAGATCACGAGATGCTTAATCTCTTCTTCGTTGGTTGCGACCTCTTGAACGAGTTTGACCAAAGCCTCAGGATTGGGCTGGATGTGGTACCACACCTTAATCTTGAGGGCGGCTTCGTTGCCGTCGAGTACGCGGGTGTGCACATCTTCGTTTTGAACCAGCTGTGTTGCACCGCCTCCATCACCTAAGCCTCGTCCCCAGGTGAGGTATTTCGGGGAGGTGTCAAAGCGGTAAATCTCTTCCCACGGCATAACCACTACAGTTTCGAGCGGGCTCGCAACACTATCGGCCCCGCCGACGCCGCCACCCAGGAGACGCGGGAGCTTTCTGAACCGCACGCCGTACTCGGTGGTGCCCATGTGTTGGAACCCGGTATCACACCCTGAGAGGGCGCATGCTGCACACAACAAGGCGAGTGAAAGGGTCGTTATCTTACGGATGAACATCGCCAGCCTCCTGTGCATCGACACCTTTACGCGCCGAGGTACCGATCAAGCGATCTACCCACGCGTTGAAATCATACGGATCAAGGTTGGTGACAACACCTCCCTTGAGTGAAGCCACCACTGCGGCGAGTTGCAAAGCAACATACACATCACTCCCCACCTTGGAGAGCACATCACTGCGCATCGTATCCACCTTTGCGCGCGCCTCTGCCACGAGCAGATCGGCCTGAGCCATCTTTTCACGGCGATAGAGATCCCCTTCGGAGCGGATCATCTCAGCTTCGCTGGTGCCCTGCTTGTCGAGGTTTTGAATTGCAACGTTGCCCTCGCTCTCGACCTTGTTGACGTCGCGCTGGGCGGCGGCGAAGTCGCCAGCTACCCTATTGTAGGCCATCTCGAGTTCTTGCAAATTCTTCTTGAAGATCGCTTGGTCGATCTCTTCTCGATATGTGTAGCGGCGCAACAGGAATCCATCGATCTGTACGCCGAGAGGGGCGAGCTGCTTGCGCATATCCTCTTCGGCTATTCGAACACGCTCGCCACGCGCCTTGGGATCGTAGAACTCTACTGTCGAGAGCGCGCTCAGCGAACGTTTAATCTCATTGTTTGCCACCTGCGAAATATACTTCGTCCACTCCACATCGGTTGCGCCTACGTGCTTAATCAGGTCGGCAACACCGCCGTGCTTGAGGCCGTCTTTTTCCCCTGCTTGCGCTACGAAGCGGTAGAGAACAGCTACGTCGACATCGACCCGTGTTCCGTCAACGGTCGGAACATTGAGAGCGCCGAAGCTGGCAGGATAGGTCTTCACGTCCCGCTCGAAATCGACAATTCGAATCGTCTGCGGAACCAGGTAGATCGTCGAATAGCCCGGGATAGTCCAATGGAACCCCGGGAAGAGGGGTTTAGAGGTCAAGCCCTGTCCTGGACCGAACGCTATCTTCCTTACCCCGACATAGCCGACCGGCACGACGGATCCGAAGACAAAAGCCACCACTATGAGGGTGACGGTTAGCACCGAAAAGAGAACCAGGAGTCCACGCACGACCCCTCCTCTTTCGGAGCGCGAAAACTGCATATGCGAACTAGTAGCTACAGAGGAGTCAGGCATGAACCAATTAATACTCTATCCTAGGTTAGAGAACCAAACCTTTACCCCATTATTTTCTGAGGAGTAGAAGGGTCTTAGGTACTGCCAAACGAGTATCACGGGATGGGATCGGTGCGAAAGGTGTCTATAGGAACTTGTGCAGGCGATCCACCAACGCCAAGAACGGCATCGGATTCTTCGGAAGTCCGCGCAATCGCACTTCATAGTGAAGATGCGGGCCTGTAGAACGACCTGTGGAGCCTGAGCGCGCTATCAGATCCCCACGACGGACGCGCCGCCCTTCCTTGACCAGCACCTTGCTCAGGTGCGCATAGCGGGTAGTGATATTGTGCGTGTGGGTGACGTCGATCACCCATCCGTAGGTCGAATCGTATTCGACCTTTGACACGACTCCGTCTCCCGTCACCTGCACCTTGCTGCCGGTATTCAACGATATATCGAGCCCTTCATGAAAAGACGAGTGTCCCGAAAAAGGCGAAGAGCGTCGTCCGAAATGCGACGTCAACTCGCCTTCGACCGGTGTGCCGATAGGCAGTGCGCGCAAAAGCGTATTGTAGTGAGAAAGTCGTTCGAGGATGGCACGTTGTTCACCTGACCATTCAGCAGCATCCTGCACACCGCTCTCCTCGACTGCAAGGGTTCGCAGCTCCTTGAGCGTCTCAGGATTGGTGGACACCTCTTTGGTATCAACGCTGGTTGCACACACGATCTTGCCCGCGGGGTTACGGCGGCACTCGACCTCTGCGCCTCCCAAGCCTCTATTGAGCTCTTTCAGCTTCTCGAGAAGCTCTACGTCGCCAGGCTTGGCAGTTCCCTTGGAGCCGCGTTTCAATTCAGGCGCATCAAGCAATCCGGCCAAAGCATTAGAATTCTTTTGATCTTTGGTTATTACGACAGGACTTGAGCCGTTCTTCTTATCCTTGAAGAGCTTAATAGAGGTCGAAGATTCGATAATTGTCTGGAGTTCGTCGAGACGAGATTGCACGAGCGACTCAAAGCCCTGCCCCTCAGTGCTCTCCTTCTTCAATGAAGCCATCTGACGCTGCAACATGTCGTTGCTGAGCGCTAGGGCATCACGCTCCGCTGTCAGTCTGTACACGACGTATGCATCGCGAGCTTGGCGTACAAGTACGTTAGCGAAGTTCCCCGCGAGGCATACCGAGACGCCTGCCGCGATACCGAACCCGATAGCGGCCATCGCCAGCCAGCGCATCGGGATTCGAATGAATCTCTTCTTGCTGCGCGCCGTCTTTGCCCCAAACTTCGAGAGGCTATTTGGTTGAGAGAAACTCTCCATGTTCCAACCACTCTCTGTCGCTTCTTATACCGACTACGACACACCGGTCGTATTGTCTAAACGACTTTACGTTACTACCGCGGTACTACACGTTACTTCGCTTTTGGTTCCGCGCCCTCTCGGACATCATGTCGAGGAACGCTTTGCTCTGCCCAACGGATTTACTGCTAGAACTGACCCTTGGGCACCAAATGGTAGCCAAAGACGCTACGCCATCCCATGCATAGCGTCAACCGGAGGGCAAACGTCATTTCAGAACAGAACAGATTACGGCTCTCCTACTTAGATGCGATTAACTCGCGAGCGGACGCCCGAGAAGTATCGGTAATCGTGTAACCTGCTAACATCCTTGCAATTTCGTTGACTTTTTCTTCTTCGCTCAACTGCTTTACTATGGTAATTGCCCGCTCTCCGACCTCCTTGTTGACCAGAAAATGGCGTTCGGAGAGGGACGCAACCTGGGGAAGGTGCGTGATACAGATTACCTGTGACTGTGAAGATATCTCTTTGAGCATCCTTCCCACCGAACGAGCAACGCCGCCTGAGATCCCTGTGTCCACTTCATCGAATATGAGTACGTTCACCCCTGAACGCTCCCGCAGGATCTTCTTCAACACCAACATGACTCGCGAGAGCTCTCCGCCCGAGGCGATCTTCTGTAGGGGAGCGTGCGGCTCTCCTCTATTTGTGGCGATCAGGAATTCTATCCGATCCAACCCTGTAGCCGTCGGCTCCGACTCAGTGAAGCGCACCTCCAGGGATGCGTCGCGCATACTGAGCTCCTTCAGGTCGGAAGCAACCGCGGCGCACAGCTCCTTTGCCCCTTTGTTTCGGGTGGTACGCAACGCCTTGCCTACCTCAAGCACCCTAGAATGCAAGGATTCGACCTCCTGCTCTAACTTGCGAAACCCCGGGCCACCGTTGAGTGCAGAGAGCTCTCGCTCGGCTCTCGATTTCAACTCACACAAACCGGCATCGTCTACCTTATACTTACGCTCGAACCGAGCTAAGTCGGATAACTCCGTCCGGAAAGCCTCTAAGATCTCGACGTCAAAGTCGAGGCTGGCTACATAGCGGTCAACGGCGAGCTCACTTTCGGCTAGGGACTCGCGAGCGGTCTCAAACTCTGCAAGGAGCTTGGCTGCTGAAGGATCCAAGCGCTCTATCTCCTGGAGCGCTGCTGCGACCTCCTTGAGGCGACTCGTAACCCCCTCCTCGGCTGCCAGAAGGTCGAGTGCGCGTTGGCCAGCCTGCATTAACCGTTCGAAGTTACTGATCCTCTTAATCTCGCTCTCCAGTTCGGCTCGCCTTCCAGGTTTGAGATTTTCCAGCTCGCCGAGCTCGGCTAGCATGTGCTCCAACTCCTCACGGCGCGCTGCACCCTTACTATGCGCTTCTCGCAACTCCTCGAGCTCGGAGTATTTTTCGGCCCAACTCTTGTAGGCGCTCTTCATCTCATCGACCTGGGCCCCGCATCCACAGAACCCATCCAGGAGCTCAACGTGGTAGCGCGGATCGAGCAGCCGGGTGTGGTGGTGTTGACTACATATATTGACGAGCTTGCGCACTATCTCTTCGAGGAGGGAAACCGTACCGAGCCGTCCATTTATTAATACCTTACCCCTTCCTTCGCGTGGAAAGGTTCTGGAGACCACCAACTCGTCATCCTCACCAACGATATCCGGTAACTCGGCTCTAATCTCGGCGGGCACATCGCTTAAGTCAAAGAGGGCCTGAACCTCCATCTGATCTGTGCCCGTGCGGATAACGGTTGGCGCAGCCTTTCCGCCAAGGATGAACTCGAGCGCGTTGAGGATAATGGACTTGCCCGCCCCGGTCTCACCGCTTATGACGTTAAACGCCTGGTGAAACGAGAGCGATTGCCGTTCAATGATGGCAAAGTTGCTGATCGTTAGTTCCGATAACATCGAGTAACCCGCACAAAGAAGTATAGCGAAGCGAGGCATAAAACCGCTCGTTTCATGCTGCCAATCCATCCGATACCACGCTTCGTGACGGAGGCAAAGGTGCCGGGTGGACTAAGCTTACGGAAACCCGAAAAACGCCTCTTTCGGAGCTCCACGCCACGTCCTCTTCGACAGGGGCTCCTGTTGCCCCCCTGTATGGATCGTCTTTCGCCTCTAAAAGTTGCTTGGGTATCTGAATCCTTGGGAGGAATACGTTTGGGTATATCCGTAGTACGAAATGATTCGAGCGCTGGGCACCCCAAACGCGCTGCTTCGGTCAAGTTAAAACCGCTACTAGTTTTTAAATTTCGGGAACGGAGCA
>JBILFA010000043.1:0-25712 GCA_044351795.1 Bdellovibrionota bacterium | reverse complement strand
TTCTCCGGCGAAAAGTGTCAATCCGTATCGATGTGGAGCCCCTGCATGGACAAACGCTGCGACAAGGTCTTTGAGTTTGCGCTTCGCAAGCTCTATACGCGACGGAGCGATGTCGCGCGTGTACATACTTCGGCTCACATCGACGAGAATCATGTAGTCGTCGCCCGCTACCGTGAGCTCGAGCTCCTCGCTATCCCAATAAGGTCTCAGTAAAGCTATCGACAGCGATATGAGCGGGAGCAAGGCAAGGCATAGTGCCGCCATACGGAAGCGTTGAGGGCTCATGCCGAGCAGCGCTAGGCGCTCCGCTCTCACTCGGGAGCGCACGAAGAGAAGCGCCGCCATGAGTGCGAGCACCGGAACGGCGAAGAGAGCAAGTGGTTGTAGGATTCCGGCGTCGGACATGCTCATAGCTTCACGGCACCTTCATGAAGAGTGTCGCGCTCAACACGAGCGCGAGCAGATAGCACAAAGCACCGATGAGCGCGTAAGGCCAGAAAAGCTCCTCGATGACGGTACGATCCGGTTGATCGAGTTCAATCTGAGTCAGTGTCTCAATCTGTCGATACACCTCCTTGAAGCCTTCGAGGCTACTTGCATTGAAGTAGACCCCGCCGGTGGTTTCAGCGATCGACTTGAGAGTAGCCTCGTCGAACTCCGCCATCTGTCCGAATCCAAGGCCCATCATCCCACCTAATCGCCGCGGATCTACTATCGGAGCTGTGCCCGCTCCAATTCCGATCGTGTGTACCTCGATACCGAGATCCTTGGCCACCCGAGCCGCTTTCAGAGGACTCACCTGACCCGCGTTGTTCACGCCGTCTGTCATCAAGATAATCGCCTTTGAGCCCTCCTCGACCTCTTTGAGTCGCTTGAGGGCGAGCCCCAGTCCATCTCCGATTGCGGTGCCATCGCCCGCCATCCCCGGTCTGATACCTTGTACGAGCTCATCCACCAAGGCGGTATCGCTGGTGAGGGGACTTTGCAGGTATGCAGCTTCGCCGAACACTATCAGCCCGACACGATCGTGGTGTCGATTTCGCACATACTCGGAGACCACCGTTCGCACACCATCCATACGAGATGCGTGTCCGAACGACATCGGAAAATCCTGGGCGAGCATAGAACGCGAAGCATCGACTACGAGCATGATGTTGCGTCCCTTCAGCGGCTGGTCGAGGAGCGTTATTTTCTGCGGTCGCGCTGCCGAGATCGAAAGAAGCACGACGGTCGCTACCATGAGGGACCAGAGCACAGGCTCGCGCAGCTTTAGGCGAAGGCTTGAAGGGAGCTGCCTGAGGAGGATAGAGCTGGAAAAAGTAACCGCTTGCGGTCGCTTCACGGAGGCGAGCCGTAGGAGCAGATACAGAAGAGGAGCGGCAAGCAGCCACGGATAGGCGAAGGTCATGAGCGCCTCCTTGCGTCTATGAGGGCTTTCAGCGCCGGGATGAGGTCGCTAGATATCTGCCGTAAGCGCTCTTGCTCCTCCGCGGAGGGTGGGGCGTATATGTGCGATTCTAGATCGGCCACGAGGCTTAACGCCGTGCGCTCTTCGTGCGTCGGGCACCGCTCCGCGTATGCAGCAAGCTCATCTGATGAGAGTCCCCCGAGGTCGTGACGGGTCGTGTGCTCTATGACGCGACGAGCCGTGCGTGAAATCCTGTCGGTGCTCGCCGTCGAGGTGTTGTGAGAGCTGCGCTCGATCTCTTTGAGGAGCTGATCTACGACTCCGCTGAGCCTCCTTCCTCGTTTGAGCAGATGCCATACGGCGATCAGCACAAGGCCTATGAGTGTAGCTAGCAGGAGGAGGAACCACTCATGACTGCTCGGGGTCCATGGGACGTACGGGATAGGGGCGATGTCGTACGGGGTTGGAAGCGGCTGCGGCATAGGTCACTTCACTGCTCTAGTTGCTCGTGCTCGCATGAGCTGCACGAGTGGTTGCGATGCGCTTTCCCGGATGACGATGTGGTCCACCCGACACCGACGCGCTATTTCGGCGAGCTCGTCGCGTTGAGCATCGATGATCTGCTGCCAGCGCGCGCGTACCCTAGCGCTGCTCGAATCGATCGCTACCTGCTGACCGGTCTCGGCGTCCACGAACGACACGAGCCCGGCACTGGGTAGCGCTGCGAGGATAGGTTGAATGTGTACGAGTACAACATCATGACGAGTGCCGAGCTGCCTGAGCTGCTCCTCAAAAGGAGGGACAAAGAAATCCGAGAGCACGAATATAATGCTCGGTTTGCGGATCGTCACCGAGAGGCGTTCGAGCGCCTGCGCGAGGTTGCTCCCGGCAGGGGGCGGAGAACTTCCGAGAAGCATCGCTAACACCTGATTGTAACGCTTGACGCCCGAGCGCGGAGTGAGGAATCCGAGATCTTCGCCCGCGAACAACGAGAGTCCCAGGAGATCGTTTCCGCGTTGCGTGAGTGCTCCGACCATGGCGGTAAATTCCACTGCCTTGGAGAACGCGAAGTGAGAGTAGGGGGCTCGCATCGATGCGCTAGCGTCAACGGCTAACAGCACCCGTAGCTGACGGTCCTCTTCGTATGATTTGACGAACACAGTCCCTGTACGTGCAGTTGCCTTCCAGTGGATGTGCTTCACGTCGTCGCCGGGCTGATACTCTCGTATGTCAGTGTACACCAAACCTGTGCCGCGGAAAGCCGAGCGGTACTGACCGAGCAGGTCGCCGGTAATGAGACGCCGCGAGCGTATCTGGATCCTACGGAGTTCGTAGCTCTTGGGAAGCTGGATGTCATTGGCGGCGCTAATCATGCGTCAACTACTCTGTCGTTTAGGGTACCGTTACTTGATTCAGGAGTACCCGAATAATCTCGTCGCTATCGACTCCGCGAGCCTCTGCTTCAAAGGTAACGAGTACGCGGTGGCGCAGTACGTCAGCCGCTATCTCTTTGACGTCGTCAGGGGTTACGAACTTCTTGTCGCGAATGAAGGCGAGCGCGCGAGCACACAACTTGAGCGCGATACTTGCTCGGGGGGATGCGCCCCACTCGATCAATCCTTTTAGTCCATATGCGTCCCCGTTACGAGTTGCATGCACGAGGGACACGATATAGCGATCGATCTTGGGATCGATGTAGAGCTGTTCAGCGCTCCGGCGCAGCGCGACGAGATCCGCCAGCGGAACCACTTGCGAGACGGCCGGCCCGCTGTTGCCTGTTTGTGCAACGAGCCCGACGATGGCAACTTCGTCGTCGAACGAGGGATAGCCGACCTTGACCTTCATCAGAAAGCGATCAACCTGAGCCTCGGGAAGTGGATAGGTTCCTTCCTGCTCCAGGGGGTTTTGCGTGGCGAGCACCAGGAATGGTGATGGGAGCTTGAAGGTTTGTTCCCCGATAGTGACCTCGCGCTCCTGCATCGCCTGAAGTAGTGCTGACTGAACCTTGGCAGGTGCTCGGTTAATTTCGTCGGCCAGGAGCAGGTTGGTGAACACGGGGCCCTTGCGGATTACGAAATCCCCGGTCTGAGGACGATACACCTCGGTGCCGACAACGTCCGAGGGTAAGATGTCGGGGGTAAACTGTATCCGGTTCATTGATGCGTCGAGTACCTTCGTGAGAGCAGTGAGGGTCTTGGTCTTAGCGAGACCTGGAACTCCCTCCAAGAGTACGTGGCCATCGGCGATCAATGCGACGAGCAATCGGTCAAGGAGGTGATCTTGGCCGACTATCTGGTGGTGTATCTCATTCTTGATGAGCCGAAAGAGCTCCCCTGGGTTTCCGCTGTACATACCGTTCTCCATCTCTGTTGACCTTGAATCCGTCACTTCGTCAGTTGTCGCACGCCCTTAAGTCAGCATATTCTCTCGCTCTAGATGCCCTGCTTGGACGGTCGCGGCAGGTTCGCGTATTCAATCGGGCACTCAAGTGACGGTAACCGCTTGATCGTACGACTAATAGCTTTCAACGCAAGCCCCTAACAGGGGGAACCAGTACTGCGGTTGGAAGCTGAGGAGACGATAGAACGTTATAAACTTCGCCGCATAAACTTCACCGCACGGACTGAGAACTATGAAGATAAACGCACCTATCGGTAACGCGACTTATGCACCGCTCTTCATCCGCCTGACCTTAGGAAGCTACTTTGTGCTGGCAGGGGTGAGCAAGCTTCCTCTTTTGAACGCCTTTATTGGGCAGGTCAAATCACTGGCGGTGGCGCCGGAAAATGTGGCCACCCTTTATGCAACGCTGTTGCCCTATCTCGAGATATTCGTGGGGGTAGCAATAGCGGTAGGGCTCTGGACGACCCTCACCGGTTTGATGGCTGCGGTGCTACTCCTCTCTTTTGTTATTGCCTTCGGAATCTTCCCTGGTGAGTTTCAGATATTCAGCAAGGATATCATATTGGCCGGCGCAGCGCTGTCGCTGATGTTCAGTGGACCAGGCGCGTACAGCGCCGATAATCTCCGTAAAAGTGGAGAGGCGTCATAGGAAAGGCGGGCTCCGCGCGTACTCCCTGGTCGTATTCTGTAGCCCCGGTTTGAGGGCCAAGACGGCTTACCGTGTTTCTCTCGCCGCCTAGCAGTACGGCCAAGGTCGTGACTGCGGCTTTGTAGATCGGAGATTGATCATGAGTAGGATGACGGGAGGCCCAATCCGCCTGTCCAAAACCCTTGAAATCCACTCCAGGATGGTTACTTTACCAACGTCGAGGGACTCGGAGTGAGATATGAACCAGAGTGGGTGTGATCAGGCGAAGCGCGGTGATGGAGCGAGTCGGCAGGAGTTTCCCCACCGGCAGATATCGTACTCGACGAGAAGTCGGGGTAGTACAGGATCGTGGTAGATCTGCCACGGGTTGCAGCGAAGCACCCCAAGCGGATCAAGGTGCGAGCATTGTGAAGTCAAAATCATTGCGGCAGAGGAGATGATATGTCGATGAATATAGTTCCGTGGGCGTGGAAGAAAAAGCGGGTGCCGATTGGAAAGGACGAGCAGTCGCTCTCCATGCTACAGCGACAGATGAATCGAGTTTTTAACGATCTCATCTCGGGCTCCTCGCTTCTGCCGGATTTCTTCTCTGAGCCGCTTACGCAGCTGGGTGAGAGGTTGACTGCTTTCGTACCGAACGTCAATGTTTCCAAGACCGA
This sequence comes from Bdellovibrionota bacterium, assembly GCA_044351795.1. Classification (GTDB taxonomy): domain Bacteria; phylum Bdellovibrionota_C; class UBA2361; order UBA2361; family OMII01; genus OMII01. The sequence continues at coordinate 20,593 of JBILFA010000043.1, read as the reverse complement.
TACCGCGTTGATCGTGACGATTGAGGTTCCGGGCATGGACGAGAAAGATATAGAGCTCTCGCTCACTAAGGATGGACTTGCAATTCGTGGCGAGCGGAAGCAGTCACATGACGAAAAGGGAGAAGGGGGCTGGAACTACGTCGAATCCGCCTACGGTGCATTCGAGCGAATCGTGCCGCTCTCGGATCTCGTTATCGACGACGACAATGTGACGGCGACTTCGGCCAAGGGGATAGTTACGATCACCTTGCCGTTCAAGGAGTCGGCTCAAGTGAGTCCCAAGAAGGTGTCGATCCGTCCGTCGTAGAGAGGATTCGGTTCTGGAAGTGTCTACGTAAGAAAAGAGGGGCTTCAGGAAATGGAGTGGGTAGTTTGGGCTAGCGCCTGAGCGAGAGCTACCTAAAGAGCGAGTGTTCACAAAGAAACCGGGGATAGCAACGAGTGGAAGACGTGCAGGTAAAACCGGTATTGTATCCCTCGCTGACCTCACCGACCTCTACTGTTCATACTCGACACTTGACCAATCGGTCAATCTCCGTTCAAGGCCAAATCACCAGCCTTCTTGTGCAATAGCCCGCTTCTTAATCACTCTAAACTTGGAAGCACCGAAAAATAATAACCACCGGAAAGTCATAAGGACTGCTGTTTTCTTCGTCGAACCGGATATACTTCCGTTCGTGGCGCGACGTAGACCTTCCATCAGAACAGCTCTTATCCGTTTGGTCCCGCAATCGGCTCGATTGCTGGTCTGTGTTTCCGGGGGACGGGATTCGATGGTGCTGCTGGATGCACTGAGCCGTATTCAGCGCTTAAAGGGGCTGCATCTCGAGGTGTGCCACATCGACCACGGGTTGCGAGAGGGAAGTGCAGCGGATGCGGCGTTCGTAGTGGAGCGCTGCCGTGCATACGGAGTGCCGTGTCACGTCGAAGTACTCGGAGCCAAACCGCCGCGAGCCAATATGGAGGCATGGGCGCGAGAACAACGCTACTCCGTGTTCAAGCGCATGGTGCGTGAGCGCACTCTCGACACATTCCTGACCGCGCACACAGCTAACGATGTTGCAGAGACGTTACTGATCCGTTTGGTGGCCAACAAGGAGCTTAACTCGATTGAGGAGAGCGATCCCGAGCGTAGGTGCCTTCGGCCGCTCCTCGATATCTCGCGAGAGCAGATCGACGAGTATGTAAAGTGCCGTACGATTCCATTCGTCGAGGACCCCTCGAACGCTGATACCACGCTGGTTCGTAACCGCATCAGGTGCCGAATAGTTCCTTTTTTAGAACAGCAGTTTGATAGATCGCTCGTGTGGACCCTCAGTGAGCAGGCCCAGAGCTTGGCTTCGGATTCCAAAGCCCTCAGGGAGTGGGCTCAGCGCGAGGCAGGGCGGTACGGTGAATTTCAGGAGCGGAGCCCGCAATGGCTCAATCTCTATTCCGAGGCTTTGGCCGCAGTGCCGGTAGCGGTCCGTTGGCGGATGGTCGAGGAGAGCTTTTTGCCGCGTATGGGCCACCGGATTGGGGAGCGGGTGGCCTCTGCTGTGGTTGACGCGCTGCTCGAGGGAGGAAAGCAGGTTGCTGTTGCCGATGGGATCGTAGTCCTAGGTTAACACCCCCGCTTCTTGTAACTGCGTGTCGAAAGGTTGTCCCCAAACTCCGTCTGAGGTAAACAAATAGGTTAAGTTTCTGAATTAATTCCGTCGATATGGTTGTGGGGTGAGGAGCTCACTGCCGCATTAATTGTATCACGGAAGCAGGTAAGGATTAAGCGAGCCGAAAGGGTCGCAGGCAAGGTGAAGATTGGGTCAGATTACGCGAAACGGAATCTTTTGGTTGGGAATAATTCTCCTCTCGTTGACGGTGTACAGCGTCGTCAAAAATAAGGGCGAGGTCAATGATGAGCTCACCTATAGTGAGTTTCTCCAAGAGGTCGATAAGCAGAACGTCCTCAAGGTACGCATCGAGGGTAACAGCTTGGTGGGTGAATACCGCTCTCAAGCTAAGCCGTTTCATACCACCCTGCCGAAAGACGATGCCCTCATCCCAAGGCTCGTAGAGAAGGGGGTCGACATATCGGTCAACGAACCCTCAGACCAATCGTCGTATCTGTTCTTCCTATTCAACGCGTTGCCGATGCTGCTTTTGCTGGCGATATGGTTCGTCTTCTGGCGGCAGATGCAGGCGGGAGCAGGCAAGGGGATGAGCTTCGGGAAGTCTCGAGCAAAACTCCTCACAGAAAGTCAGCAGAAGGTGACCTTTGCTGATGTCGCCGGTATCGATGAGGCTCGTTTCGAGCTCGAAGAGATCATCGACTTCCTCAAGGATCCGAAGAAGTTCACCCGTCTCGGTGGTCGTATTCCCAAGGGCGTTCTGCTGATCGGTTCGCCCGGTACGGGAAAGACGCTGCTGGCAAAGGCGATCGCCGGAGAGGCCGGTGTGCCGTTCTTTAGCATCTCAGGTTCTGATTTCGTGGAGATGTTCGTGGGAGTCGGAGCATCACGCGTGCGCGACCTCTTTATTCAGGGCAAGAAGAACGCACCCTGCATCATCTTCATAGATGAGATCGACGCTGTCGGTCGGCACCGTGGGGCGGGTATGGGCGGCGGTCACGATGAGCGTGAGCAGACCCTCAACCAGCTCTTGGTGGAGATGGACGGTTTCGAGAGTAACGAAGGGGTTATCTTGATCGCCGCCACGAATCGTCCAGATGTGCTCGATCCGGCACTGTTACGACCAGGGCGGTTCGATCGACGAGTGGTGGTGCCGCGTCCCGACCTGAACGGGAGACTCGGAATCCTCAAAGTGCACAGCAAGAAAGTGCCTTTGGATCCGGATGTCGATCTGAACGTGGTTGCCCGTGGAACGCCAGGATTCTCCGGCGCGGATCTGGAGATTCTCGTGAACGAGGCGGCTCTGTACGCCGCGCGCAAGAACAAGTCGGTGGTAGATCGCGCTGACTTCGAGTATGCAAAAGACAAGGTGATGATGGGCGCCGAGCGGCGCTCGATGCTGCTCTCCGAGAAGGAGAAGCTCACAACTGCGTATCATGAATCTGGGCACGCCTTGGTGGCTAAGAAGCTCGTCAACGCCGATCCGGTTCACAAGCTCACTATCGTTCCACGCGGAATGGCGCTCGGTTTGATGCAGCAGCTCCCCGAAGCAGACAAGCACACCTACTCTCGTTCCTATTGGATGGACCAGCTTGCGGTGTTCTTCGGCGGGCGTGTAGCGGAGCAGCTTGTGTTCGACGAGATGAACACGGGTGCGAGTTCAGATATTCAACGGGCCACCGACATAGCGCGTCGCATGGTGTGCGAATGGGGTATGAGCGACAAGCTCGGTCCCGTTCACTACAACACCAAGGAGGAGCACGTGTTCCTCGGTCGTGAGCTCGGGAAAGCTCGGGAACATTCTGAGGCGATACAGGAGCATATCGATGAAGAGGTCAAGAGTATCCTCGATTCGAGGTACGAAGTGGCCAAGAAGATCGTCTCTGAGAACATGGACACCTTGCATGCCTTGGCGAAGGCCGTTCTCGAGAAGGAGACTCTCGACGCTGATGATATTGAGCGAATTATTCGTGGTGAGACTCTGTCGCCTGGCCCTCAAGGAGGACCCTCGGGACCTCAAGGTGGTGAGAGCGGCAGTGGAGTATCGGTAGCCGCGTAGCTTCGGTCAGTTCGCTTTCCGAGTTTCTGGTATTCGGAGCAACGTATTATCCGTGTAGAGCGCAGGTGCGGCTCTGCCCGAGTGGAGCGTCATGAGGATCGCAGGCTTTGAGATCTCGATAGATGCGGTCGTCCAGGTGCTGGACGTACTCATCGTGTGGTATCTCCTTTACCGGGCGCTCTTGGTCATTCGCGGCACCCGCGCGGTTCCGATGCTGTTCGGTTTGACGCTCATAGCGCTGGTATATTTCCTCGCCAAACCTCTCGGCTTGGTGACGCTGGCCTGGTTGATAGACAACTTTCTAGGCTCGATAATTCTCGTCATCGTGGTGATATTCCAAGATGAGATTCGGCGCGCATTGACCAAGGTGGGGGTCCAGCCCTTTCTCTTCAAGAACGGACGGTCAGTCTCGGACAAGACCTTCGAGGATATCGCGTTGGCGGCAAGTAAGCTCGCCAAGGCGAAATTGGGCAGCCTCATCGTCATTCAACGTGAGGTGGGGCTCGATGAGTTCTTGGAAGAGGGGGTGCCGATAGACGGGCGCGTGAATCGTAAGCTGCTCTATAGCCTGTTCGTCAAAGAGTCGCCCCTACACGATGGGGCGGTAATCGTCGAAGGTGACCGAATTAAGGCGGCGGGATGTGTGCTTCCCTTGAGCTTTAATCCCGATCTCGATCCTAACTTGGGCACTCGGCACCGAGCGGCTCTGGGTATAACTGAACGTTCTGATGCAGTAGTGGTGGTGACTTCGGAAGAGACCGGTTCCATCTCTTTGGTGATGGATGGCAAGATGCATAGGAATCTCGATGCGAGTTCGCTGCGCGAGCTGTTGGAACAACACAGTAATGGACCCTTGGGCGAGCCCCTTCAGCATGCGCCCGAGGTGAAAAGAGTGGACGCATGACGAGGAATCTTTCGCTTAAAGCGGTTTCGCTTCTCATCGCAGTGTTGTTGACGTATGCGGTCAACAGCGCCAGCAATTCGAGTGTGGTCAGTTTGGTCGTTCCGATTGAGGTGCAAAACACCCCGGAAGACAAGATCCTGGTTCGACCGAGCAAACGTGCGGTTCAGGTGACGATTAAGGGTCCCTCTTTCCTCGTCGGTCCGATCGCCTCGTCGCCGCCGACCTTGCGGGTCAAGCTCCCTGCGCTCGATGAGGATCGTTTTCTAGTAAACTTGAAGGTGTCGGATCTTGCGCTACCACCGACGGTTGATGTGCTCAGTGTCGATCCTCCTGAGATGGAGTTCGTGTTCGAGACGGTTGAGAGGCGAGAGGTGAAGGTTGAGGTGCCGCGCGTTGGACAGCTCGCCAAGGAGCTGACGCTCGAGAAGATCGATATCGAACCTAAGATGGTACTTGTCAAGGGTCCGCGGTCTGAGCTGCGTCATCTGCGAGCTTTGGAGACCGAACCGATCGACCTGGGAGAGATTGAGGGTAACAGATCGATTACGGTCCGCGTGCGTCCTCCAAGCAGCCAAGTGAGCGTGGCAACCTCTTCGGTTACCGCCTCGGTAGTGGTGGAGGCAGTACCCAGAGAGCGGATGTTGGATGCACGTCCGGTAGAGCTACGTGCATCACCTGAGCTCCCCAGTATAAAGCTCGAACCATCTGAGGTATCAATCGTCGTCGCGGGGAACCGGGAGGCGATAGCTCAACTTTCCCCCACAGCAGTTATCCCCTACGTGAGACCCAAGGCACCTATAAGCGCCGAGAGTGAGGTAGTGGAGGTATCGGTGGAGCTGCCGCCTGGTATTCGACTCGTCAAGGTTGAGCCGAAAGCTGTGAAGCTCCGCCGGGAGTCTGGGAACAGGGTTCAAGTGAAGGGAAAATCACAAAAGGCTCGTTGAGAGCCGTTGCTAATGGAGTGCATGGTATGACGCGAGAGAGGAGGTATTTTGGTACCGACGGGATTCGGGGTGTGGCAGGCGTAGCGCCGCTCGATCCGGAGACAATGGTTCGGCTCGGTAAAGCTGTAGCAAAGGTCTTCATGAAGGACCAGCGCAAGCACCGTATCTTAATCGGGAAAGATACACGCCTCTCGGGGTACATGATTGAAAGCTCGCTCGCTGCAGGAATCACAGCCATGGGCGCAGACCTTATGTTGGTCGGGCCTTTACCGACTCCGGGAGTATCGTACCTGACCAAGAGTATGCGGGCCGATGCGGGAATCGTCATCTCTGCCTCGCACAATCCGTTCGAAGATAACGGTATCAAGATATTCGGCTCCGATGGCTTCAAGCTCGCAGACGAGCTCGAACTGGAGATCGAACAGCTACTTGAACCTGGAATCCTCGACGGGAAGACTGCTGACGCGGGTGATATAGGTAAGGCGACGCGAATTAACGACGCGGTCGGACGTTACACGGTGTATCTCAAAGGCGCCTTCCCTCGTGAGTGTACCCTCGACGGCCTCAAGATCGGTGTCGATGCAGCAAACGGGGCTGCCTACATCGTTGGTCCGCAGACACTCGCTGAGCTCGGAGCGGACGTCACCTCGCGCGGCGTCAGTCCGAGTGGGCGAAATATCAATGCCGGCTTTGGGAGTCTTTACCCTGAAGTCGTGGCAAAACTCGTCGTCGAGCAGAATCTCGACCTCGGCATCGCGCTCGATGGTGATGCGGATCGGTGTATCTTGGTTGACGAAAAGGGCCGTGTTCTGGACGGTGATGTCGTGCTTGCTATCTGTGCTCTCGACCTCAAGGAACGCGGATTGTTACGGAAGAATATGGTGGTAGCGACGGTAATGTCGAATCTCGGCTTGGAAAAGCTTCTCAACGAGCACGATATCGAAGTCGTTCGCGCCGCTGTCGGGGATCGCGCGGTTCTCGAGGAGATGATCAAGCAGGGGTGTGCGCTTGGGGGTGAGCAATCAGGGCACACCATCTTCTCGGATTATTCTACGACAGGCGATGGAATCCTCTCTGCCTTGATGGTGTTGTCGGTCATGTGCAGAAAACAGAAGCCGCTCTCCGAATTGGCGTCGACGTTCATAAGCTTTCCGCAAAAACTCATCAACGTGAAGGTTTCCCAAAAGCCGCCGCTCGAGACGATCGATGCGCTTACCAAGGCGATCGCTCAGAAGGAGCGCGAGCTAGGGGACGCTGGCAGGATCCTAGTACGCTACTCGGGAACGGAGAACAAAGTGCGAGTGATGGTCGAGTGTGAGGACGATGAGCAGTGTAAACGTCACGCACACGATCTGGCCGAGCTCGTCGAGAAGGAGATCGGCGCGGCGTGACGGATGGGGAGCTCGGTAGCTTCGGCTCGATAACGGTTATCTCCCGCCTTGGAGTAGAGTGGTGCTTGCCATCTACCACCGAGATGGTAGCCCTCGATCGCACAGCTATCACCACAGGAATCCCGGCGCTGGAGCTGATGGAGCGAGCAGGTGCGGCATTGGCCGACGCGATTACACCGCGTGCGGCACCGGACCAGTCGGTGCTGATTTTGTGTGGTCCTGGTAACAACGGGGGAGATGGGATCGTTGCTGCGCGACTCTTGGCGGGCCGGGGTATCGAGGTACAGTGCGTCATCGTCGGCGCGGAGAGTTATACAGCGGAGTGTATCGAGCAGCTGCGACGATTCCCATCAGTACTGGTCAAAGGAGATCCCTCGCCAGCTCTGTGTGAAGCAGCGCCGAGTGCTCGTTCCGTGTCTGACGGGGAGCTCGAACAGTTCTGCTCGAAGGCCGGAATCGTTGTCGACGCACTACTCGGAACCGGCCAACGTTCAGCGCCGCGTGGAGTGATTGCCGACCTGGTGCGGCTCATTCGGAAGGAGCGAAGTCGCCGTGGGTCTCTGATCGTGGTTGCGGTAGACATTCCCACGGGTGTGTCAGGAGACACCGGAGCGGTGTTCGACCCCTGTGTCGAAGCAGACCTTACCGTGGCGATCGAGTTGGCCAAACGCGGAGTGCTCCAGTTCCCCGCTCGCGCTGTGTGTGGAGAGATCTCAGTCGCACCGATCGGGATCGTAGCGAGCTCTCAAGGGCCTCTCAACGTCGAATTTTTAGCGATAGAAGGCGATAATGTTCCTAAGCTCCGAGCGCGCAAGCCTGATGTCCACAAGGGCGATCTCGGGAGGATTCTCGTAATAGGGGGGTGCGCTGCGATGCCCGGAGCGCCGGTGTTGGCGGTGCTGGGTGCCCTGCGGTGCGGAGCAGGATTGGTTTCGCGTGTGACAAGGTCGTCGTGGAGCGGTCCTGCGGTCCCGGCAGAGTGCATCAACGTGCTGCTCGATGGTCACGGAACTCAGTACACCGCTGCCGATATTCCCTCTGTTTTGTCGGCGTGTGAGCGCAGCGACGTAGTCGTGCTCGGGCCTGGGATCGGCACCGATCCTGAGGTGGCCGAGTTCGTAAAAGGCGTGCTCGCGGGCTTGCGAGCGCTCAAGCGAAAAACTGTGATCGACGCTGACGCGCTCACTATCATTGCGCAGGCTGGTCTCGATCTACGTGAGATACCGGCGATCATCACTCCGCATCCGGGTGAGGCTAAGCGCTTGCTCGTCGGTCGAGAGGGTGAGGTTCAATCCGATCGCTTCTCTGCGGTGCGAGCGCTGTGGGAGCGCTATGGAGTAGTGTCGCTTTTGAAGGGCGCCGGTACGCTGATTTACGGAGAGAGTGGGGGAAGGCTGGTGTCGCGCGGTACTCCGTACCTCGCTACTGCTGGAAGCGGAGATGTGTTGAGCGGCGTCATTGCAGCATGCTTTCATCGTTGCGCGAGCGCCGTGGACTCGGCCTCGTTAGGAGCCTACATTCACGCCTGCGCCGGTGAAAAGGCGAGCGCCATCACAGGCGGCCCTGTTTTGGCTAGTGAAGTGGCTGCGTCTGTCTCGTCTATCGTGGGGGCGCTCGAGCGATGAGGGAGTGGCAGGTCGCATCAGAGCTCGATACGGAGCGGTTTGCGCGTCATCTTGGAAGCGTGCTTGGAGGTGGTGATGCAGTCGGACTGAGCGGTGGGCTCGGAGCCGGTAAAACGACCCTGGTGCGGTATCTGGTTGAGGCCCTGGGGGGCGATACGAGACACGTGTCGTCACCGACCTACACCCTCGAGCACGAATACCGCCTCTCGGATGGTCGACAGATCGACCACTGGGATCTCTATCGAGTATCGATGTTGCCTGGTGAGCTCTGCGAGCCGCCGACGCGAAACACTATCAGGATAGTCGAGTGGCCGGAGCGGTGTCCCGAGTTACTCGATGAGCTCGACCTGCACCTGCGATTGGACATCGTGGATGAAGCGGGGCGACGAATATATCTACAGGGTGCTCGCGCCGAAGAGCTCTATACGCGCCTGAGTCGAGACTCGACATGACCAAGAGGCGATCTCCGATTGTGGTGATGAAGTTCGGTGGCACCTCACTTGGGGATGTCGGGCGCATCAAGCACGTGGCTGACATAGTCGCCGCTTTTCGTGCACGCAATCCCGAGATCGGCGTAGTGACGGTTGTTTCGGCGATGGCTGGGGAGACCAACAAGCTCGTAGCGCTGGCCAAGGGTTGCGCTGAAGATCCGGATCCGCGGGAGTTAGATGTGCTGCTCGCCAGCGGCGAGCAGGTTACGGTCGCACTTCTGGCGATGCGTCTCAAGGCGCTCGGGATAGCCTCTAAGAGCCTGCTCGCACCGCAGGTAAAGATCCGTACTGATTCACGCCATACGAATGCGCACATAGAGGGTATCGATACCTCACCGCTCAGACATGTGCTCCAAGAAGGTGCGGTTCCTGTGGTCGCGGGTTTTCAAGGGGTCGATGACAGTGGCGATCTGACAACGCTTGGGCGAGGTGGCTCTGATATTACAGCAGTGGCGCTCGCAGCAGCCCTGAATGCTCAGAGTTGCTACATCTACACCGACGTTGCCGGTGTGTTCTCGACCGATCCGCGAGTGTGTGCCGGTGCGCGAATACTCGAGCGAATCTCGCACGAAGAGATGCTCGAGATGGCGAGCCTTGGGGCTAAGGTATTGCATACGAGGTCGGTGTATTTCGCGATGCGTTACGGTGTCCCGCTTATGGTGCTCTCGACCTTTGGCGGTGAGCCAGCGCCGGGAAAGAACGGAACCTGGATAGTTTCAGAGGGTGAACTTATGGAGAAACCGGTTGTCACTGGTGTAACGCACCGCCTCGACGAGGCCAGGGTAATCATCGAGCGAATGCCGGCAGATATCGCGACGATGGCGCGCCTCTTCGAGGTGCTCGGTGAGCGCGGTGTGTACATCGACATGATATCTCAGGAGAACGTTGGCGAGGAGTTCATAACTGTGAGCCTCACCGTACCCGATGAGAGCAGCTCCCTTGCGCTCGAGACTATTCGAGAGATCGTTCCGAATCTTCGCGCCAACGGGGTAACTTTGGAGCGTAACATCGCTAAAGTATCGGTTGTTGGGATAGGGATGCGCTACCACACCGGCGTTGCCTCTCGCATGTTTCAGGCCCTTGCGCGTGAGCGGATCGATGTGTCGATGATTAACACCTCCGAGATAAAGATATCGGTATTGGTGCCGCGCAAGTATGGAGAGGTCGCAGTGCGGGTGTTGCACGAGGAGTTTATTGATCTCCAGATCGGTAGGTAGTCTCACGCATCGCGGGCTCTGGTGACGGGCTTATTGCGTCGGCGGTTCCAACGCCTTGCGCACAGCATAGACAGAGGGCCGAATTAAGTTGTCATCAACTATAACCTTTGGCACCCCTTGGCTTCCAGTTCGTTGCGCTGCCTTTGCAAAGAGGCTCGCCCCAGGCTGACTCTGCTCCACATCGATACGCGTGAACGAGATCTGCTCTGCAGCGAGGTCGGATTCAAGGCTTTTGCAGGCCGGGCACCACTCCGTAACGAGTAGCAGGACGCGGGTTTCACTCTTCGCCACCGAGCGAAAAAACGTAGCGCGCTCACCTGAAGAATCGAAGAGCTGTTTGGAGGTTGAGATATCGAGGGTGAAAAAAATGAGCGCCGAAATTCCGACTATGATCAGACCGTAACGGTGAAGCCACTCTGCTATTCGGTCGACGAAGGCTGGTTTGGTCATAGTGGTTGAATGTCGATTGCGTGAAGAGCGCAACTCTCGTCGACGCTTTGGGTCTCTTTGGCATACTAGCCATGCTTTACTCGGTAAACAACAGAGACCGTAGTTCTCCTCCTCAGTAAATGTTGATCGGTAGGCTGGCTTTTTGGGCTCATCGTGGAATCGAGTGGGTAGCATCGGGACGAGCACGTGCAGGTGCACGGAGCAAATGTGCTATCTACAGGCTAAAACAAGGAATTATGCCCTGTCATTGCTCATTACGACCCACTCGATTCCACGAAGAGCCCCAATACTAAACCCAGCCTCATTCATTTTTGAAAAAAAGAGACTTATGTAGAGGCTCCCTTACTCTTGAGCGCTGCCGCTCCCAACGAAGTAGCTCGCTTTCTCCGCAAACAGGGAATTAAACGTCGTCAAGCTTCCATAACATCGCGTGATATATCCCTGTAAGTCTGCTTTATCAGCAGCATCAAGGGAGTTGTGGTTATTGATCTTTTGCTCCAACACGCGCAGCTTCTCCCGCACTCCTACTATCTTTTTGAAAAACACATCGATAGGTATCTCCTTTGGAGCGGTATCCTCCTTACCTGGAATCATTCGGAGCGTACCTCCAAGCCAACGTTTACCGAGCTCGAGATTCGTCTCTACCCATCCGTAATCTCCGAGCACCTCAGCTACGGCCATCTTAAGCCTCTGAAGCTCCGGATCCTCACTACCCTCGACTAGCTTCATCTCCTGATAGGCAAAGGGCACATTGCGGGTATCACCTTTAAACTGAACGACATAGAACTCCCCATCAAAAGCGATGATCCGCCCCATACCGTAATGCGCATGCTGAACGAGGGACCCGATCCCGTACTGTGGCTTGATAGTCATAGACAACAAACTCCTAGATGCCGAGCGTGTGAAACTCTAAGTCTCATGAGAGACTCGAGCTCTCAAGCGGTATTGCGTGATGTTGGCAAAGAAGCTTAAGAATCGCTGCCTTGAATCAGCACACCACTTATGGAACCTGATCGTAGCAGTCAGAGTGTTTTTTTCCAACCGGCGACCGTATACACCCCCCACGCCTGAGATCCTATGACGTGCCCAGTCTCGTCCGGCAACTATGCGGCTTGTTTAGGGTCTGTGCCGCATTAGGGATCTGAATCTATCAGACCGAACCGCATTTCATCTCTGAAGCCGCCCCTTGCTTTAGGGTTTAAAGATCACTTCTAAAGGATAGTAAGATCAATTCACTTTTTGCAAGTAGTTGAAGCGCGGTAGTTGCTTTAATCACGACCACCAGAAACCTCCTCAAAGCAGAGCCTGATAGAAATCGTCCCCTATCAGGCTTAACATTGATCTAGTACAACATCCCGAAAATCGCACTGAGCGAGCGTAGCTTTCTGTCAGCAGTCCAGAGAGGCGTTCCGGATAGCAGTGATGACGCAAGCAGATGTGCGTCCATCCAGCCAATACCGTTGCCCATAAGCTTTCGTGATTCGACAAGTCCTAGCACTTCTTCGTGTTCGGCTATTGTAACCTTCGGCAGTTCATCAAGAAGCGCAAGGATTGCCTTTCGATTCTTAAGATTTCCACAACTGAGTTCCCCGATAACGAATGGGTGGGTCACGACTTCTACTTTCTTCAGGAGTGCGACCAAGTCCTTGTTTCCTCTGCGGAGATGATCTATCCAAATTGACGTATCTACCAGAATCACGCTCAGTGACCTGCTTTACGTCTACGAACCGGGCGCAAGGACCTCTCGGATCCTCCCAGCTCTGCCAATCGACGACTGCTCTCCCGTGTTATCAGAGCCTCAAGTCCCGCTTTCACAAGCGCCGTTTTTTCCAGGATTCCGCTCAGTTTTGATGCTTTCTTTACCAACGAATCGTCAATATTAAGGGTCGTTCTCATACATATAAGTATGCCTTATTCATGCATATAATTCAAGCTTGAATATTTTCGGTTGTTAGACGAGGATGACCACTATATCCAACGGATAAGAAAATCAATTAATACTTGTCGACTAAGCGGTCATTAGGTCGAATGAGGTCAGCTTCGGTAGTTTCGAAACGCCTCGAGAATCCTCGCCGCTGCTTCGTTGAGAGCGACGCGTTGAGCCTGCGACACAACGCTGCGCGCAAAGGCATGCTGTTCTGCAAGCGGTAGTATGACACCTGCTGAGAATCGTTTGTCCTGACTGATAAAGGTTCCTTCCGTCGGGAATGCCGTTACCAGCGCCCCTGTGCGTCCGTCCAGTACGGTGATGTCCAGGACGACCACACCTTTTAGCTCGGATTTTTTGCTCGACACTACACCAGGGACGAATACCCGAGTTCGATTGCCTTCGACTTCGTGTACCTCTTCGGTCACGATGGCTTTGATAATGAAGGGACCAACCGCACCACTAGGCACATTCGCGCGGTACAAGCCGTCTCCCGTAGATTTTGCGGCCGCAGGGCTAAGGAGCAGGAAGTTTCCGACTCCGGCGAGAGACGAAGTAAACTGGGCTGCGATGTTGATGTCTGATCGTGAAACCTCCCATGACCGGTGGGTTACGTCGACCGCTCCGTCATTGTGCTGAGTCAGATGCTGATGTCCATGGCTTTTTGTCGTACCTCGACCAGTTAGCTCACCGCTAGTCTCGCTTCCATACTTTCGATCGTTGTGTATGGTGGCTGAGCCCTTGCTCCGCGCAGCGAGTACGGCTTCTGGGGAATCAGAAGTGCTGACGTTCTTCAGCATTGGGTGGCGAGTTTTCGTGTTGGCTTCTTCGGAAGGACTATCCAGTACCAATGCTTTGTTCTGCGAATCAATCTGCGTTGTTTGTCGGTCGCGAATGCGCTCCTGACTGCTACCCGTGAGAGACGCATTGGACTGGCTCGATCCGTTACGCTTGTCGTGTTGCTCGAAAAATTGATGGCTTCGGATCTTCGTCTCGCCGACAGGGCCTTCTTTGACGAAGGCTTCGACGATCAGTGCATATTTGGGCAGGGAGTCATCGTAAGGGATCTCCAATCTGTCTACACGAGCCGATTCCGGTGCTCCCGGACGCGCCCGAACTAGAGAGGAGTCGATGCTCGCGCACCCCAGCAAGCACGAAATTACGAGAATGGTGATTGTGCGTCGAGATATCATAATGACCCCTCAAAGGCTGCAAGTTTTTTATAAAGTTGGTCTACTGCTTCGTTCAAAGCTACGCGACTGGCCCCAGAAAATGTGCTGCGAGCATCTGTCTTTACGTAGGCGCCAAACATCTGATTTCCCACCTGCCGGGCGGCCTCTGTGTGTGTTCCATGCACTGGGAAGGATGTTACGATCCGGTTGGTTTTGATGTCGATAACCTCGACATCTATGCCGACGACTCCTTTTACCTCGGTGGTGAGGTAGACACTCGGTAATCCTGTGAGCATGCTCACCCAGAATCCAAGTACCGTGATCGGAGGTTTCCAGAGATAGGTCGCTGCGGAATCGTAGCGCCACGGATCGAATCCTGAGTCTTCAATGGTGGAGAACTGGTCCATTTCGGTCAACAGCACACGTACTTTGAAGGGGCCCTTGTCACGTGCACCTGCATGAGCGGTATTGTGAGCGAACGTGGGGTCGAGCAGCCGGATATTGCCGTGCCGTCCTAGCGCTGAAACAAGCATCGCAGTCAAAAAATCTTCCGAGGCTACGATCCCCTGAAAGCTGTTGTTCGATAGCTTCCATGAAACCCGTTCCGGTACGATTACTACGGTGGGTTTATCGGGGAAGTACGGCACTCGATCAAGTTCGTACTCAGCGACGCCGGCAATGCTCCTTTGACCACCCAAGCTCTGACACCCCAGAGCGAATAATCCTAAAATCATCGTCAGCACAAGTGTGGTACGAGCCTTGAACATCGAAAAGCACTGTCCGTTCATGTGGCTCGTCCCGCTCGTTCGGATAATCGTTGGGCGAGTCGCTGGGTAGCGTCCTGGAACGCCATGTGTAAAGCAGAGCGGAGCATGTGTGCGCCATATCCCTTCGGTACGTCAGAGGCGAAGACGAAGAGCCCGTCGGAGAGATACTCGCTACGGTACGTTCCCGCTGCAGGATAAGCAGCTATGATTTCTCCAGTCTTTGCATCGGTAACCGCCACATCGATCCGTGCGTAACCGAGGGTGCTGACGAGCCTCTGAGGGTCGATATTGATCATGAGCAGGTTTCCTGCCAAGGTCGAGCCCATTCCTCCGGCAGTCTTTTCGCTGTCCCACGCCACTTCTGTCACGACAGTACGAATTACCAGGCCTTGCGTGTTCGAGTGCCGTTGGACTTCTGCGGGATGAAAACTAACCGTTTCGATATTCTGATATCTCTGCAAAAGGCCGGCGAGGTCGCCTGCCAACGCGTCCGGGGAGAGTCCGGGGTACCGTTGCTTTCCTACCTGAATGTACATGGTGCGTGGAGCAGAGCCACCAATTTGCGGGACTTCGTACGAAGCAATACGGCCGCCACACTCTGAAGCTACGTGCGCACACAGATTCGACGCCAAGTCGGTGGAAACGTTAGCGACAAATTCAATCGGTGCCACGACTACCTGGAGTTTACCAACGCGGGAATCAAACGAGATAGGTGGTAGTGCGGGCAATGGGGGTGGTCGCGAGGCAAAACAACCCGCCAAAAAAAGAAGTAAAAAGATAGGTACGCGATTCATTATACTTAGCTCCCAAACATCCATCGGCTCCGAGTCGCTCTTAGTTGAGGAACGGTGGCTTAGGGATGGCGGAAAGGATAGTTGCTTTGGGAAAGTAGTAGGAATGTCAAGGGATAGTATTCCTGACCCACTGAAACTGTTTGGTTCAAGCAGCTTGTTCACCACCGAGTGACTTTTTGATCCGGGCACGGTGAGCCACCGAGCTCCAGAAAGTTGCGTCAATCAGAATCACCCAGGATCTCGCGGTTTATCGCCATACGGGAGAGCGTTATCTCTGACTTGACTTGCCTCATGATAGCCAGGCAGGTGCTCTCTCCGGCTTTGGCCGAAATTCGTGATCGCTCTGAGGCACGTGTGGGATACTTTTCTCAATCGGGGCGTGGATTGAGCAATCGTCGACGGTTGGTGTGGCCAAATCCGTTGCGCACGATGCTGAGGATGGTTCGGATAAAGTTTTTGAGGAGTTCTGTTGTGTACGGTTACCTCTCCTGAAGGATACTCTAGGATGCTGGAGGTTGTCCTACGGCTAGATTGAGGGCTTCATAGATGTCCGTAGCTATCTTTTCAGCTATGAATTTCGTGGCGTCCACGCCACTACTGGATGCAAACGAGATGGAGTCGGAGAGTGATGCGAGGCCTCCCGAGCCGGTGATTTTACTCTGGAAGGCTGCCTTGTAAGGTTTCGAATACACGATGGTGCCGTTGGGATCGATGAGTTGAATATCGAACGCTAGGACGCTGCTTCTCGTTTTGACATCGCTACCAAAAGAGAATCCGGTAAGGATCTTCAAATGCTGGACCACTGCGTAGAGGGGGAGCACTGCTTGGTTTACTAACTCTCCGCCGGATTGCGACGTATCGGCATTTGGGGTCAATTCGGTCATGTGGAGGTTTATTCGGTATCTTCTTTTGTGCGCATCGGATTGCCTGAACACGTGTACCTTCTTATCACGAAGCAACACTCGGCGCAGTGCTATCGCGAGCAATTCGTTGGCGTTAGTTTCAGGTTCGAGATAGAAGAGTGCGTTCAATTGGGCAGAGTGTCTTACTCGTTCGAAACCTTCAGTTGACACCACGATCTCCATTTTCCGGCCAGCGTCTGCGGAGCTGAGTTCGTTGGTCACCGTCAGCGGCGCGGCTGTTCGGTAGATATTCGGCGTACAGCCTGTTATGAGCAGGAGCAGTAGAGCAGACCAGGCAAAGAGGTTTCTCATGGTACACCACATTAGTTATGAGCGAGCGCTCTTGATTGTATGGTTGATACGATCTCCTTGAGCATCTTTCTCCATACAGCCTCTTCAGTAATGTCCTCGTAGTAATAGGCGGTTTGGATGGGGAGGAAGAATGCGTGCCACTCTGTGATAATTCCCTTCACTTCAATCTCTGCACTGTCAACGAGCTGTCCTGTGCTGTTTTCGAAGATCTCTATGACTATACGACCGACGACGGAGCTCTTGTTGTCGGTGATGGTGACTATGTGCAAGGGGTAATTCGTTTTGTCGTCATATCCGTCATGAGTGCAGGTGAACTCGGTTAGGTAGGCGTAAGCAGTGTAGCGATTTCTATCCGTCGAGCGTATGTTTGTATTTCGGAGGGCGGATCTGATCTCCTGCTCGAGCTCAGTTGTACGGCTCATTCGAATCCCTTGCGCAGCTCTGCAATCCAGTGACGCTTTCCATTCTCTTTCTGCTGGAACTAGGGAGGGGAACGTCAGGAGGTCTTCGAACTCGACGACGTCTGCTCTTCCCGAAAGGGGTAAGGTGAGGATGATCAAGAGTGCTATGAATCGGATTACCAATTGCATCTCTATTCTCCCAAAAATTTCAGATAGATCTCGCGAGCTACCTCTGAAGTCGCAACCCGCAACGCTTGGTCGACTGTCGATTGGAGTTGTTGAGAGGTTTTGAAAAAGGTAGCCCCGATACTCGGAGCGTTTTCTGCGGTTGATTCGGCAAAGGAGCTGTGGACGGGGAAGGCGTGCATTATTCGTCCGTTAGCGTGAGGGTCTACGATGGTGACATCGAGAGCGAGGGTTCCTGTTCGGTGCTTTTCATTGCTACTGAATACCAAGGGGATACGTATTCGTTCACCCGACTCGGTAATTTTCTCTTCGTATTCGGTTAGCATGACTTTCAAGACGAGGATCTTCTTGGGTTTTTGGCTTTCGTCGGCACACAGGTATCCTGACTGCTTGGCCATCGCTACGTCGATCAACTGAAAGTTTCCCACGCCCAGGAGGCTGCTTCCAAGCTGCGAGGTAATCTGGTGTTGGCGCTCGGCGAAGCGATGTGAAAGTAGGTCTCGAGCATAGAAGCTCGCGCCGACCGTCCGAGATGCTTCGGGCTCTCGCTCGGGGGCGAGGGGAGCCCCGGAGACGTTCCTGAAAGCAACGGGCTCGATTGCAAATAGAAGGGTGGGCTTCCGTGAGTCGTAGGGCGCTCGAAAGACCTCCGTTTTCGAAGCTTCTGAGACCGCTAGCGATGGCGCCACGTCCTGAGGTGTGATGGTGGGGGTACAGGCCAGCAATGCTGAGCACGCGATCACCGCCAACCGATACCTTGAGAGCGTAGTCCTTTTATGTGAACAACGAAAAGGGTTCCGCAAGGTCGACATTCCTATCCAAAGTAGTCCACGATGTTTCCTGCTATAGAGAGGAGATACATCGTCATTTCGAGTGCTTTCCGGGTCTGAACACTTAGCTGCGTAGGGTATCGGTGAATAGTAGTTCAATCTTTAGTCCAAGGGGGAGATTGATCGCCTGGCGCGGACGGCGAGGACACCGTCTGTCCTGGATCGTGAGTCGCCCCGCAAAACATCCGATTTCAGAGGAACCCCATAGAGGAATCTCGTAGGTGCTTCGCGTATCCGCGATTCTCCTGTTCCATCTCGCTGTGAGCTTTCAAGGGCTCGTGAATTTTTCAGAAAGATATTATTTCGAGCTGATGCACACTCTCGCCACCTTTTGACTAGAGGGTGGTTGTGCTCTTTGGAGGTTTTATGGTTTCGATGAGATCCTTGTTCAATCAACTCGCAATCCTGGCAGTAGCTGTTTTCGTGTGTGGCGTCCAGGCTGGACACGCACAGGTGCAGATAGAAGGCACTGTTTCCTACAAGCTCACCAGATTCGGCAAAGGACCGTGGAGCGCTCAGGGAGCGATCGACCGAATCGCAAACTACGACTACAACGACCACCAAGGAGTGCGTGCCGCGCTGGTATTTTCGGGCCAGAAATACAAAAAAGGTAGCACACTCAAAGGCTTCACGATCGCAAGCGCTCAGATCGGAGTACTAAGCGCCCGAACCTACCTCGATAATATTAGTCTTATCGGACAAGCCCGTATCAAGCGAGGAAAGTTCAACGCCACCATGATCCTAGTAGACGAAGACAACCGGATTCTGTCGGCAGTTCCGCTACCGAAGAAGGTTTTTGTCCGAAGCTCTTTCAACCGCTCGTCCAATGGGGCGAAGCACCTCACTCACGATTCAACGGCCTTGGAGGCCAAGAGCGCAGAGTAATCGAAAGAGTCCTCCGGAACCAACAGCCTCACCGCCCAGATATCTGTGCGGTGAGCGAGAAAGGAATGGATAGTGGGATCGACGGATAAGAACATCAATTAATTCCCAATTATATCAGTAAGCGCCGCACCGAGAGCGTATTTCAGCTATCAAGCGACTTGTGGTAGCGGGATTATCCCGCTGTTATCTTGGGCGGCTTTTTCTCGTTCGCCGAGCAATAGTCGTTATTCACACAATCGCCTATCGTAGGGCGTCTATTAATTCAGAGGTGGATTCAAACGAGTGCAGGGAAAGAGGTTGTCCGGCAACCTATCAAACACCTTGCGATGGGTGGTGTTCTAGTGTACTTCTATATGGTGAATATATCGAAGGCTGCTCGACAACATCTCCATGACGCTTCGCTGGCTCTATCTGGACCTCAATTCGTATTTTGCGTCGGTAGAGCAAGCCGAGAGCCCTGAGCTACAGGGGCGTCCTGTAGCGGTGGTGCCGATGATGGCGGATACCACCTGTTGTCTCGCGGCTAGCTATCCGGCAAAGAGGCGCGGCGTTCGCACAGGCACATCCATACGAGACGCGCGGCAGATGTGTCCGGGCATCGTCTTCGTCAAGGCCGACCACCGCAAATACGTCCGCTATCATAAGAAGATTATCGAGATTGTCGACACCTATCTACCCGTAAAGAGAGTTCTCTCGATCGATGAAACGGCGTGCGAGCTGATAGGGCGTGAATGCGATGAGAAGTTCGTGCGCGCTAAATCGGCAGAGATAAAGAGTGCGATCGCAGCGCTCAGTCCAGCCCTCACGTGCTCGATAGGCGTGGCTCCTAATCGGTACCTTGCGAAGGTCGCGAGCGATATGCAGAAACCCGACGGTCTCACCGTTCTACATCAGAACGAACTCATACAGCGCCTATCTCCCCTCGAGCCGCGCGACTTCCCCGGAGTCGGTCCGCGCATGGAGGAGCGGTTTCATGCGCGAGGGTGCTACACCGCCGCGCATGTGTTTGCGCTCTCGGCTCGCGAGATGACGACGTTGTGGGGTGGAGTTGTCGGTGAACGGTTCTTTCACCTGATACGCGGACAGAATCTGCCTGAAGAGGAGAACGAGCGCAGCTCCATTAGTCATTCGAAGGTACTTCCACCCGATGCTCGATCCCTTCAGGCCGCATGGCCGGTAGCGGTGCGCCTGCTCACGAAAGCGTGTGCGCGTTTGAGGGGCGAGGATCTATATGCGAAGGATCTGTGGCTCTCGATGAAGTTTCTCGATCGCGATCCGGCAAAACGGAAATGGCACCGCAGGGCTAAGTGCTTTGAGACTCAAGATAGCCTTCATCTCATTGAAGAGCTTGAAAGAATGTGGTGCGAGGTGCCGGGGAGAGCGATCTTGCGGGTCGGAATCGCGCTTTCGGGGCTCGTTCCCGCGACGCAACATCAGATAGGCCTCTTCGACGACTCGCGGCGCGATGCGTTGATGAGCACCCTGGACGCTGTAAACGGCAAGTTCAGTGATGGGACGCTCTTCGTAGCCGATGCATATGCAGCACGCGCAACCTCAACCAATGCGATAGCATTTCAGCGTATCCCGGACGAGGATGAGTAAGCCTCTTTTTTTACCCTGTAGCTGGGCTACTTTTTCCGGTTCCCTTCGCAACATCTGATTCGATTGGCCGAATAGATGCTCATGAAAAAGAAGATGAAGTACCACCCTCACGGGAGCGTATTGTTTT
>JBILFA010000042.1:0-25816 GCA_044351795.1 Bdellovibrionota bacterium | reverse complement strand
CGGTTTATCGGGACGTGCCAGAACCACAGCACCATCGGCTTGAACAAAGCCTGTGACCAAAACCTCCGAGAGAAAGGGGCCGACCTGCTTCGGAGCAAAGTTCGTTACGGTGAGTACCTGAGATCCGACGAGCTGTTCAGGGGTATAGAGAGCCGTAATTTGCGCACTACTTTGCTTAATACCGAGCTCGCCGAGATCGACCCACAATTTATAGGCCGCTTTGCGCGCTTCGGGAAAAAGCTCGGCGCGAACGATAGTACCGACTCGTATATCGATCCGTTCGAAATCTGACCATGTGATAGGCGTGTCCATCTTCGTGCAGCGCTCCTGGGTGTGCAGCAGGTGAGAGCATACCATATGCAGTTGAGGGTTCCTATGTGGATAGTATGATCAAGAGCACTGGTGCTCGCACACGAACATCATGAGGTCTATTGTGTCAGGAGAGGGGCCTTAATCATCCCGTAGCGACTCCGCAGCTTGCGCCGCAGGCGATGCATGAGTACCCTGCGAAGGTCGCTTTAATCGGTTTACTAAACGTCAGGAGCGCTGACCGTGTCGGACTACCTCATCGCAATCGTCATGGGCATCGTGGAAGGTGTTACCGAATTTCTCCCGATCTCAAGTACGGGGCATCTGATCTTGACCGGTAACGCCCTTAAGTTCAATGACGATAAGGCCAAGATCTTCAATGTGGTGATACAGGTCGGGGCGATTCTGAGTGTTGTCGTGTTGTATCGAGATCGCTTCAGGGGATTGTTTGATGGGATCTTTGGTCGGCAGTATCTCGATGGCGTGTGGAACCCGGGTCTCAAAGGATCCGCTGGCATGCTCAAGCTGGCGATGGTGACCTTTCCTATCCTGGCTATCGGCCTGCTTTTCAAGAGCTTCATCAAAGAGCGACTCTTCTATCCCTTTCCAGTTGCTCTCGCTTTTGCAACAGGTGCACTCATCATTCTTTTGGTCGAGCGCCGCAATCAGGCGGAAAAAGGCTTTGACGCTGAGGTTCTCACATGGCGGCAGGCGCTGGTTATAGGACTAGTGCAGTGCTTGGCGTTGTGGCCCGGCATGTCGCGCTCTGCATCGGCTATCATCGGAGGCATGTTTATAGGCTTTAATCGTAAAGCCGCGGCAGAGTTCTCCTTCATAGCCGCGGTGCCGGCGCTTGCTGCCGCATCTGCTGCGGATTTTCTGGGCTCTATCCATATTCTGAACGCCCACGATCTCGAATTAATAGCGATAGGATTCGTTGTCTCGTTCTTCACAGCCCTCGTCTCTGTGAAGTGGTTCATCGGCATCGTAAGTCGTTGGAGCCTGCGGCCTTTTGCATACTATCGGCTGACAGTTGCCGCGATAGTCCTGGTGTTGTTGTGGTCGAAAGGTCAGGTCTTATAGCAACAGTAGTGTCGTATGCCACTCTTTCGTCCGTCGTCGTTATCGCCACGGTACGATTCTCATCCTGCTGGACTCTGATTCCAGCCACACTGCCGCGCACTCGCGTGCCCGTGCAGTTATTGCTCATGTTCTTACCCTTTCGATCACCGCATCTCAATCCTGTTGAACATCTATGGCGACACATTAAGGCCGGGGTGTGCTCTAATCACCAATTTCTCCCTATCGAGGAAGATATGGAAGCCGTGAGAAAGTTTATCAGTGACTTACCACCACGGTCCCTCCAAGTCCTATCGGGGCTGACTGCCCCAGACTTCTGGATCCCTTCGCTACAGATGAGGATGTAAAGGTTTTTTGTCCACCTACTTAGCTGGGTTTCTCGCAGACTAACTAAGGAGAAAAGCGAGGAGAGGGTAATGAAGTGGAGAAACAAGTGATCCAACAAGATTTAAACGCATCAGAAAATCAAAAAATAATTTTCTTAAAAACAGCTTTTAAAACCATTTTCCTGATAACGACGAACTAGACGAATCAGCAACCGGAACTTTGGTTGTTCAGGCGTCTAGTTCAAACGTTTAAAACCCGCATCGGTCAAATGACCTCTGCTAACCTTGCCAAAAACCATCCACACCTTACTCTTGTGGATCACTTTGTTTCGTATGGTACCCAGCGCATGGGTAGCTTACGAAACAGAGATTGAACTCTCCGCACAATAGCTATCAGTATACCGAGCCTCTTCAATGAACTCAAAATGCTTTTTGATAATCCCGAACGTCACTGGGTCACTTTATCGAAAAAACAATTTGTTTCAATTGGTTACGGAGGTTTTTCGACGCTCACTTGCATCTAGCAGAACGTATAGTTCTGGCGACGGATGCTCGCAATTGCAGGCGCTTACCTCAAGTGACCATCCGAACTGACGCCCTTGAGCCGTTAACTACCGGTAACCGGAAACTATCTCTAAACTATTGATGCCGACGGGGTCGCGGTTGGTGCTGTTTATACTATTCGGTGCTTGTGGAGTTGGAGTGTGCCTTATCCCGCAGGTTAGGGGGTCAGTCCGGCTTCCTTCATGATCTTCTCACGGCCAGCCATGACTCCTTCGATCGTTAGAGTGAGGGTGGTGAGAGCTTCTTGTGCAGCTTTGATGTTGCTCTCCATAGCGGCTATCTCGAGTCGTGCAGCTATTTCGGACACCTGCGGATAGCCGTAGAGTCCGGCGCTCCCTTTGAGCTTATGCGCGAGGGATTCGAGTGATTGGATGTTTCCAGTTTCGAGGGTTCCACTCAGCTCTTGCAGGCGCAAGGGGAGTCTCCCGGTAAAATCGATCACCAAGGGCACCATTTCAGGATCAAAATCGAGCCTATCGCTCACGATTACGTTTGTTTCGGAGGTAGTCGTGGATTCGCTCTTCAGGAAACGGGTTACCATGTTGAAAAACGCCTCACTGGTAAATGGTTTAGCTAAATGCATCGAGCAGCCTGCCTCGATAGCCTTGAATACGTCGTTGCTCATCGTCCCCGCCGAGAGAGCTACGATCGGTGTTCTAATGCCGCTCGAGCGCAGGATCCGAGCTGCGCTGAGCCCGTCCATCGTAGGCATCTGAACGTCGAGGATAATAAGGTCGAAGGCGCGCTGAATGGCAGCATCGATCGCCTGTTTACCATCCTCTACGAGAACGGGTTCAACTCCCACCTTTTTGAGAAGAAATTGAACCAATCTGCGGTTGTCGAATGCATCGTCGGCGAAGAGCACCTGGCCACTGAGTCGTGGAAGGGGGCCTCGTTCCGAGATTTTTCTCTGTCTGGATATCGGCGTGCTCGTCAGCATTTCGACAGAAGGCGAGAGCTCGGGCTTGATGAAAAAAGAAAAGTGAGAACCCTGACCGAGATGTGAGGAGGCTTCAATTCGGCCGCCGAGTGCGTGAACGAGGGTTTGAGAGATGGTGAGCCCTAATCCCGTCCCTCCGTATTTGCGATTGATGGACTCGTTCGCTTGCGAGAAGGGACGAAAGAGCTTTTGCATCTGATCGTTTGTCATCCCGATGCCGGAATCAGATACCGTGAAGTAAAGCTGCTTTGTGAGCGAGTCGAAACGGACTCGGATATCGATCCAGCCGTTATCTGTGAATTTTATCGCGTTGCTCAGAAGGTTTATCAGCACCTGTTTGAGACGCAGTGGGTCGGTAGTGATGCATTTGGGGATTGGCCACTCGTAGGCGACAGTAAAGGAGAGAGCTTTTTCCGCAATACGCGGTGCGAACATGGTACGGACTTCCTCGATCAGGTCGAAGAGTTCACAGCTCGACGTATCTATCGTAAGAGCTCCGGCGTCTATCTTGGAGAGATCAAGGATATCGTTTATTACCTCCAGCAGATGCTGGCCATTGTTGAGGATGGCGTCGAGGCAGTACTGCTCGTCTGGGGATCTGCTGTCCTCGTTTCGCAGCGCCTCGGCGAAACCGAGGATTGCGGTGAGTGGGGTCCGAATTTCATGGCTCATGTTAGCCAAAAATCGGCTTTTGTCGTGCATAGCCGCTTCGGCGGCTTGTTTGGCGGCGCGCAGCTCAGCTTCGGTTTGGAGACGAGCGGTGATGTCCTCCACCGTTCCGACCCACCCACTCACGGTGTCGGTCGAATTGATCGCCGCCGCCTTGACGTTGCACCATACCATCGCTCCATCTGGTTTCTTGTAACGATGAAGCTCTTCGAACGAGGTGGAGGTTCTGGTCGAAGCATACCAATTTTTCTGAAGACGCTCCCGATCCTCCTTCGGCACCGCTTTGAGCCAACCGGAGCCGAGGCTCTCCTCGCTAGTCTGGCCCGTAATATCTTGAAAGCGGTGGTTGGTATAGATGAAGTTTCCGTCGGAGTCGGTGACGAATATTCCCAGAGGCGCGGCTTCACTCACGGCCCTGAAGCGAGCCTCGTTACTTTGTCCATGCAGCTCGTCGGCGTTGCGGCTACTCAGATCGACACACGATGATACGTACGCCTCCACTCGACCACTTGCGGATACGAGGGGCATCGCTTGCTCCATGACCCAGCGGTAGGTACCACTCGAGTGCTTCAACCGAAACTCCAACTGAAAGCGGCCTCGGTAGTACGCAGCCTCCTTCCACTTCCTGTGGTAGATATCTCGATCGTCCGGGTGCACTACATCTTGCCAACCATCTGCGACGCTGTCCTCCCGCGTAATTCCGGTGAATTCGCACCAAGCCTTGTTGAAAAAGGTGCGATTCCCCATTTCGTCGGAGATCCAGAGCAGCATAGGCGAGGCATCGGCGATACTGCGGAACCGTCGCTCGCTCTCACTGAGCGTCTCTATGCGCTGCTTGAAAGAATACTTTGTGTGGAGAAGTTCGAACTGGGCGACGATGTTTTTCGAGAGTAGAAGGAGTGCTTCGCGTTGATGTGGTTGCAGCTCTCTGCCGGTTCGATCGAAGATCGCGAGTGCCCCCACGGCGGTCCCACTGGGGGTGATGAGCGGAACGCCCGCGTAGTAACGAACGAGCGTATCGGCAGCGATGAGGGGATGTGCTTGTGTGTGAGGATTGATGTGGGCATCCACCGCTTCGAAAAGCTGGTTGCAGTGAGTGGATTTGAGGGAGAAATGAGGCTCAAAACAGAATTGATTCAGGGGTACTCCGTAGCTTCCCTTTATCCATTCGCGCCGATCGTCGACGAATGAAATTAGAGCGTATGGCACGTTGCACAGCTGCGCGGCCAGAGTTGCGAAGTCATCGAAGGCTCGCTCCGAGGACGAGCTCAGAAATTCACTCATCCGCGCTCCAGCGTGCTGGTCTTGGAGAGAGTTTGAAAAAGTCATGTAAAATTTCTCAACGGGTAGGTCTTGGAATAACCTGTCACCTAGAGGTTATCGGTAAGCTGAAACGGGAGCTGTAGTTTTAAAGGAATACCGGAATAAACGTGGTAGTTGTGGTAGCTTAGCGCCCCTTGGCGGTAGTGGTATCAGTGGCAATTGTACACGCCTTTTCGAGGCGCGAGGCCGAGATCGGATAGGCAGTCCCGAGCTGTTGGGCGAAGAGCGATACCTTGAATTCCTCTACCATCCACCGAAAATCCGCCGCTAAGCCGGGCGGACCGTTCTTGATGAGCTCAACATAGGGCTTGAGCTGCAGGGCGCACTGCTTGTCCCTAGCCGGATTGTTGTCTGCACGTTCAGCGCGCACGAGCATAGCTCGGAGGTATCGGGGGATGTGCTTGAGCTGTTCGAAGGGGACGTTGCAGAGGAAGTCTGCGGGCAGTAGATCGTTAAGGTCTTCTCTCATTCCGGGATAGGGGCGTTTTGCATCGATGATCTGACGACGGAGCTGAAGGCAGCTCTGGATGCAGCTAACGATCGAGGGAACGAGGTTCGGTATCCTCTCACGAGCTCGGTCGAGCGCAGCGTGATAATCACGCGCTATGAGTGGGTATGTCGCGTCGCGATTGAGCATGTGCCTGACGGCGGCCTCGAAGGTGGACTCTCGTAGCTTCTCGGGTGTTGTATAGAGGGTCAGCAGAGATTTGAACTGCTCGACAGCTTTGGCCTGCTTCGCCAGATCCTGCAGCTCTTTTGCCAGGGCGCGACGGAGCAAGAGGTCCATCCCCTCCTTGGAGGCTTTTTGAGCCTCCGATGCATCCTCGAGAAGTCGTAACGCGACCTTCTCACCATCTCGCACGAGAGCCGGATAGAGATGCACTGGAACGCCCGAAACCTGCGCTACCTCTATTTCACGAGGAAGATCGTCGAAATCCCACGAGAAGACATCGTCTCGCTCCCAAGAGGCGCGAGCAGCCTCCCAGGCGCGAAGCGGTGTGTCGTGGGCTTGATCGGATGTTTGTTGTCTGAGGCTACCAGAGGAGGGCGAGGAGTTTATCGAATCGGGTGCATCTGCGATTTCGATCCGCGGCTTAAGGTGCTGTGGTAGCTCCGAAAGAGAGAGAACCTCCAAGGGGACGGCCACACCGAAGCGCGAGTGGAGCACATGCGCAACTCCCTCCAGGAGTGGCAGCCGCTGAAATGCATCATCTGCCGCGATGATCCGAGCGGTTTCCGCGAAGTTGTCGAGTTGTAGGCGATGGTGCTTCGGAAGTGCTCGAATCAGGTAGAGTACCTGCTGCTCTCGAAGACCGGGAATGGCACCGTCAAGGAGTTTGGATGGGATGCGTTTCGCGAGCGCAAGGGGCACTGCTAAGGTAATGCCGTCACGGGTGCTTCCAGGTGCGTATCGATAGCTGACGTTGATGGTGGTGCCTCCGATCTCTAGCTGGTCCGGAAACCGGGCATCTTCCTGCTCGAATTCAGCACCCCCTGAGAGATCGGCAGGCGTTACCTCAAGGCGAGAAGGATCTTCAGAGAGCACATTCCGCACGAACGTATCCAGATCTCGGATAGAAGAGACGAGGGGAAGTCGTGCGCTGTAAAAGCGGACGAGGCTCTCCTCCAGTTCGTGTTTATTGAGTCGTCCGGAGTGAGCAAGACGTGCTGCTACTTTGTCGCATAGCCTGCGATTGGTGCGAATGAAGGGATATTCGAGAGGGGACTCTTCGGTGACGCACAGTGTGCGTATGAAGATCTCTTGGGCCGCTTCTGGATCAACTCGCGAGAAGGGGATCTGACGATACGCAACAACAAGTCCTTGTAAGGTCACGCGCTCCTGTGCCATGACAAACCCTTTCTGCGCGTTCCACTGTGGGGGCTCTGTGGTGCGCTTGATGAGGTGTTTGCCAAGCTCCTCGGCCCATTCTGGAACGATGCGGGCAACGGTTCGGGCGAAGAGATGCGAGGTTTCGACGACCTCCGCTGCAACGACCCACTGTTCCTTCGATGGAGAACGCTTGGGAGACGGTGCGGTGCTTGATCGTGCGTCTCTCTGTCTCTGAGTCTCTCGCAGACTCGAGCCGGGAGCGACGAACAGCTGACGTCCGGCACCGGCACGATAGAGATTCTTCTCCGCACGAAAGGCGATCTGGCCAAGAAGTCCGGCAAGCACAGAGCGATGGATAGCCCGGTAACGGCCGTCGAAGCGTTTGATAGTGCTGCCATCGTCTGGGTCAGAGGTGGTCTCTGCGCTCATCGCCTCGGCGAGCTCTCCGTAGACATCGTTCCACTCACGCATACGGAGGTACGACAAAAAGCTCTCTTTGCAGAATTTTCGCACGGGACCTTGCCCCTTCGACTGACGCTGCATCTTGCGAAAAGCGCTCCAGATGTTCAAAAGAGTGAGGAAGTCTGAGTCGGGATGCCAAAAGGTGCGGTGGATCTGCTCCGCTTTGTCGCGTTTCTCCGTTGGACGCTCGCGAGGATCCTGAATACTCAAGCCCGCTGCGATTACGAGCACCTCAGGAAGCGTGCCTTCACGACGGGATTGCAGGAGCATGCGGCCGATGACCGGATCCACGGGAAGCTTCGAGAGCTCTTTACCGATGTGAGTGAGGGTGTTGCTCGTGTCGAGCGCTCCTAATTCCTGAAGGAGTGCGTATCCACTCCTAATTGCTCTCGGATCGGGTGAGTTGAGAAAAGGGAAATCGGAGATCTCCCCGAGATCGAGCGCCTTCATGCGTAGGATTACTTCAGCCAAATTTGCTCGTAGTATCTCGGGATCCGTAAATTCTGCTCGAGAATCGAACTCTTCCTGGCTGAAGAGTCTGATGCACACACCTTCCCGTACACGCCCCGCGCGCCCTGCTCGTTGATGGGCACTACTCTTGGCGATCCCCTCGATCGGAAGCCGTTTGGTGCGGCTTCGTGGGCTGTAGCGGCTCATGCGGGCGAGGCCGCTGTCGATCACGTATCGGATCTTCGGTATTGTGAGCGAGGTTTCGGCTATGTTGGTGGATACGATTACCTTGCGGCGATTCGATGAACGAAAGACGCGCTCCTGTTCACTCGACGAGAGGCTCCCCATAAGGGGTAGAACCTCCAGCTCGCTGCTCCTCCATTCAGAAAGACGATCACGAACATCGCGGATATCCCTTTCAGAGGGCATAAAAACCAGGATATCTCCCTCGTGTGATTCGCGGCACACCTGTTCTACCGCTCGTACCGCGCCCTCGACGTATGAGAGCTCTCCCTCATCGCTCTCAGACTCTAGCGTCTGGTATCGCATCTCGACCGGATAAAGCCGACCGGAGACCTCGAACACAGGTGCATCGCCGAAAGCTCGTGAGAAGAGCTCTGTGTCGATGGTGGCACTTGTGATGATGAGCTTGAGCTCGGGGCGCTTGTGAATGAGGCGCTTCAGATAGCCGAGCAGGAAGTCGATGTTGAGCGAGCGTTCGTGAGCCTCGTCGATAATGATCGCCTCATACGAGCGAAGTAGGGGATCGCTCCTTGTCTCGGCAAGGAGGATACCATCCGTCATGACCTTCACAGCGGTGTCTCTCCGTGTTTGATCCGAGAAGCGTATCTTACACCCCACCTCGTGCCCCCACTTGACCCCCAGCTCCTCGGCGATGCGACGTGATACGGAGAGCGCTGCTATGCGACGTGGTTGCGTGCACCCGATCTTTCGCTTGAGCCCGAGACCGGCCTCGAGGCACATCTTGGGGAGCTGAGTAGTCTTTCCCGATCCGGTTTCACCGGCAACGATAACGACCTGATGGGCTCGAATCGCCGCTACGATCTCGTCTTTTTTGCTCGAGATCGGCAGGTCCTCAGGGTATGAGAGCACGAAATGTTTGGAGGAGGCGGCCGCGCCCTCGGCTGGCTTCATAATAAGTGGATTAATAGAGCTACGTCAGTGTCGATAGCGTAGCGCATTGAGCGGGTAAAGTGTAGGGGAGCACTTGAGAGGGCATCAAGTCTTGAGGACTCATCTCCAAGGGACGAAGCCGTTTTTCAACAACCCGTTAATCCCTTGATTTCGGAAGTTTCTTACATGAGAGGTCGGCAGTCAGAAAATTGCGGGTAGCCTGTTACGGCTACCCGCTAAAACACGAATTAAGCACTACAACCTTAGGCAGTATCGCAACGCGGGTAGGTGATCCAAAAGATCAGCGCGGCGGCTGCCAGCATCAACAGGTTCACGAGGAACATTCCGTTTCGCCCCACGGTGTCGACTCCCAGCCACCACGGTGTTAGGACCGCAATGTATACCGTCACTCGAAGAGCGTTCCGGATCGAGAGCGCGGTTACCCGCACTGCATCCGGCAGCGCCTGATTAATCGTTTGACTAAACAGAATCCCCGATACAGAACGTACGACTTGTTGCGGCAGGAGGATCACCCACGCAAATGATCCGACCAGGGTCAGCAGTCCACAGGTGGATGCCGCCAGGCCCAGAAGCATAGCGAAGACGAGTCTCATGCTGATCGTATCGTTCTCAATCGTACGCAGGCACAACGCCGAAGCGCCGGCTACGAGATTAAAGACCGCGAATATGTAGCCACGTTCAGCGGTCGTGATGTCGCAATCTCTCAAGTACTCCGGATACATCCAGACATACGTCTGATTGACACTCACGAGGAAGGCTGGTGCTAGTATCATCCAAAGCAGGGCCCGGGATGAGAACAACACCGCGGTGACGGCTTCCTCGAGCGTTCCACTCTCGGCTATCGTGCTCTCGGTAGCATCAACGGGAGGCTCCACCATCAGGAAACAGATAAACGCTGCGGCAAACCCACACCCTGATGCGAAGAGGTACGGGAGTGTAAGGTCCTTCGTTGCAAGCCATGCTCCCAAGATGCAGCAACCACTCATCATGAAGAACCCGAGCGCAATCGATACCGTCCACCACTTCTGGTGCTGTTCCTTGCGGCCCAGTGCCTTGTTTGACTGGAACAAGAACGCCTCGTCCGTTCCCGACGTGAGCGCCAAGCCCAACGCAAATATCGCTTCTCCAACGATAAAGTCGTTGAAGGATTCTGCGAACGCGTAGACCAAGCAGCCGGTCGCTTGTGCGCCGAACCCCAGGATGAGTGTAAGTACCTTCCCGTGCTTGTCGGCAAATCGGCCCGTGACGATCTCCAGCACCATCAGCGCAATCGCGAAGAAGATCTCTAAGAGGTAAAACTGCCCCTTGCTCATTCCACGCGACTGCCACAGCTCGGTAATCGTCGGAGCGCCTGCGGCTACTGCGAAGGCGCCCGAGCGAGCACACACCAGCAGCCAACGATTTTTGTTCAAGCGATCGTGTCTCATCTTTATCCTCGCAATTCCCCTACAGCCCTGAAAAACCTGAGAAAACAACGGGTACCTCACCCGTCGACGTCGCGGTTGCTCTGAGTGTGTGGAAGAGGGAGCAGGAAAAAGAGAGAAAAGTGCAGGGAGGCTATGAAGCGGTAACGCTTACACAGCCATACCAAGCGATGAGTGCTAAGACCCCTCTCACGAAGAGAAAAATTTTGATGTGAAAACTACAGAGACTACGACCTCGGCGAATGATGCTTCGGTTTACTTACCTTCTACCCTTATGAACATGTTTGAGGTGCGACCGTTTGTTGCCACACGGGCACGGCTGGCGGCAGCGGGTCGCACGCACCGCACCGAGGCGACCAGCATGGCGTAGTGACACGCGCTGAGGGCTGGACGGATACAAAGCTCGGTTTGGTTCACACTGTTCATAAGTTCCCCTTGTGGGAGTGTCGTGAGATGTAGGCAGTTCTCACGTTTGCCCTTGCATCATACACCATCAAAAAAGACTAACGAAGAAAAAAATACGGTGTCGTTGATGAATTGTGCGAGGCGTCACACTGCCGAACTATAACGAGGAGCATTGAGATCAGGTAATGCCTTGAAAACCGGCCAGGTGAATGACTCTAAGCAGAAGAGATACCCATTCGAGCACGACTCTTCTCTGAATTCAGCTCTGATTCTGATGGATACGAAGGTCCTGCGCCCTCCGCGTCTTCCGTGCCTTGGCGTTACGTAACCGAAACGCTATGATAACGACCGAATTTTGGAGAGGAAGAAAACGGAGATACAGTTCGAAGGTCTTATACTTTGATCACACCGCCAAGTGAGGTGACACCAACGCGTAGTTTTTACAAGCGCAGGGCAGAAAAGACATGGGTACACACACAGCTTCGCTGAACTCCTCGATCAAAGCCCGAATCCTTGAGATACAGGAACACGTTCCTCGCTTCATCATCGCGATTGACGGAAGGGGAGGCGCCGGTAAATCGTCTTTGGCTCGCGCTATCGTGTCATCTCTTCCGGGAGCTGCACACTTCGAGTATGACTGGTTCCATCTGCCGCAGGCTGAGATCATCGGCCCTGAACGGTATGACTACAGCCGTCTTGAACGAGAGGTGTTGGCACCCTTTAAGGCCGGTCAACGAGACTTCGAAGTAGCTCGCTATAATTGGGGGTATCTCGCCGGGAAGCCGGATGGCTTCGGATCCGAACCGGCGAGGTTTCTCGGGGTAGATGTGATCGTGCTCGAGGGCTGCCGCGTGCTCCATCCGGCTCTCCTTCAAAGTTTCGATCTCACGATCTGGCTCGATACAGATGCGGATGAGGCGCTTAAGCGAGGGATGCGGCGGGATATCGAAGAGTACGGCTTAGATCCAGAGCGCGTCAAAGAGGCATGGACGGAATGGTCCAGATGGGAGCGCGAGGCTCTGATGCTCGAAGATAGGCGGAGTTTGGCGCATATAATTGTGTAGCGAGGCGAGGCAAACCCCTTACGCAGCATAAAAGGCCTAAAGATTCACGTATCCAGTCCTAGCTGTCGCCGTGTTTCGTACAGAGCGATCGACACCGCGTTACTCAGGTTTAAGCTTCGTACATAGTCGGTCACGATCGGTATTCTGAGAATCTGCTCTTGCGGAAAGCGCGAGAGAAACTCCTCTCCAAGCCCCTTGGTTTCGCTACCGAACACCAGGGCATCCTCAGGAGCAAAATCGGCCGAAAGGTAGATCCGTTCGCCGAACTTTGAGAAGAGCCAGACCTTTCGCGGGGTGCGGGACTCTACGTAGCTCTCCCACGATCCATGGCGGGACAGCTTTACGTGAGGCCAATAATCGAGCCCCGCACGACGAACAGCTTTCTCAGAGAGATCGAACCCCAACTTTCCTACTAAGTGTAGGGGAGTGTCGGTAGCCGCGCACGTTCGGGCGATTGAGCCGGTGTTTTGAGGTATTTGCGGTTCTACGAGGACGATATCCATGCCACACGTTCTTTTTTTTGACGAGTCAGGGTATATTCGAACCATGCTAAATTCAACTGTTGCGGGTCGAATTGATCTGACCCCTGAACTTATGATCCTTCAAGTGAAGCCCGATGCCGGGGTTCCTAGCTTTGTTCCTGGTCAATACGTGGCCTTAGGATTGCCGGGCTCGGCACCTCGCTATGCCTGCGCAGAGGCGGAGCCTGAGGCCCCGGCACCTGACAAGTTGATTAAGCGGGCATATTCCATCAGCTCGTCTCCCAACCAGAGGGAGTTCTTGGAGTTTTACATCGCGGTAGTTCCTTCGGGAGCGCTCACCTCGCGTTTGGCGATGGTCAAGCCTGGAGATCGGGTGTTTACGCAGCCTAAGGTGACCGGGACCTTCACCCTGGACGGGGTTCCCGATGAACGTAACTTGGTGCTGGTATCGACTGGTACCGGCCTCGCCCCATTTATGTCGATGGTCCGTACCGAGGGGACGTGGATCGGGGGACGGAAGATCACTATCGTGCACGGAGTGCGATATCCTGAGGATTTTGCCTACGTTGATGAACTCGCGTCGATCAGAGCTGCCAACTCAAGCTTTGAATATCTCCCGATCTCGAGTCGAGCCCCCGAGAGCTGGGATGGTAACAAGGGGCGTGTGCAGCGCCTCTTCGAGGATGGCACCCTCCGCTTGGATTCATCACAGGACCACGTATTCCTGTGCGGCAATCCTGGAATGATCGAGGACCTCGAGCGGCTTCTTGGAGGAATCGGGTATACTACGCATTCCAAAAAGACGCCGGGTAATCTGAGCGTTGAGAAGTATTGGTAAAATCGAGAGCTTGATATCGCAATCAACTAAGTTCTTCCGGGTGCGAATATTTTGGGTAAGTAACGCAGAGGCGTGGAAAACGCAGAGAACTCCGGCTCGAAGGGAGCAAGAAAAGAGTGCGGAATCTGCTCGGGTCAGAGATAGAGCGATTCAATCAGTTCCACGTGCTGCACACGGATGTTCTTACGCTTCATCTTGAGGGTCGGTGTCAGGAGTCCGTTCTCGATCGTGAAGTCCTCGTCTAGGATTGCATAGCGCTTTATCGTTTCGTAGCTTGCCAGCTCGTGATTTGCCTTACTCACTGCTTGAGCGACGAGCTTGCGAAGGGCATCTACCTGAGACAGCTTGGTGTCAGGTGTGAGATCTATTCCTTGGTCAGTGAGCATCGCTCTCGTTTCGAGATCGTTTATGGTAAAGAGCATGATGCAGTAAGGCTTTCCTTCACCGAATAAGAATGCCTGTGAGATGAATGGGTAGCGTTTGAAGAGTCCCTCAACGCTCTGAGGCGCTATCTTCTTACCGCCTGCCGTAACGATGAGCTCCTTCTTCCGATCGGTTATGGAGAGAAAACCGTCTTGATCGATCGTTCCGATATCTCCGGTATGAAACCAACCGGCGGCGTCCCACGACTCTGCTGTTGCTTCCGGTCGATTGAGGTAGTTTCGCGTAATATTGGGGCCGCGCATGAGGATCTCCCCGTCTTCAGGAGTTATGCGAACCTCGACGTCTTTCAAGGCGAGACCAACGGTTCCTATCTTCCTCATCGTGGGTACGTTTACGTGCGTAGCGACACACGTCTCGGTCAGGCCGTAGCCCTCGCACACCAGTATTCCCAGGGCATCGAAAAATCTGTTTACGGTCGGATCAAGTTTGGCTCCCCCCGAGATCCCATGGCTAAAAGCGGAGCCGAAAAGCTGAACTTTCACCTTTGCGCGCACCGGAGAGAGAGCGTCGTAGATGATGCGCTGAAGGATTCCGGGTGTTTTGTTGTCTTGTCGCAATGCATACACCGCCTGAGCATTTCGTATGCAGAGTTTGAGGATCTTCTGCTGTAGTCCGCGTCCCGCCGCGCGCGCTTGGAGCGCAGCAGCCATCTTTTCAAAGAGCCGAGGGACGGAGGGAATGACCGAAGCCGCGCCTTCCCGAATATCACGCGCCACAGAGGACAGATCCACTTTCGAGCTCTTGTGATCGATTACTGCGGGGAAAACAAGTGACGCGCTGGTCAAGAAGCCGATGTAGTACGCAAGGCGCGCAAAGGAGTGCGCGAGAGGTAGGTACAGAAAGAGGCTTCCATCGAGCACGAATACTCCACTCTCGGCGGCTTGTCGGACATTAGTGAGGTGGTTGCCGTTTGTCTGGATCACTCCCTTCGGTGGTCCCGTGGTCCCAGAGGTATAGACAATAGAGGAAACGCTCTCGCGATTGACTGGCGGTAGAGTAGGAGGAGAGCTCGATAAACGCTCATCTTGCACGATCTGATCGAACAGAACTCCCCCAACATCGGTATCGAGCTTCTCGAAGGTGATCACATGCGAGATCTGCACGGACTCGTGCGAGGCAGGGAACGCCTCTCGCTCAGGAATCGGGCAAGGGTCCCTCTTTAACCGCTGAATCTTCTGCGCCTGCTCTTCGTTCTCAACTACGACGATCGCGGCTTGAGAATCGTAAAGGATGTAGCCGACCTCGTGCCACGGTAGGCTCTGGTAGATGCTCACGGTGACAGCACCTAGTGATTGAATAGCGATATCGACGAGCGCCCACTCAGGGCGGGTGTGGGAAAGGATTGCTACAGGAGTCCCGACGCCGACCCCCAGCGAGGCGAGGTGAGCCGCTAATCTAGCCACCATGGGAGAGACTGACGCATAGGTTTTAGTGTGCCAAACCCGAGTTCCCATTGCATTCGGTGCCACAGCGTATTTGTAAAGATTGGACTGAGGGAATCGTGAGCAGCGAGACCAAAACGCTTCGGCGATCGAAGCAGCCTGTGCCACGTTATCGTACAGATCTTGTTGTTCGTGGTGCATGGGATTGTACAAAGGCTTACCAGCTCTTAAGGACTATCGGTAGCCTCATCGGGAGAGGAGACCGCAGATACTTAAGAGGGTACCGAGCTTTACGCTCAGACCGCAATCCTAAATTGGTCGGGTGTGAAATAAACCCAGCGCGAGCGCAACTTGGCTTCGCCAGGATTGCGCTCGCCCAGCTATTCTCATTCATTTTTTCAGAAATGAATGAGGCTGGGTTTACAAAAAAGCCCCTGGTAACTTCGAATGGTCACCAAGGGCTCCTTTATAAGCAGTGTCGGGATCGCTTATTCGCTACTTCTTGAGCGAGTGCACATAAACCAATAGGCTCTCGATATCATCATTGTTGAGATCCGCCTGTCCGGGCATCAACATGCTCAACCCCACGGCTGCACCGCCCTTCTTGATGAGCTCCTTGAATTTATCGTCATCCGTGGCGTACTTGTACTTTCCCTCTTGAAAATTGCGAGGCTTTTGCTCCGGGGGCAGCGATGCCGCTATCGGACCGTCCCCAGCCCCTTTGTCTCCGTGGCAGGTCGCACAGCGTTGTGCGTAGAGGGTTTTGCCCTTCTCGAGATCAACGGCGTGTGCAGAGCCGAGGGTCAATCCGAGGGCGGAGAAACAAAGAACGAGGTATCTAATTTTCATGGTAATCATCCTAGTATTCCGAGTGAGCGCCTGTTGCCTGTGATAAGACGTAAGGCTACCTAAAGTATAAACGCGAGTTGCCAAGTTGGAAAGGCAGAGGCCGCCTTTGCTAGCTATGCTACCCAAAATCGTAGTATAGGACCCGTAATGCGGAACATATTTCAACCATTAGTCGATTTTGCCGGCTCTCGCACTCAGCGGGAGTGGAAAGAAGCCGCTCAAGCTCAATGTGAGCGTCTAAGAACATTTGTGCGCGAAAACGGAGAGGTGGCGGCGCTGGTCGGTTTCGGTGTGGGCATCGCCATGGTGCTTTTTTTCAAGCTCTTCTTGCTGCTGTGCTGCCTGATTACCTTGAGCTATCTCTTGCTTATCATCATGGCAAAGGATTGAGGCGTCTCCTCTCTGCGTAGAGCAGATCAACCTGCGTTTAAGTTTCGTGCTCCGAGTTAGTTAGCGGTATGAGGCTACGAGATACCCTTACCGGTGCTCTTGGCATATTTTTGTGTTCTCGAACGTTATTTCTGCATCTTATGTAGAAGAGGTCGCTGTATGGCCGGTTGTATTCACTCAAGTTTCGTCCGGGCTGCGCCGACCTTTACAACAGAGGAATAGGAGCGGGAATTACCGTGAGCAAAAACGCCCTAGGAACCGATCGACTCATTTACCTCGCACAAGATCTCGAGGTCGCAGGATTATTTTGGAATCCGGAGGTTGGTGATGAGGTCGCCGACAGAGAAAACAAAAGTCCCGTTGCGATCCTGGTCGATCCGCAGGGCATGAGCCCTGAAGAGCTCCGGTCCGCCTATATTTGGCTCCCAACCGTAGAGCAGATCATTGTTCAATTAGAGGCCAGGCAGGCTATTCTTTTTCATGCGGGGTTCGAATTCTCGGAAGCTCGGTGCTGCTACAAGACCGTTATTCAAGCATCGTGCGGCCATATCGAATCAAAAGCGGAATCTTTCCGCATCTCGCTTGGTCTGGCGCTGAGAGACCTTTTGATCACCGATTCAAGCACCGTTATAAATTAGTGCATATATTTGCTGCCGGATTGGCCGATCGCCGCAAGAGAAGCGGACGTATTCTCTGAATGCTCACAAGCCACAGTGACGATACGCTCGTTGATGCCTCGCTCAAAGATACATGGTCGACTATCCACCAGACCTCCTCATGAAACCTCTGGTGCTTCTCGGAGACTGTGACGCAAACTGTGGATGATAGTTCATTGCACGTGAACGTGCTCGTGAACGTAAACGTGCACCTACCCGGAATCTACACACTTTCTGTTCCAGTCTCGCTTCTCGAGATAGTCCAGCTTCACTGCGAAATCTTTATCGACACCTGTGCAACAAAACTGAACACATTTTCGCGTAGAGCGACAAAAAAATTCCCCCCGAAGTCAGCGACCAGAGCGCCGATTTATCGCTCGATCTAGTAACCGGCTGAATATACTGAGCCTAAATACCCTAAAAGAGGTGAGACCCTTTCAGGTTGTCAAGAATCTAACATTGCATGCTCCTGTTGGTACGGAGCTTGCCAAATCTGTGACATGAGCCGCCCCGGCTGTTTTAGGGTGGATGTACAGAAAAGGTTGAAGTCTGGTTTGGGCGGCATGAAGGAATGGGCTCCTCGCGGATTGAGGAGCCCGATGCCGCACGAAAGTTGAACAAGGAAGGTTCTCATGATGCATACCGCAGCGCTCTCCACGGCCCGCGATTCCGTTTTCTCCTCGCTCTCTCTCCCGCGTGAACGTGAAACGGCTTCTCCGTCCTTCCTCGGTATGGTGAGCGGTTGTTCGGAGATGCACAAGGTATTCAATGTCGTCGAGAAGATCGCAAAAACTCGCGCGACGGTTCTCATTCTCGGAGAAAGCGGTACAGGAAAGGAGCTCATCGCCAAGGCTCTCCACAACCTCAGTGGACGCTCCGGCAAGTTGGTGCCGGTTAACTGCGGTGCTATTCCTGAGGATCTGCTCGAGAGTGAGCTCTTCGGTCATGAGAAGGGTTCGTTCACTGGAGCGGTTGGTTCACGTGTCGGGCGCTTCCAGCTCGCTGATGGTGGAACAATATTCTTGGACGAGATCGGGGAGATGAGCCCCAAGTTGCAGGTCAAGCTCCTGCGCGTGCTTCAAGAAAGAAAGGTAGATCCTGTCGGATCGACCCGTTCGCTCGATGTAGACGTTCGCGTCATCGCCGCTACAAACAAGGATCTGGCTGAAGAGGTAAAAGCAGGCCGGTTTCGCGAGGATCTTTACTATCGGCTTCAGGTTGTTCCGGTCAATCTTCCAGCGCTGCGAGAGCGTCAAAGTGACGCGCAACTCCTCGCACGACACTTTCTTGCGCGGCACGCCGACGAACTCGGTCGCCCGTCACTCCGCTTCTCCGCTGCAGCTCTCAATACCCTGAACGCATATCACTGGCCGGGCAATATTCGAGAGCTCGAGAACCTCGTAGAGCGCTTGGCTATCCTCAGCGAAGAGGACGAGATCGACACTACGCATCTTCCAGAGCATATATCCGACATCGTACCGGTCGTACAAACCACGATTCAGCTCTCAGATCTCACGCTTCCCTCGACAGGGGTAGATTTTAACTCGCTGATTGACGCCTATGAGAATCAGCTGATCTGCACAGCGCTCTCCCAAACGGGCGGCAACAAGAAGGCTGCCGCGAAGTTGCTGGGACTCAATCGCACCACGCTCGTCGAGAAGATCAAGAAGAAAGGGCTCGAGGCGAAGGTTGAGCTTTTGGTGGAGCCTGAGGCTCTGGCGATGTAAGGACGGATGATCGCCATGACCAATTATCGACTTACACATCATATTTCCCCGCGAGTCCGTAAAGTGATGTTCAGATGCGCGTACATTGCTGTGTCTCTGATACTACTCAGTGCGCACACATCCTACGCGCAGCATCAGATCGATGTGCAGCGGCTCTCGGCTGAGGGCGAGTACTTGAAGGCGCTCACGGTCTATGAACTTCTTCCGGCACGTAAGATAG
Source organism: Bdellovibrionota bacterium (assembly GCA_044351795.1). GTDB lineage: Bacteria > Bdellovibrionota_C > UBA2361 > UBA2361 > OMII01 > OMII01. Next base: position 6,826 of record JBILFA010000042.1, on the reverse strand, counting down.
GCTCTGACACGCGTATTGCAGCAGCCAAGAGCTCGTGGGCTCTTGGGCTGAATCGCCAAGCGGCAGAGCTGTTCGACTCGGTGTTACGAGACGTAAAACTCACGCTCGAAAATCGGGCGCGCGTGACCTTGTCGCGCGGCGTTCTCGAGTATCAGGAGGAGCGCTACCCGGAGGCCTCGCTGTATGCAGAGAAAGCTATTTCATACCTTCGTGAATCATCGCCGTTACGCGGAAGAGCGTACCTTTTGTGGGGACAGAGTTTGTCTAGAACCGGAGCATACGGCGCAGCGGAACAAAAGCTCGAAGCCGCACGTACCGATGCTGATGAGGTCGACAAAGCGGAGATCAACTTTGCACTGGGCATGGTGGAGATGAGGATCGGGAAGCTCGAAAAGGCCGACGAGTGTTTGAAAGCGATTCCGGCTCAGCACGATAGGTCTGCGGCTGCAGTGAGAGCTCTCGCCTCGATTGCACTCCAGACAAATCAGACTGAGCGAGCGCGCTTCTGGATCGAGAAGGGAAAGAATGCTTATCCCGAGGCGTTCCTAGACAGTTGGGCAGAGTACGGACTTATGCAGGTGGCCGTCGCGAATGGGGATCTCCCTACAGCGCGCCGATTGGTGCAAGAGGCACAGAAGAACTATCCACCGTCGGATTCTTGGCTCATCCTCATGCGGGCTGCATTGGAAGAGTCGGAGTGGGGGCGTCGGCAGCTGGTGGAAGGAAACTAGGAGATCACATGCTCGCATCGAAACAAAGGACGATCCCTACAGAAACAGCCACTGGGCTTGCTCAGATGTTGGAGCGCTTTAACGAGAGCAGTGAGAAACTCGAGCTGCGCCACTCTGCCTTGATGGAGGAGGTGGAGGAACTAAAGGAACAGCTACAGCGCAAGGAAGAGGAGATTAAGCGGTCAGAGCGTCTGGCGATGTTGGGCGAGACGGCTGCTGCGCTCGCTCATGAGGTGCGGAATCCCCTTGGTGCTATCACCTTGTTTCTCTCGATGCTCAAGGGGGATGTCGAAGATAGACCACAGGCCATCGAATTGGTTGATGAGATCGAGAAGAGCGTTTCGAGCCTCGATCATGTCGTGTCAAACGTCCTTCACTTTGCGAAGAGCACAAGGTTGCACCGCGGACCGATTAACATCCACTCGGTACTGCGAGAGGTTCACAGTCATTTTTCGAGCCTCTATGCGCCAGCAGCGACCATCGAGCTCGCGCTTGCAGGAAACCCCTTCGTAGTCGCCGATGATCAGGCGCTACGGCAGTGCTTGTACAACATCATCACCAATGCACTTCAGGTCACTGCATATCGTGGGACGATAACCATCGAGGCAGGTGATTGCGTCGGCATTGACGGCGTCGCAATCGTGGTGAGAGATAACGGTCCGGGTGTTCCTGACCACATAGGGCATTGCATATTCGAGCCTTTTACGTCCAGTAGAAGCGGGGGGACCGGACTTGGCCTGTCGATCGTCAAGCGTATTATCGAGGCCCATGGAGGCGCGATCTCGGTTCGCAATGTGCCTGGAGCAGAATTTACGATTTCGTTGCCGCGACAGGCGGCTCAGTAGAAAGAGGAAATATCATGGAACTAAACGAATCCGTTGGAGAAAAGGTGGAGAAGCAATCGACCCATTCAAAGATGCGTGTTCTTGTCGCCGATGACGATCCGCACATGCAACTGGCGATCAAAACCTGCCTCTCGCGTAAGGGCTTCGACGCTGTCATCGTCAATAATGGACTCGCGGCGTCCGAGTTGGCTGAAACGGAGAACTTCGATCTCATTATCACCGACCAACAGATGCCGGAGATGTCGGGGATTGAGCTACTGGCGGCCCTGCAGAAGCGCGGCAGTGAGGTTCCGGTGATTATGATTACCGCGTACGGAACTATCACTCAAGCGGTTGAGGCGATGCAGAACGGAGCTGCGGACTTCATTACGAAGCCGTTCAATGCCGTCGACCTGGAGCGAATTATCGATAGGGTTCTGCTTCCCGAAAGCAAGGCGTGTCGTCAAAAGTCCGCCCGAGCTAAAGGAGGAAGGCCGATAGTCACGAATGATCCTTTGATGATTAGGGTGCTGGAGGTGGCTGAGGCCGTAGCCCGCAGTGAGGCTACGGTACTCATACAGGGAGAATCGGGAACGGGCAAAGAGCTCATCGCTCGATTCGTGCATGCTAGTAGTCCGAGGAGTCAGCAACCGTTTATCGCGGTCAACTGCGCAGCATTGCCTGCCAGCCTCTTGGAGAGTGAGTTGTTTGGGCACGAGAAGGGGGCATTCACTGGAGCCCAGAGCCGCAAGATAGGAAAGTTCGAGCTGGCTCAGGGAGGAACGATACTCTTGGATGAAATTTCAGAGATGGAGATCGCTCTTCAAGCGAAGCTCCTTCGAGTTCTTCAAGAGCGCGAAGTGGATCGTGTCGGTGGTAAGGATCCCGTATCGATTGACGTGAGGGTATTGGCCACAACGAACCGCAATCTCGAAGAGAGCGTCAGGGAAGGTAAGTTTCGGGCAGACCTCTTTTATCGGTTAAATGTCATCCCGCTGACACTGCCTCCTTTGAGGGAACGTCGACCGGACATCAAATTACTTACCGAACACTTCATGAGGCAGTACCTAGGGGAGAATGCGCCCTCGCTGCCGTCACAGGTACTCGAGGCGTTGATGTCACATGCCTGGCCTGGAAATATTCGTGAACTACAGAACGCCGTGCAGCGGGCTGCTATCCTGTCGCGTGGTGAGACTCCGCGCGAGTCTGATTTTTTGTTGTCGATGAATCCGGCTGTACAGCTCGAGTCGTATCGCGCACAACCGGCACCGAACATGCCGCTCAACTCAATGGTGGAGCGAACGGTCGAGCCGGTTCTCGATGGGCGTGCAGGTTCTCTGGTGGTCCGTTCCGGAACGACGGTGCAGGAGATGGAGAAAGCGCTCATCCTCGAAACTCTGCGCGCGACGCAGGACAATCGCACCGAGGCTGCCAAGTTACTAGGTATCAGTATTCGCACGCTGCGGAACAAACTACACGAGTATCGTGGTGACGGGATAGTCAGCGAAGACTAGGAAAGAGGCAAAACCGCGCTGATGCTTGATTTTGTTGAGCAGCGGTGCTTACGCACCGCTAAAATGCGTGCGTCACTGATCGATGGCTGATATTTTGTGTTACATGACACAGAAGAGCTTTGCCGAACTGAACTGGGAACGGAAGGATAAGAAGACGTGCCGGGAGCGTTCAGGATTATGTCCCAAGCGGGTTGGTGGTAGGCACTTTTCCTCTTCCTAATCCTTATCCTTCTCATCATCCTGCACCTGCACCGGTTCCTGATTCTCATCCGGCTATTTCGGTAGAGCGGATATTGGCGATTGATTTGAGTTTGGCTTTGGCAAGTTCAGTCTTCGGCAGCAACCGGCAATCAACGATACTAAAGTTCCTTGATGATGACGAGGAAGCCGGTGCAGGTGCAGAATGATGAGAAGGATGAGGAGGAGGAATAGGAGGAGGAATTGCTACCGCAGCATCACTTCCGCAGCTTTGCTCTTCCCTTCTCGCTGGTGAGGTAGCACACTTCTGTTGTGTCGTCTCGTAATCGTTCCCGTAAGTCTGGCCGTACCTCGTGGCTGCGAAAGCTTGCCCGAGCCCTGTTTTTGCTATTCGGGATATGGATCCTGAGTGTGGTTCTTTTCCGTATCGTAGCGCCACCGCTCACCCCTTTGATGGCAATTCGGGCGGTAGAGTATTGGTGGCAAGGTAAGGCGGCCGTGCGAGGTTGGGAGTGGATTAAGCTTTCGGATGTGCCGGTTCACGTTCAGCAAGCTGTTTTAGCGGCGGAGGATGCGCGCTACCTCCACCACTGGGGGATCGATCTCTCTGCGGTAGAGGACGCGATCGAGGATGGGGCTGGAAAAAAACGGCTGCGAGGCGCGAGCACGATCACGATGCAGACGGTAAAAAATGTGTTTCTGTGGCCCGGTCGTAGCTACATCCGCAAAATCGTCGAGGCAGGAATGGCGCTCGTTGCTGGAGCGGTGTGGGGAAAGAGGCGCACCTTGGAGCTCTATCTGAACGTGATTGAGTGGGGGGAGGGCGTATACGGTATCGAAGCTGCCGCCCGACGCTATTATGGAAAGGGTGTAGGAGCCCTTAGCTCGTCGGAAGCGGCGGCACTTGCAGCGGTCTTACCGGCACCGCGAACAACCTCGCCACGCGAGCTTTCGGGGGTGGCCAGGCGCAGGTACATGCGGATTCGGCGTGAGGCCCATATCATACATGTGCCCGACGCCTTTCTTCGCTGATGCTCGCGATGCAATCTCATTTCACCGGCCGATAATGCCAGTGAAGCTTGGCGCTGGTAGCTCTGACACGGAGCCTCTAACGTCATTGTTTTGACACCTCTGAAAGGCTTTAACCATCTGAATATATTATCTAACAGTCTAGCATGCATCTTGCTTGAGATGACTGTGTCGAGGTGGATATATGAAAGTGCTTGATAATTTATTCGACAGGACTGTCGCGGGGCTTACCAAGAGTATGGACCTCACCTGGAAGAGAAACCAGGCGTTGAGCTCGAATATCGCGAATGCCGAAACGCCGCAGTACCGCGCGGCAGAGCTCACCTTCGGACAGGAGCTCAAGCGAGCTTTCGGCAGCAGTCAGGAGAGCATCATGCGAACTGACTCGCAGCATCTTGATGTAGGACAGAATCAAAGTGCGCGCTTCGTCCCGGACCACTCGGGGCAAACCAAACCGGATGGTAACAACGTCGATATCGATCTTCAGATGGGTCGCTTGGCGCAGAACAGCGGGGACTTCATGAGCGCTGCTCGTTTGATTCGTCGACAACTCGGCTTGATTAAAAACGCAATACGAGAGGGAAGATAGTTATGTTAAACGCATTGGAGGTACTAGCCAGTGGAATGGCAGCGGCGAGAATGCGCGTCAACGTGCTCGCCTCGAACATTGCCAACGCCGAGACCACCAGAACTCCCGAAGGTGGGCCGTACAAGCGACGTGATGTCGTTCAAGTGGCAAAGGATATCCCTGGAAGTTTCTCCTCCGCGCTCGAGCGCATGACCCTCAAAAAACCCGCGATTGCAGCCGTTACGGCCGACGAAACTGCACCGCGTCAAGTATTTCAACCCGGACATCCCGATGCTGATCCTCAAGGCTTCGTAGCATACCCAAACATCAACGTCGTCACCACCATGTCTGACTTGATGTCGGCAAGCCGCTTGTATCAGGCGAATGTTACTGCGATCGAGACCGCCAGGCAGATGCAGAGCGAGGTTGGTCGAATTCTAACTCAGGCGTAGGTAAGGAGGTTTCATGAGCGTCAACGGAATCAATCCAATACTGCCCCAGCTCGACGCTATTAAGGGCATTTCGGAGAGCAAGCCTACCGCTCCGGCGAGCGGGACGAAACAAGGAACGTTCGCGGACGTTTTTCAAAACGCCTTACAGGAGGTCAACGATCTGCAGAACCAGGCAGAAGAGCAGATCGAGGGCTTGACCCTCAAGAAAGACGGAGTCACCCCGCACGGCGCGATGGTAGCGCTCGAGAAGGCCGACGTTGCTTTTCAGCTTATGTCGGCTATCCGCGGAAAGATCATCCGCGCCTATGAAGAAGTAATTCGCACCCAAGTTTGATTATTCAGTGAGGTAATGTGGCTCCTACGCTTGATCCGAAGGCTATTTTGGCGCAGTTGTTCGAGGGATACTTAAAGCTTCCTTTGACGCAGAAGGTTCTTTTCCCACTCCTGACGGTGTTCTCCATCGCGGCTGTTGTTTATGTTTCGAAGATGGCCACGGACCCCGATTACACAGTGCTGTATTCAGACCTTAGTACAGCAGACGCTGCGGGTGTGGTTGAGCGTTTGAAGGAGCTCAAGATCGCGTACAAGATCGAGGGCAATACGATCTCAATCAAGCCCCCGGAGCAGGTCCATGAGCTTCGCATGAGCCTTGCCGCCGAAGGATTGCCTAAGACTGGAACGGTCGGATTCGAGCTCTTTGACGGGACGAATTTCGCAACTACCTCTTTGGGAGAGATGGTCAAGAAGCAACGCGCTGTTCAAGGAGAGTTGGAGCGCACGATTACGTCCTTGGACGCAGTGCTCTCTGCTCGTGTTCACATTTCGCAACCGGAGAAGACTATCTTCTCGAAGCAGGCCCAGGAACCGTCTGCATCGGTCTTGCTCAAGTTGCGGCCGGGAGGAGAGCTCGATAAGAAGCAGATTCGAGGTATCGCGAACTTCGTGGCAGGAAGTGTCGAAGGCTTGAAGCCCGAAGAGGTCACCATTATCGACGTGTTTGGTAACCTCCTCACGCCCAAAGATCAGGAGGGTGAGGAGCTCGGTCCAGATGCTACGAGGTTGCAGTACGCTCGTGAAATTGAGAAGGGATACATACAACGCATCGAGGCGATGCTTGCAAAGGTTCTTGGTCCCGGCAAAGTCGTTGCTCGTGTAACGGCAGATATCGATTTTTCGATGAACGAGCGTGAGGAGGAGAGCTTCGATCCGGGAGGAAGGGTGCTCCGATCCGAGCGAAGCGTCGAAGAGGGCAGCGGGGCATCTCAGCGCGGCGGTGTACCGGGCGTGGTATCGAATCTGACCAATGACCCGAGGTTGCTTTCTCCCCCGGAGACCGGAAACGAGCAGAGTTCACGCAAGGAGAACGTAAAGAACTTCGAGGTGTCGAGAGCGGTTACGAAGAGCGCTCAAGCTCGTGGGCGGCTGCTCAAACTCTCTGCTGCAGTGCTGGTCGATGGTCGTTACGAGGAGGTGGCTGCCGGGGCTCCCGCCGACGGGAAGACTGATATCA
>JBILFA010000138.1:0-8936 GCA_044351795.1 Bdellovibrionota bacterium | reverse complement strand
CTTCCTTCAGATTCCGAGCTAGCTTCTCAGCCGATCGATACTCCTTATGTACCAACCACCTTTGGGCGCAGGATGTGGTGTATCTGCAGAGATATCCCTTTACGGATCGCCTTTATCTCCTTTATCAAAAAGCTACGCTCTAAGGCCAAGAAGGTACGCCTCAGATGGCTTCAAGGCGATCGGAGCAGATCATTTCCAACGGGGCTCTTTCCTCCGAGTCAGCCGGTACTTGCCAACTTACTGCCGGCCTATTTTCGGCGTTCTATCGCAGTTACTTGATACCGCTCCCAGGGGTATCTCTGTTGAGCTTTGGCATATTGCCGCCTGAGCTAGACCTCTTTGTGTCCGTGTGGTCAGAGTTACTTAGCTAGAAAGACAATTGAGGCTCTCGAATCGATTTCAGGTGCCGCATCTAAGCGGAAAGTGCCGCTATTGGGCTACCTGTGAGGATTTTCTCGACTACCAACACATGTCGCGCACGTCTCGTATTTTGTTCCTGCTAAAGTAGCGCCGGACTAACGGACAATTATTTTGTTCCTGCTAAAGTAGCGCCGGACTAACGGACAATTAGCGCCGGACTAACGGACAACCGGACTAACGGACAATTGATAGGTCGACCCCCTGATGCTCCAGGCTCGCAGCGAGGAGCAACAGGGATTATCAACATCACGAGTTCCTTTCACGGAACTGCAAGCTCCATCTCCCCTACCTGGCAAAAGCACGCGATAGCGGGGTTTTGCCTCTGCTCCCTATGTGTCACTGACACCGCTATTGATGGAAGAAACCCACACGAAGCAAGCTATTCGGCTGAAGTCCGGGCCTATTCCTGCCGATATCTTCGATGGGGAGTGCGCAAGGTGTACTTGAGGGTGCACTTGTATTGACTCCTGACAAACCGCCGAGAGTATGCGAGGTTCCCGGAGGAGCCCGGCGTTAGGAGCAGCGATAAGAGTAGCGATAATTGTCACGCTTGGGTACTCGTGCATGTTCGTGATGGACATCATGGGGGCGTTGCAAAGTCGATATTGCGATTGACATCATGGGGGCGTTGCAAAGTCGATATTGCGCGCGAAGGGCAAGTACATGGCAAGTGGACTAAGGCGTATTGGATTTGCAGCTATACCGGTACTGCTCTCTACCGGAGTGTTGGCTCTGGTCACAGCTTTGGCGCACGGCGTGCCTACGGCGCGGAGTCCTGAGTGGCACCAAAAGAATGAGCCTCCCAATATAACGCCGCGCGCAGCGGTGACTCCGACTCGTACGGCTACGCCGACTCGAACAGCCACTCGAACGCCTACTCGCACTGCTACGCCGACTCGAACAGCGACTCGTACGACTACGCCTACTCGCACTGCTACGCCGACTCGAACCGCGACTCGCACGGCGACGCCGACTCGCACTGCTACTCGCACTGCTACTCGCACGGCCACCCCGACTAGCACGGCAACGCCAGCTCAGACACCAACGCCCGTCGCTTGTCAGGCCTATAAATTGGATGTCAAACGAGAAGGCGACCTTGGCTTTGTAGTGGGTGGGTTCTGGCACCTCAACGAGGCTGGTAGTAGCCTTCGAACATGCCTCGGAGCTATGGCCAGTAACTTCAATTCGACGTCCACGACGATGTCGGTCGACCAAGCTCTTGCTGGTAGAAGGCAAGCAGACGACGACCATGCTGTTTCGACACTATTTGGAGGGTTCAAAGTTCCGAATGCGACCTATGTCCAGTGCACTCAATGGAGAACTGATTGTACTAATCCAAGCTTCTACTGGTGCGGCGCGTACTGTACCGATGGTTTCATGTATTTCGACGCCAGTTGTAATCGAGTGCCCCTCGATGGACTGCCGCAAAACATCTGCGATGCTGGACATGTGGCTTGGAGAGTGTCCCCGATCTCTCTCAACTTTGCACCTCATCCAACGCTCGAGCATGACATGACTTTCGTACAGTTCCCTCTCGTTCCCGGCGACTCGGAGAAGTGGTTTGTATGGAAAGGATCTGCGTCTCATCCCTTGATTGTCATCGACCCTGACCACAAAGGAGAAGTTTCTAGCGCGTATCAATTGCTCGGCAATTGGACGTTTGGAGGTCAGACGCGCTCACTGCAGGATATGCTCGCACCGAATGCACGTCCCGCTGTCGATGCAAAGCCCTGGCAGCATGGATTCGACGCGCTTGCTACGTTGGACCGCGACAATGACGGGACACTCAAGGGCGCCGAGCTCGCGCCACTCGGTTTGTGGTTCGACCAGAACAAAAACGGTATCTCCGAAAAAGGAGAGGTTAAAACCCTCGAAGAGGCTCGTGTGGTGTCGCTCTTCTATCGAGATGCCCGCTACGACGAGGCTCTCGATGGATATCACCTCAAAGTCGGATTCGAGCGAATGGTGGATGGCATGGTCGAAAAGGGAAGCTCGTTCGACTGGTTTTCCTCCGGCGATACGAGCAAGGAGAGGTTGATTACATCTGAGCTCGGAAAGTTGCGTGCAAAGCAAGTGGATGGCGACAAGGACGTGCCTAATAAAGCGACCCAAGCCTTCATCCCCGATGCCAAGATAGACCATACGGCGATGCTTAACGGCTCGTGGAGGTGGATGTCTGATCAAAATCAAAACCCCGGAGAGCCCGCGATAGGTGGTATTCTCAAACTGCTCGTGTTCGAGAACGGAGATGTTCGTGGGGTGGCGTTCTCTGAGAGTCAGTATGCGCAACCGTATCCGCTTAACAGCATTGCAATGTTCAATTCGGTCGAAGGAACTCTTTCAGACTCCAAGCAGGTTTCGTTCAAGGTACAGTCGAGTCAGTGGAAGCTCGAATCGCGCGCAACACTCTCGGTAGACGGAAAGACTTTGACGGGGAAGACTACGGCTACCGACAGGACTGCCGGCCGCAGCCTTTCCTACGACTGGGTAGCAAGCAAAGCAAACTAGCGTATTGAGCATAGATCGCTGGGAAAATTGATTAATCTTCGAGTTAAGCGCTTGCTCGAGCTCAGGGTTATTGGCGAACCAGAGTTCGGAGTTACGTGTCCGTGTGGTCTGAAATGAGGCGACGTCCTCACACTCGATTCGTGGATGATACGGCATGCAGATTCCTCGGGTACAAGTCCCAGATACGATACACCTCGAGCGTCTGGGCACTAACGCACAGTTCTCGACTCAAGTGCTACTGCTTAGTTCGGCAAACTGCGCCGAGTATTGCTTGCGCGCGGTGACTGAGAAAAATAGTGGGGGAGGCCGCAGCGGTTGAAAATCAGGCTACGGAAAAAGCTACGTTTACTTTGAGCCCCAACGCCTGGACTACCGCTTTCCCTAGCCAGTCCACACAAGAGCAGCTTAACGAAAGGCTCTTAGCGCGAGTTCAGGAGATTGAACACGAGGTGGCAGTTATCCGAGAGCAACAGCGGGTCTCTCTTCCTTCAGATTCCGAGCTAGCTTCTCAGCCGATCGATACTCCTTATGTACCAACCACCTTTGGGCGCAGGATGTGGTGTATCTGCAGAGATATCCCTTTACGGATCGCCTTTATCTCCTTTATCAAAAAGCTACGCTCTAAGGCCAAGAAGGTACGCCTCAGATGGCTTCAAGGCGATCGGAGCAGATCATTTCCAACGGGGCTCTTTCCTCCGAGTCAGCCGGTACTTGCCAACTTACTGCCGGCCTATTTTCGGCGTTCTATCGCAGTTACTTGATACCGCTCCCAGGGGTATCTCTGTTGAGCTTTGGCATATTGCCGCCTGAGCTAGACCTCTTTGTGTCCGTGTGGTCAGAGTTACTTAGCTAGAAAGACAATTGAGGCTCTCGAATCGATTTCAGGTGCCGCATCTAAGCGGAAAGTGCCGCTATTGGGCTACCTGTGAGGATTTTCTCGACTACCAACACATGTCGCGCACGTCTCCTATTTTGTTCCTGCTAAAGTAGCGCCGGACTAACGGACATACCGGACTAACGGACACAGAAGTAGCGCCGGACTAACGGACACAGTCCGATAGTTTTCATAGCAACAACTATTCTTTATTCCTAGTAACGTCCATACTGTAGCGTCCGACTAGCCTCGCAGTACGTTACCCTTATGATTGAGCACCCACGTAATACATCCGCCAACTCCCCATCATCCGCAGAGCGCGCGTGGTCGGCCGAGGTGGATACATGGAGCTCGGAAGTGATCCTCCGTCCGCCCTTCTCCATTCGGGAATCCATAGAGGATCAGCCAGCCGAGTGTCGGGACGACTTTTTAAAGACGCTCTCAGGTACGTTACCGAACGTCGCGTCCGACTTGTCGGTCGACGTTCCAGTGGTCCCCCGTCCACAGTTCGGCTCGGAGCCGCAAGTCACTCTCGCAATCCGAGAGGCCCATCTCATCTCGGTCACGTTAAATGGAAAATCTCCTTCGCTCGCTCTTGCTCCCCTGCTCGGCGAACTGCACTTTCTTTCGCACGAGCTCTTGGTCCGGCAAGCAGGGGCTGAGATGTCCCCCGACACTTTGGACGATGCGCGCGACACCTGGGCCGATGAGCAGTATACCTTCGAGAAGATCGGATTCACATTGTCGGGAATCTTGATGGTAGATTGCGATAGGTTCCAGACCGAGGGCGAGATCGAGGGAGTAGGGCGATGGAAGAGTGAAGCCCCCGACTACATCGAGTTGTTGTTAGGGCAATCGCTGCCCGACGAGCCCCGTTGCCTGAGTGTCAGTGTGGAGCGAGCGGATGCCACGATGCAAACCAAAGATCTAGATGACGAGCGTCTCCTTTCAGCCTTCGTGGAGAGAGTGCGAACAGAGCTAGGAACGCGGACCACTCACGGACCGAGAGAAGAACCCAAGGAAATAGCCTAGTGCACCCGATTGAATCGGATACGCATCACCCTGATGTAGGTGATTGAGGAGATTGTCCGCATGACCTCGATCTGAATCTCTCTCCGGCTCCCCGACGAAACTATCCGCCTCCTCGGACTAACTGGAGGCGGGCTACTTTTCAGTAGTTCGGAGGAGAACTCATCTGAGTAAATTAGAGTAGCCCACTTCCAGGAAACGCTCGTTCAATGTTTCGCACGATCCTCCCCGCGGCGTAGGCGCACGAAACTCGATACACGCTCTCGTTTATCCCTAAGACCGGCTCTCGTTCCAGTAATAGGAGCGCGTCGGCTCTGTCATGCGAAAGAGCGGCAAGTGCGAAAGCGGCGTTCACTCCCAACACGCCCATTTCGTCGAGAAACCCTTTAGCGGCTGTTATGAGGTGCTTTCGCTCGGCATCGGCGCAGTAAGGAGCCATCAGTTGAGCGACTTGTAAGGATCGAGCGATCTCGTCGGCCTTGTCGGATAAAATATCTAAGCACATACGCCGGACAGAATCGGCAGGTCGTACCAAGAGCCCGGTGGCGATAGCGGAGAATGTGCGCTCGTCCTCGGATACCATGGGAACTCGCCGAAGGAGTTCCCAGGCGGCCCCTGGCCGTTGTCGTTCAGCTACAATCACCACAAGGGCGAGGCTGTTTGGATCAATTCCTTCCCGAGTCTGGTCGTCAAGCTTTAGCCACCAGGTGAAAAATTCATCCCGCCAAGATGTCTCATGATCAATGGCGGCTCTGACCGCGAATCCAGCCAGCGCAAGCTCGGGATTGGAACTCGGAGCGATCCCCTCTTTCACCAGGTGCATACGATCAAGGAATTCCCAGTCAGCCGATGAAAGACGAGCGACCGCCAGCTCCCGAATCTGCCGGTCGTGCGCAGCGAGACGAGCGAGCAAGGTGAGCGAAGGGAGAGCGTATTCAGCGATCTTAGTTTTTACGTACTCATTCCGCGATTCGCGACCCCGCGCCAATGCGGAAAGCAGCTCAGGAAATAATAGGGCTGCGACATCCGCCGGCCCCCTTTCGGCGAGCACGGCATAATGTCGCGCGAAGCAAATCGCTTCGTTCGCAGAGGCAAACAACGAAAGCCAGTCGAGCTGCCGGATACTGTGTCGCCGAGGGTCAATAAACTCCTGTCGCTCTCGGCACAATTCAAGGACCTCATCAAATCCTCGCTGTTTCGAGATAAGTAACGCCAAATGCTCACATTCATTCTCTACAATTTTCCCGTCGAAGGGGCGCACGGGACCTTCAATCAATTTTGTTACACGAGGCGAGCTGTCCAGTGCTATAAACCGCTTCCTCGAAAGGGGACGGAGGGACTCGACGCCCCCCTTGCCTTCTATACGAGACAGACCCTCTGCGTACGTTGTTATGAGATCCGATCTCAGATCTTCTCCTCGCTCAAGTCGATCACGTATGACAGAACCGACCTCTTCAATATCGGACCGCGTCGTTGAAATGTGAGCTAAGGCGAGCAACGCCTCTTCACCGTGAAGGCTGCCCGGCGGGCTGTGAGCCTCTCTGGCTCGAATACGCCGCAACTGCTCCGCAAGAATCTCTCGCTCCTCAGATCCTAAATACACATCTTGATCTCGGTTCGCGGCCTCACATACACGACACGCCAAGAGCCTCAAAGCCGGATCCTCCGATGCGAGAAATCCACTTAATTCGTGAATGTGGAAGTCAGCGTGTTGCGCGAGCCCCGACACCGCCGCCGATCGAGGGGCGATATCGCGTGGGCGTTCAGAGCTTCCCAGCGCGCGCGCGACGAATTCGAAGGCGGTCGTGAACTCACGATCTGCGATCGCGGCGACCGACCGTCGGAAGCCCCGCAGAGCGTTTTTCATCTGTGAGTCAGATCCAAGTTGATCCAGGGCACTGAAGAGGCACTCTAAGGACTCCACGTCCGGATAAATCGAGCCAAGAAATTCAGCGCACGCCCAATACCCGGGCCTCCCCGCATCAACTTGAGCGACGATGCTCTGCAATAAGCACCGCTCCTCCTCTCCAACGACTATCCTCAGACGCTCACCTACCTCTTCACTGAGCAATCGAGCGTCAAGAAGTCGGTTGAGTACCCGAGACGCTCGTTGAGCCATCGTAGGGTCCGCGTCATAACAATCTATCAGACACCTATGCGTCAGTTTCAAGAAAGCGGGGACAAGCTTAGCAAACTCAACATCAACCGCGAACTTTGAGAGTTGGGAGTAAGCCCATATAAGCTCAGCGGTCTGTCTCGGATGCGTCAAAGTATCAACGAGCCCAGAAAATTGCCCCCCCGTCATAGGGCTCTGTCGAGAGAGCTCTTCAACACAGATATGCGCGTGGTCCGAATCACGGCGTTGCAAGTACTGTGTGATCGACGGCAGCATAAGGGATGGGGAGTCGAGCACTCTATCCCTTTCGGAATGCAAGCTGCGAGGAGCTACTTTCTTGGGTTCTTCGTCACGACGGGTCGATTCAAACATGAACCATTTCGTAGCGCATTTCTCCCGCATGAGGAAGCATTTTGAGCTAAAACCAAGCCCCTAAACATCAACTGGAGGGGGCCTACTTTTCAGGGACAATTTTTATCACACGACTTGGTAGCCTTCTGTTGAGAGGAGATCTTATCTGAGTGAATTAGAGTGGGTCACCTCCAGGAAACAGCCTCCAGAAAACCGCAGCGGTGTCCTTCATCCCACCTGACAGAAGAGGTCGGGGGAGGGGAAGGTTGGAGGTTCAGTCCGTTAGTGAAGCGGGTGTACCGGATTTCCGGCTACGCGTGATTGGAACCACAGCGACAATTTCATGCCCTAAATCGGCGGGTGATTCTGATTGCACGAGAAGGCATGGAGCAGCAGGTATAGATTGAAGGCGATCGAATATTGAGTTCCTCACTATGAATACCAAACACGCCCCCATCTGTATGCGAGAAGAAGTCCTGCGCCCTCTTGTATGCTCGGATGGTTGGCTTTTCAGAAGGGGTGTATGAGCAACCCAATTTCCGTTCTTATTCCAGATGGAGAGCATGAACTTTCTCTTCGGGTTCTTCGATGTCTCGCGCATGCCCCACAGGTAAAAGTTACCGTATTGTCCCAAGATAGGTGGCCGCCTATACGCGTTTCACATCACCAGCGCGGCTTTGTGGACCACACCATCGATACATTCGACGAGCAACGAGTGAAAGCAATATGTGACGCGGCCAAAAAGGCGAGGATCGATATTATACTTCCCGCAGCACTTCCCTGCACGCGTCTCGTAGCGGAATATTCTGATGAGATCCAAAAAGTAAGCTCTCTGCCACCTCTTGCGTCAAAGGATCTGATCGATACATTCGCCGATAAGTGGCGCTTTGCGCAACTGCTTCAAAAAGTAGGCATCCCACATCCGAGGAGCTTAGAAACAACTCATGTGGCGGAATCCCTCTCACAGGACGGAGCGGATCTGTTTCCGGTTCTGGTAAAACCTCGAAATCTCTCCTCCGGCGATGGTATTCGGATCTGTAGTGATCGGCAGCAGCTCCAAAAATTTATCGATGCCCAGGAAAAGCCGCACGAGTTCATCGTTCAAGAGTTTATTACCGGTCCAGACCTAAGCGTTAACGTTCTCGCCCAAGATGGTAAGATCCTCGCTCATACAACTCAGCTAGGCATAATTCCGTCATTCAAACCATTTAAATCACCGGCCGCGGTCCAATTCGCCCATCACGATGACGTAGTTGACATCATCCAGCACCTTGTCGGTTCAACACGGTGGTCAGGAGCGTGTAATTTCGATTTTGTCTACGACGAGGATAAGAAAGAACCAAAGCTGTTAGAGGCCAATCCTCGGTACTGGAGAAGTGTCTTGGGGTCTCTTGTGGCTGGCGTGAATTTTCCATACCTCGCCTGTAGAACGGGAAGAGGAGAGAGCTATCCGGTTCCAACATACAATCAGGTTCGATACGCAAAGCCTGATCGCGGGGTACGCTTATTGCCGAAAGGTATGCTGGGGCGGAAGCAGAAGATCTCGCGTCTACGCGAAACGGGGATTCCTTTTTTCTTGAGGATCCCCTTCCAGAACTCCTGATTCAGACAACTAAGGTATTTCAACGACTCTCGCCG
>JBILFA010000041.1:0-25998 GCA_044351795.1 Bdellovibrionota bacterium | reverse complement strand
TGTACCGCGATAGCCCCCTCTTGACCCATGTACACCTCGTTCAAGTACAGCTCGAGTAGTTGGTCTTTGGAAAGGTGACGCTCGAGGCTCAGAGCAGTGGGCACCTCGGCGAGTTTGCGCCACAAGGTCTTCTTGGGTGAAAGAAAGAGGTTTTTTGCGAGCTGCTGAGTCAGCGTGCTCCCGCCTTCGACAAGTCGCATGGCGATTAGATTTCGAACAGTAGCTCTCGCTATCCCTAGTAGGTCCAAACCGAAGTGACGATAGAAGCGCTCGTCCTCAATCGCCAGTACTGCGCGTTGGACGTGCTGAGGAATTCTATTGAGGGGAGTGAATTTGCTGGCCCGTAATTCGGTAGTGCCGATGTACGAAATCACTTGGGGCTCGAGTAGTATGTTTGACGTGTCGTCTACCCGAGCTCCAATAGGCTCCCCGTTCTCGCGCGAAAGTTTCACTTGACGCGAAGCAAGCATGGAACCTGAAGCTGTTCGAAACTCGCGCGTGATGATTGTGAGCACACTGCCACTGACGGAGAACTCCCCCGGCTTGGTAGGATTGGACACCTCCGAGTAACGCCGATCGTAGAGGATCGTTTTGAGTCGCTCCTCTGAACCTTCGGCGGAGGAAAGGCGCGCAAGCACGCCGCGAATGTCGAGCGGGCTCGAATAGATAACCGGTAATGTCGAATTGCCCAGGGATTGAAGCCGCTCTTTCACGACCTGGTCGTTGTACACCAGTACACCCGCCAAAACGAAGAGTCCCAAGATCCCAGTCAGAATCAAGCGCTGCCGCCAAGGATGACTTCTCTTGGCCTTTGAGTGTTTCTTTTTGACGGTGCGCGGCTTCGCGTTCGGCTTTCGTGGGCCTCGCGACGGACGCTTGGTTTTTGAAGATTGGCGAGTCATGATTAATGTTTTCGACAGCAACCACGAACACAGTGGATACTTTCTTGAATATCAGCGGTGTCGGTGAAGCGAAAGTACTGTATAACCTTCAGCAGAGAAAAACACATAGTGCGAGGACCCTATGATCGGACGTTTGCGAGGCGAGGTGGCGGAAATAGACGGTGATTCCGTCCTGATAGATGTGCACGGGGTCGGGTACGAGCTCGTGTGCACATCGGCGCTCGTCTCCCGCCTCGAGGTCGGGGGGCAGGCTGCCTTGAGTGTGTATACAGACGTTCGGGAGGATGCCATTCGCCTCTTCGGCTTTGATTCGCCCGCCGAGCGCCATATGTTTTTGCTCCTTAATCGCGTGTCGGGTATGGGACCCCGGTCCTCGCTGGACGTGGTCTCAAATGTAGCGATTCGAGATCTTTTGCGTGCGATCGGCTCCGGGGACGTTCAGGCCCTTATGGCGATAAAAGGGGTCGGCAAGAAAAAGGCAGAGCGCATCGTTGTGGAGCTGCGCGACCTGGTAGCATCGATGGCAGGGGAGCGTTCGAGTGCGCTCCGTTCGATGTTGACCGTCGAGCGCGGTGGACCTGGAGAACCGCCGCCACTCTCCTCGGACGCGGTGTCTGCCCTGGAGGTACTGGGATTTGCTCGTAGAGATGCCGAGGTCGCGGTTTCTAAGGCCGTGGAGAGCAAAGGTGCTTTCGGTGAAGTCGGGGATCTCGTTCGCGAGGCGCTGCGCTTCGTATAGCTTCATTCAATACGGCAACGAAGCAAGCCGCAGATAGACTAATCAGCCGTAACTATTGGGCAAAATCCGGCGTGTCAACCTCTGTTCGGACCTTCTGAGAAGGTGTACGCTGTGCTGAGATCAAACGAGGGGAGCTATGTCGACCGCTAAAAAGAAAGGTTCTCAGAGCGGAGACTTCGAAGATGAAATCGAGATGTGGGGCTCTGAGGTCGATGGGCCGTTGGCCGAGTCGTTTGACACGTCTCCGGCTCAAGAAGAGGACGAGGCGATCCAGCTCTCGCTCAGGCCCAGCCGCTTTGATGACTACGTCGGACAGGAACATGTCCGTCACAATCTTCAGATCGCTTGTAACGCATGTAAGCGCAGGGGTGACTCCCTTGACCATGTGCTGCTTCATGGTCCTCCAGGGTTAGGAAAAACGTCTCTCGCACGTATTATCTCAGGAGAGCTGGGCGTTGGATTCAAGAGTACTTCGGGGCCAGCAATTGAGCGCCCCGGAGACCTCGCTGCAATTCTGACCTCGCTTTCTCAACACGACGTGCTCTTCATTGACGAGATTCATCGCCTGTCGCGTGTGGTAGAAGAGATACTTTATCCGGCGATGGAGGATTTCGAGCTTGATATCGTGATTGGCCAAGGTCCATCGGCGCGATCGGTCAAGATTCCGCTCAAGCCGTTTACTCTGGTCGGTGCTACGACCAGATCGGGGATGCTCACCTCTCCGTTACGGGATAGGTTTGGAATAGTGCATCGACTCGATTTCTACTCGATTGAGGATCTGGGAAAGATCGTGGTGCGCTCGGCCGGTATCCTCAAGATCGAGTGTAGTCAGGATGCAGCTCGAGAGATCGCTTCGCGCTCTCGGGGAACGCCTCGTATCGCTAACCGCTTGCTCAAGCGTGTCCGTGACTTTGCGGAGGAGTGTGCGGGTGGTGAGATCTCGGTTCCTGTGGCCCGACAAGCGCTCGAATTGCTCGAGATCGACCCCGTCGGCCTCGACCGGACGGATCGCGCCTATCTGGCGATGATAGTGGATAAGTTCGAAGGTGGGCCTGTGGGTATTGAGACGATAGCTGCGGCCTTGGGCGAGGATCGCGATACGCTGGAGGATGTATTTGAACCCTACCTGCTTCAAGAGGGATTTATCGCTCGCACCAAGCGCGGACGCACGGCAACTGAGCGAGCGTACATCCACCTGGGAAGGTCACTGCCGGAAGGGGAGAGACAGAGAGCCCTTTTCTCGAGGGAGTAATCGAAGGTGATACAACCTCTCTCAATAGTTCTCGTCATAGCCGCCGCCACACATGGGATCTTCAACGCCGTGTGGGTCAGCAAAGAGATGAAGGCGGTCACAGTGTACGGAGAAGGACTCTCGCAAGCTGTTGTGGAGTGCCTCGATTCGTCCCGCCAATCCCTAGTAAAGATGGAGTTCCGTGTGTGTCGACGCAGCCCTGCCTGGTTCGACTCCTGTCGGCCCGGTCGCAGCGGCCTGAACTCTATAGAGTTTGATCCAATCACCGAAAGCTACCGCGTTGAATCAGACCTCCACGACGACGACCTCGAGCCCTCCTCGATCGGCATCCCGTCCCGTGCGGAGGCGATTGAGTCCGTGCTCCAGGTGAGGTCTATTCCGCTCGAATACCTCGCTCAGGGAGACACGACGGTTCTCCAGGAGAGCGGCACCTATCTCCAAGTACGGGCGACTATGTCGTGCCGAGGAAGCGTCAACAGATTCTTCGCCAATGTATCACGGGTTCTCACCCTCGGAATGGTCAATGTGGTGGAGTCGGCCACTGACTGGAGCGATTTTAACCTAGTGTCGGATATCCAGGCACCGTCTACAGAGCCATGAACGATATATCGAAGTTTACGCGAAAGCTGCGCTGGGTTCTGACGGCGACGGGGATACTACTGGCACTACTCATCATTGTGCTGACCGTCGATTGGAGTGGAGATGAAGCGTCATCTCTGAGCAACATACTGGTCTTCGCGTTGGTAAACCTCAACGTAATGGCGCTCCTCGTCTTGGGATTCATCGTTGGGCGCAACGTAGTGAAGCTTATCTTTGAACGACGTCGCGGCATACTTGGCGCGAAGCTGCGTTCACGACTCATGGTAGCCTTCGTACTCATAGCCGGAGTTCCGATAACGCTCACCTTCATCGTGTCGAGCGGACTCATCGGTGAAGCCATGGACGGCTGGTTCTCCAACGAAGTAGAGACGGCGGTTACGAGTGCGGTCACGATCGCACGGCAACTCTTGACGAGTGTCAAAGTGTCCGTTCGACGAGCTTCCGAACAGATCGGACAAGTGCTGGAGCCGTATGCGAGCTTGGAAGTCGAGAACTTAAGAAAGCTCGAGTCGCGCTTGGAAGACCTCAGATACCGTAACGATCTGTATGCGGTAAGAATTGTGGACCGTAGCGGTAAGGTGCTCGTTGAGTCGGTCCATGCAACTGCCAGCGTTGAATCCTTTACAGAGCCAGCGCTTGATCAAGATGCCCTTCGGCGCTCGCAAAAAGGCCCTCCGGTGCTGAGAGTTGAGGAACGGGGAGCGAGTCAATTCGTGCGCAGCTATTCGCGTTTCGGTCAGGGAGTGCTTATCGTCTCCTACCGCATGGATCCGGATATAGTCCAAGCGCAGGGAGCGGTGAGTGAGTCTTTCGCGGAATACGAGCAGCTCAAGTCACTCAAGCATCCCCTGAAGACCAACTTCGTCTTGACGCTTGCGCTCTTTAATCTTCTCACGATCTTTGGAGCAATTTGGGTCGCATTTTTTATCTCCAAGCAGATCACGGGCCCGATACAAAGATTAGCTGAGGGCACCCGAAGTGTCGCGAGGGGAGATTATGATTTTGCTCTCGAGCCCGTACGAGATGACGAAGTAGGCTTCTTGGTTGAATCCTTCAATCAGATGTTGGGTGATTTGAGGGCTTCTCGAGTCGAGGCTGAGCGCCGCGGCCTCTTGATTGAGACGATTCTGTCTAATCTTGCAGTCGGCGTTATAGCGCTCGATACTGAAAAGCGGGTCACGACCGTGAACAGTGCGGCCGGGGCGATGTTACAGATCGACCACGTCAACTTTTCACCCGGCGTCCCGCTTGCAGACCTTCTCAATCGTGACGACTTCCAGCCGGTTGCACCGCTCTTGGCCTCCCTGGTCCCGTCGACGACTGAGCAGGTGCCCGTAGTTGCCGAGGTCGAATGTAAGATTCACTGTGGGGGCCGAGAACTGCTTGTCATTTGCACGGCCGGTAGAATCGTAGGTGCGGATGGTGGATGTCTCGGTTTCGTACTGATCTTCGATGACATCACCGAGCTCTCTCGGGCGCAACACCTTGCGGCATGGAGAGATGTTGCGCGGCGCATTGCGCACGAGATAAAAAATCCGCTCACTCCGATCCAGCTCTCCGCTCAACGGCTCGAGAAGCTTTTAGCCAACACTGGACAGTCAGAAGCAGTGGAGGAGTGTACGCGCACGATCGTAGAGCACGTAGCGATCATCAAACGTCTTGCAAACGAGTTCTCAGAGTACGGAAGGATGCCGACGGCCCAATTCGTCCCTACGGATCTCGAGGGCTTGCTCGTTCATACGATCAGTAACTTTCGAAAGGATTATTCAGGTGTGCAGTTCGAGTCTCGCATCAAAGGGAAATTCCCCGAGATGCTTCTTGATCCAGAGCAGGTTCGAGGGGTCGTGATCAATCTTCTCAACAATGCCGTGGCGGCAGTTGTAAACAGTCACGAACTAGGGAGGACGCCTATGGTCGGGATTCAGGCATCCTTTGATCGCAAGAATAACCGTGCCGTGATAGAAGTCAGCGACAATGGTCCTGGAGTTGCCGCTACGGACAAGAATCGGATCTTTCAACCCTACTTTACGACGAAAAAAGGTGGAACGGGTCTCGGTCTTGCGATCGTGAGCTCCGTCATCTCAGATCATCAGGGTGAGATTCGAATCTTCGACAATTACCCGTTCGGCACACGCTTCGTAATAACGCTTCAGCAGTACCCGCAGCATACAACGGTACGAAAGCTCGGTGTCTAGCAGGTAACGTCCCGTGATCGCCTCGAGTAGTCGGAGCAAGAGACTGTAACAGAAAGTGTGTATGCACCGTGCACCTGCACGTGCAATGAACTATCGTCCACAGTTTGCGTTACAGTCTCGGGCAAAGTAGGGTCATACCCCTGTAGTTACAGTGGGTTATGAATTTGTTGCAGCTGCCTCTCTCAGGAGGGTATACTTAGGAGAGCGGGCAGCGTTTCGCTTCTAGTGACCACCTCCTTGTGGTCCGTAGGTGCCTGGTAGTTCTTCCGTTGTACACCGTCCATAACGGCCGACCTTATACTGCTCGGCATCCGTAAAGCTCCTCGTGGAGCCTACCTTAGTTGGTGAGTGCAATGATTCCTACGCAAACTCTCAATCGTTTCATACACGCTAAACGCCGCCAATTTCCTGATAGTACAGGTGAGCTCTCGGATCTGCTCGTGTCGATCTCTGTGGGAGTGAAGCTGATCAGTCAGATGGTTGCGACAGCGGGCTTCAAAGGCTTGCACGGCTACACCGGCCGTACCAATGTCCACGGAGACCAAACTCAACTACTTGACCAGGAGGCGGATGAGGTTCTCGTGGATCTGTTGGGTTCTTCGGGACACTTCGGGTTGCTCGTGTCGGAGGAGCGAGACAGTGTGATTTCCACCGAGGCGCGCTTGAACGAGGGCAAGTACGTTTTGGCATTCGACCCCCTCGATGGGTCCTCGAATATAGGCTCGAGTATTCCCACCGGTACGATCTTTTGTATCTTCCGCAGGAAGGCTCTCTCTCGTCCCGCGACGCACAGCGATTTTTGCCGGCCTGGAACGGAGATAGTAGCTGCTGGCTATTCGGTGTATGGAGCTAAGACCTCCTTTGTCTATTCGACCGGCCGAGGAGTTCACAGCTTTACGCTCGATCCCGGTATCGGTGAGTTTGTGCTTACGGACGAAGAAATGGTCGTCCCGCAGAAAGGGAGTATCTTCAGTATTAACGAAGGGAACTACTGTTGGTGGGATTGCGGAGTAAAACGCTTTGTACAAGAGATCAAAGATTCTAATGCACACCTCGAAAAGCCTTACTCTGGTCGTTATGTGGGTTCACTCGTAGCTGACTTCGACCGCACCATGCGCAAGGGAGGGATATTCATGTATCCGGTTGATTCAAAGCGACCCAAAGGACGTTTGCGATTGCTGTATGAGTGTATGCCCTTGGCCTTCCTCATGGAGCAAGCGGGAGGCAAGGCGGTTGACGGAGCTCGCCGCGTCTTGGAGGTAATTCCGCGTGACATTCATGATCGGTGTGCTTTCATAGCGGGGGGGTCTCACGAGGTAGAGTGGTACCAACGGGTGGTGCATCCTGAGCTGTCTGCGACCGGACACGTTTCTCATGTGCCGGTTGATGTCCAGATGGAGATTCCGGGTCGACCGAGACGGCGTATGAAGAGGGCGCTCGCATCGCCGGACGACATCTCCTCGTCCAAGGGACCAAAGGAGTTGATCGGATAGGCGTTAATCGTGTTGTAACCATACGAGGATACGCGGGAACGTTTTGTCACGGCATTTCCTTTACGGTATGGTGGTTGCCAAGATGGCAACGCCCCGTAATCAGCCCTTCCCTTGGAAAGCTCTTCTCGTGCTGGTCGGCACGTATGGAGTGGTTTACATGCTCTTTCTCGGACTTCCGTTGATCGGTGGTAGTTCCGAGGCGCGCGAGGCGCAGGTGATCGATGTAATCTTGAGGGAGGGGAGCTGGGCTCTACCGCTTCGGAACGGAATCGTTCCCTCGAAGCCCATACTATTTCATTGGGTCGGAGCTACTATCTCGTGGCTCTTGGGAGGCGTGTCGGAGTTTTCGGTGCGTTTACCATCACTCGTCTTCGGTTTAGGTGTACTTGTCGTTGCGGCTCTCGCTGCGTTCCGCGTGGCAGTCCTTAACCGTGCCTGGGAGTGCTCCTTCGTTCCGCGTCATGTTGCTCTTATCACCGTAGGTGTGCTCACCCTCACGTACGGCTTTCACACCATGGCGGGGCAAGCCATGGTGGATATGTGCTTTGCGTTTTTCGTATGGTGTGCGTTGTTGGCCGTGCTTTCGGCCGATGAATCCGTCTGGAGTGATTCTCGGATCGTTTCCAGTGGTGCAAGGGCTCTGTTCTGGAGCTCGTGCGCGGGGGCGGTTCTGGCGCGCGGGCCAATCGGGATCGTGCTCCCCGCACTGATGGTCTCTGCGCCGGCCGTGATGCTTTTTGGACCACGGACAGTTGTTCGTGAGCTTTTGAGGCCCAGTGTCGGTTGGCTGGCGTTTGTCGCACCTGCTGCATGGTACTACACGGCCTATTCCCATGGGGGAGAATCCTTCGTCGAACGGCAGCTGCTTTTCGAAAATGTACGTAGGTTTCTAGGCGGGGAGCACGTTAACGCGCAGCCGTGGTGGTTCTATGGCTCATCGCTCCTCCGCAGCACCGCGCCGTGGAGTATCTTGGTCATGGTGTGCTTGATAGCCGAGATGCGACGACCTCGGCTCGCTCATGTATACGGCGGACGCGCAAAGGTAATCTTCTGCGTGCCGCTCATTATGCTCGCGGCGAGCGTAGCGCTCTTCTCCTGCTCTGCCGGAAAGCGGCACTCGTATATGGTGCCTCTTTATCCGCTCTTGGCTATCCAGCTTGCTTTGGTGGGGGCTACCTGGATAGAGCGTGGCGGCGGGCGCATGCGACAGAGGGCCAGCGAGCTCGGACGTCGATTAGAGTGGACTCTTGCTGTTGTCGGGATCTGTCTGTTAATCGCCTTGGGGGTGTTCTTGAACCGCACGTCGATCGGGCATCCTCTTGCGACTGAGATACAAGCAGCGCTAGCGGCCGCGACACCGCGCCTGGGCTCCTTGATCCTTGTGGCTACTCTACCGTGCTTGGTATGGAGCAGAAAATCGCTGAAGGGCACACTGTTTAGCGTGTGGGCAGGGCTGGTGGTGCTTATGACCGGTTTAGTCTCGACAGGTGCGAGTGTCAAAGCTCACCTCAAGAACTTTAAGGGCATGAGTGTGTATTGGCTTGCTCAGGCAGACCGGAACGAGCGGCTAACGGTTATAAAGGATCCGTTCGACGAATACTTTGATCCTATTCTGTGGTACGTCCACCGTCGTGTCGATGTCATTCGAAGCGACCACGGCGTTCACCCATGTGCGGAGGAGCGTCTTTATCTGGTTCACCGACAGTGGCTCGAACGCTCGAACGGACTTCTCGAGGGCCGGATCTCTGAAGTTGGAACGCTGCAGGAGATAGGCACCGTAGTGAAGGAAGGAGAGAGGCGGGAACTCGTCATGTTCCGGTGCCAGCCGTATCTGAAATCCAGTTCAGAGAACTCAGCAGCTGAGCTTCTAGACGCAGGTTCTACTGATCATCGCGGAAACGATCGGGCTGCTCTGGACGATACCGCCTAATGATGCGATGAAGCACACGCAGAGAGAAGGTGAGGATGATGGCGATTACGGTCCCCGAGGTGGCTACGTCATTTCTGTTGAATCCGGCCGCCATACCTATTCCTGCCGTTACCCACATCAGGGCTGCAGTTGTGAATCCAGAGACTCCGTATTTCGATCGAAAGATAGTTCCAGCCCCGATAAATCCGATTCCGGGAACTATTTGCGCCGCTATGCGGCCCGGATCTCCAAAGTGATAGGTTTGGACTACCTCCCACGACAACATCGCGAAGATGCAACTTCCAAGGCTTATAAGTGAGAAGGTGCGGATACTGGGATCCTTGCCAGCTATCTCGCGCTCTACCCCGATAAGTGCGCCGAGCCCCGCCGCTATCAGCAGCTGTGTGTTCAAGCCGGTGAAAATAAACGTACTGATATCTTCAAGCATTGCTTGACTGTAGCATCCTGCCTTCGCTTCGGTAAGATGTTACCCTAATCCATAATGCTAAACTTTTGGAACTCCGTTATTGTGAAAAAGCCGCTTCTATACTGCACTACCAATAGAGATAAACAGGCAGAGGTACGGGCACTTGCCGGGAGCTTTGATCTTGCGATCGCCGGTATCGACTATGTCGACCGGCGCGAATGTGGAGAGCCGCCGATCGTTATCGAGGACAGCCCTCTCTACGAGGTCAACGCGGTCCGTAAGGCTCTCGCGTATGCGAGGTGGGCAGGTCTATCGAGCCTTGCCGATGACACCGGCATCGAAGTTGACGACCTCGGAGGATATCCCGGAGTTTACACAGCCCGCGTGGGTGTTCATGCCTTGAGAGAAAAGCTTCGTTGTGGAGTGCGCTACGCCGCGCACTTCGTGTGTTGCATGGCGTATGCTGAGCCGACTGGACGGCGGGTAGCAGTGAGCGCGCGACTCCCCGGAGTCTTTATGCCCGGCCTTGGAGGAAAGGCACCCAGTACCGCTCTGGAGTTTTCGCCGTACTTCGTGCCGGAAGGAGAATCACGCTCGTTGCAAGAGCTTCTGGCCGAGGGGTACTCCGATTCGCATCGTGCTCGGGCTCTCCGAGCGCTCCTGCGTGCCTTGTCGTAACTAGGATCTCAATGCCCCCGAAGTCGATCCAACGAGATCGCGCACGCCGCTCGAACAGAGAGGTGGTTGTACTGCGTAGGCCCGTAAATCGGTCTTAAAACGATGTCGGCCCGAGCCATCAGTTCGTCGCTCATACCCCAGCCCGTTCCGAACATGAGAAGGTATTCCTCGTCAGAGTTACCAAGAGTATTACGAAATTCGTGATAGGGAATACGGCTCTCACCGTCACGCGCGGATGTTGCCACAAGCTTAGGGATCTTCCCGGTGCGACGCTCAATTCGCATGATAGCTTCGTCGAGATCGCTCACAATCGAGAGCACACCGAGAGCGTCCTGCCGGTTAGGGTTGTAGTTTGAGCCGAACTCTCCATCCCAATGCTCCTTCACCGTTCGCACGAGCGCTCGGATTGTCTGAGATGGATGAACTACGAAGAACTCAGCGGCCCCGTAGGTGCGACAGCTCCTCGAGATATCGTGCACGTCGATCAATGTCACCGAGGTCGTTACGAGCTTTCCGGTCTTGTCGACCATCTTGTCGTGTAGCAACGCCACACTTAGGTTGTTACGGTTAGCGTTGCTCATCATTATTATCGTCCCTTCTGCGAGCTGTTCGCTTCTTTGACTCCTCGAGTCGCCATGCCTCGATTCGCTTATGATTGCCCGAAAGTAGAATATCGGGGACAGAGAGTCCCTGGTAACACTCCGGTCGTGTATATTGAGGGGCCTCGAGGAGTGTTCCATCACCGAGAGCAGGAGAGAAGGATTCGTGCGTAGTAGACTCGCTGTTGTGAATAACCTCCGGCCTGAGCCTCAAGCACGCTTCGATGAAGAGCATCGCGGGCACCTCGCCACCCATTACTACAAAGTCTCCAATCGATATCTCTTCGTCTATCTCGAGGTCAATAACTCGCTGGTCAATCCCTTCATAGCGGCCGCACACCAAGATTAATTCGTCGAGCTTCGAGAGTTCGATCGCCTTATGTTGGGTGAAGCGCTTGCCGGTCGGAGCGAACAGAATCACGCGAGCGTCGGATCTGCGCGCTTTCGCTGCTCGGATCGCCTGAACAAGGGGATCGACGAGCATTACCATTCCCGCGCCGCCTCCGTACGGAGAGTCGTCTACCTTGTAGTGTGGAGGAGACGCGAAATCTCGTATGTTGAGCAAGCTCGGGGAGAAAAGTCCGCGAGTCACAGCTTTGCCTACAAGACTTGTCTTGAGGAAACTTTGAAATATCTCCGGGAATATGGTTAGGAGTTCAACCTGCCACACGGTCGTGATTCCCAAAAAAAAAGCGGCCGTCCCTCAGAGGAACTGACCGCGTTAGGTATGCTGCGTCAGTAAAACTACTTTGCGCGAGCTTGAGCCCGCGCCTTACGCTTACGACGTGCTTCCTGGGTCTTCTTGGTTTGGTGCTCCTCTCGGGCCTCAACCAAACCAGGGAGGTTTTTCCTTAGGATCGACCGAACCACGTCCGAGGGGAGAGCTCCAACGGCGAGCCACTTCTTGACGAGATCCTCTTTAAGGGTTACTCGGGTGGGTTCGAGAACCGGATTGTAGGTTCCAACTACCTCGAGGAAACGACCATCTCTCTTGTTCTGCCTGTCGGTAGCAACGATACGGTACGCGGGGGATTTATGCTTACCCAAGCGTGCAAGACGAAGAACTACTGCCACGGAAACTCCTGTAAAAGCTTACGAAAAAAACAGGCTCCACTATACCACATCGTACGATGGGGTAAAGGTCTCGTCGGTATACTAAGTCAGTTGAACGGCGGGTTGGTATAAGCACATGTATTTATGGAGTAATTTATGTGAGGCCAGCCCTTCCTACTGCCTGACTTTAGCGTCGTCCGAAAAGTCCACCGAGCCCTCCAAGCCCCTTCCCTCCCATGAGGCCGCCTAACGCACTTGGGCCGAGCTTCATCATCTGCTTCATCATTTTACGCATCTCGACAAACTGCTTGATCAGCTTATTGATGTCCTCCACACTCGTTCCAGATCCCTTTGCGATACGGCGGCGGCGGCTTGCGTTGAGTATCTCGTGATTTCGCCGTTCGGCGGGCGTCATCGACAGAATCATCGCTTCCAGACGCTTGAACTCCCTCTCCTGTTTCTCCGGATCCACCTGCTTCGCCATTTTGTTGAGTCCTGGAATCATCGACATGAGCGAGGAGATACTCCCCATCTTCCGGATCATCCTCATCTGTCCCAGAAAATCCTCGAGGGTAAATTGGTCCTTTTTGAACTTATTCTGCAGATCGAGGGTGTCCTCGAGGGTTACGTTCTGTGTGGCCTTCTCGATCAGGGTCAACACATCTCCCATACCCAGGATACGTGACGCCATGCGTTCGGGGTGAAACTGCTCGAGCGCATCTGACTTCTCCCCGATACCGACAAACTTGATCGGTTTGCCGGTTACAGCTCGCATCGAGAGCGCTGCTCCACCGCGCGCGTCGCCGTCGAGCTTAGTCAGGATAAGACCTGTGAGAGAGAGCGCTTGATCGAAGCCTTGTGCAACATTCACCGCCTCCTGACCGGTCATCGCATCTGCGACGAGCAGGATTTCGTGCGGGGTAACGACAGACGCGATCGCTTTGACCTCGTTCATAAGGTTCTCGTCGATTTGGAGACGGCCCGCGGTGTCGATGATAATTGCATCGCACATCTTTTTTGCCGCAAAGTCTTTAGCCCTTACGACGATGTCTACGGGTTTGTCGTCCTGCTTTGAATCGAAGACAGGTATCTGAAGAGCAGCCCCGAGGGTTTTGAGCTGCTCGATTGCAGCAGGTCGATACACGTCGGCCGGAACCAACAGAGGACTTCGCTTGTAGGTATCTCTCAGTAAACGGGCGAGCTTCGAGGCGGTCGTCGTCTTACCGGACCCTTGAAGACCGACCAACATGATTACGACAGGTGGTGCTACCCGTAGATTGAGCTCCGCCGCTTCGCGGCCCATCGTCTCGGTAAGCTCTTCGTGGACGAATTTAATTATCTGTTGGTCCGGCGAGAGGCTCTTCAGTACCCCTTCGCCGATCGATTTCTCGGTGACCCGAGCACAGAAGTCCTTTGCGACCTTAAAGTTGACGTCGGCCTCCAGCAGCGCCGAGCGCACCTCTTTCATGGTGGACTCGACATCTGCTGCTGTAAGCATGCCGCGTCCACGAATTTTACGCAGGGCTCCGTCTATCTTGCCGTGAAGGAAATCGAACATGGTAAGTCTCTCTATCAAATGAGGCGCGGGGTGCTATCGACCCTAGTGTATGCAAGGGGAAGCAAGGTTTCAAGTTTCGTCGGCCGTATGCCGTTTACGGGCCATTATCGTTATACGGAACGTAGTCGACGTAGCCCGTCCATCGATGAGTACACCAGCGGCCGATGAGCCACGCTATCCACACGAGCAGGACGGCACCTACGTCATCAAGAAGGTAGTGCCATCCCAGATAGATCGTGCTGTTAAGTGTCAGGAGGCAGAAGGCCCAACTAATCCAGGCAAGGACTCGGTGTATTCGTCCGAGGTAAATGCTCCCCAACGTCACCACGGCGATATGCAAGCTCGGAAACCCCGAGATCATGAAGATAGCTCTCGGATCCGACCGATCGAGCTCTAGCATCTCTTTCATCTGCCACAGGCTGTGTTGTAAATCGGAGATAGGAGTTCCCTTCATGAACTCGAACGACGCCGGAGTGTAATATACCGGGCCCCATGTGGGAATAAGGTAGATGACGAGTGTGCCCAGTAGAAATAGAGTGACGAAGGCGCAGAGGTATTCGTGGGCAAGTTTGCGAGGTGTCCAGACGATGAATAGGAAAGCCACGAGCGACATGTAGGGGTAGTACCACAAGTAGTGGCTCGAGATGAATTGCAGGCTCCCTGAAGACCGTCCGAGAGTGGAATGCAGATATTCGGAGCATGACACTCCGGCGCACAGCAGTCGATCGGCAGCAATGAACCAATCGTCATAGAGTGAGGAGTTCATCAGCGGGATGAGGTTTTTCAGCAGACCGAACTCCATGAACATCACGAGAAGCGCGTTCAAGAATCTCACATCTTGGATGATCTGCACTTCGTAGAAACGTGTAACCAGGTGTCGCCAGAAACTTCCTCGTGCGAGTTCACGCCACCGGAAACCGTTTTGTTTCCAAAATCGAACGATCTGCCAGGCTACGAACGCGAGCACCACGAGACAGTAGACGTCGAGAGCTGTGAGGATCTGTTTAAGGTAGAAGGGCAGCGGGCCCTGACTTGCCTCAGGACCGGGGGCGCCAGGCAGCGGTATTCCAAAGAGCTTGTACAGGAGCAGCGTCAACGCGCCACACACAAGCAAAATCCACTCGAGAGGCATAATCATGCCGATGATCCGTCGCATGGCCTAAGTATCGGCATGATCATGGGGATTTCGTAAGGGGGTATCTCGAAACCCCTCGGGTCCTCAAGATGGTAAAGGTAGCGTTTCTAGTCGACTTTAGACGTTCTGAGACATGTCGGGCTAATAGCCTGAATTGACTTATGTTTCGGCATCCCGTCCGCCTGATACCCTCACAAAACCCTCCGCTCTGTGGGATGCATATCGAGCATGTCGCGATATCTCACATTAAGGGCCGATTTCTCCATAACCTTCTCTAGTATCACCTACTCTGAATTTTCAGGAGCAAGCCTCTATGGGCCAAGGCAGCACTCATATCGCCACAAGACACCAGGAGACTCAGCCGCAATCACAGAGTGTGGCACCGGCGATCCCTCATAAGACAACTCCTGTGGGGGATGGAGCTATGCCTGCGACGAACCGCGACGATCTACGGCGCAGAGTACACGACCAAGTAGATCGCAAGGCAGCGACGACTGAAGATATGGCTCAGCTAAAGGAGAAGGTGGCATCGTTTGTGAATTCAACATTCGACAACCCTGACCTTCGGGGAGTCTCTCAAGAGAAGCGCCATCAAGCATTCACGGCGCAGCTCAACCAACTCGCAGAAGAGCGCAATCTGCCCCCTGGGCAGAAAGAAAGTCTTCGTCAGGAGTTTCTTAAACTCGAGGCCGAGCGTACAGCGCAACGCACAGCGGCGATCAATAAAAAGATCTCAGAACTCGGACGGCGCGATAACGAGCACCTGTTCGAGCAGGAACAGATGAAGGAGCGCATCACCAAGGCATACACGGAGCTGCGCGAGGTCGCAGGACATTCCACACCGCAGGCCGAGTGGCAAGAGATTACTGCTCGCTTCGACCGTATTCGGGAAAACGAGCGCCGCGCCCTCATGATGAAAGAGATAGAGAGTCTCGGGAAAAACTCTGTTGAGCTGGGAAGTTCACCCAATGCGAGTGTCGTCAAACAGCGCCTGATCGAAATCCGGAAAAAATATGCTGATATCGGCGTCGGTAATCCAGAGGAACTGGTGTCGACGTTCAAGTCTGCATACGAGCGTGAATACGATTCGAAGATCTCTCAAAAGGGTTTTATCGACCGCAAGTACTATCAAGCCAAGCGCTATCTGAATGATTGCGGCACGTGGCTCTCCGCGGGGCTCGAATCGTTGTCGTCTGTCGGTGAAAGCTTCAAGAGCACGATGAGTGAAATAGGCTCAGCGGTAGCTGGCGGGGCGAAACTCACCAAGGACCTCGTCGTGTGGGGAGCAGAGAAGACCCAGTCAGCCGTAGTAGCAACTGCTGCATTTACCAAAACTGTTGTTACGGATCCTGCCCGTGCGGTTGAGCACGCGAAAGCAGCGGTAAGCCAAGCAACAGCAGCGGTAGCAGCTGGCGCTGCATGGGTAGCCGACAAAGCCATAGCTGGAGGTACGGCAGTAGTACACGGATTGGCGCATGTAGGATCAAAGTCTCTAGAGCTGGGAGCTCTCGCCTTGAAGGGTGACTTCCGGGCGGCCGGGGCGATGCTTGCAGCCGGAGCAGGAGCATCTCTCTCATTTGCGAAGGGGATGTGTGACAGCCTGGGCATCTCGCAGATGGCAACGGGCCTCTCACACGTGGTGATGGCTCAAGTTGATCTGTATCGAGACCTCTACAAAGTAGCTACCGGCCAAGGTACCCTCAAAGATCTAACCAACAACTATATGAATCATATCGGTGGGGCTCTCCAGGGGATCAAGGGAGCCGCCGTCTGTTTGGGTGAGGTAACGGGCGTTACCGATCTCTGTCTTGCTGGTAAACATTCGTTTCAGGCTCTGTCGGCCTATGGACGCGGTGATACCAGCGCTGCCCTTGTGCATTTAGGTCAAGCTTCGGTGCATGGAGCCTTCGCCGCTATGTCGGCCGGGTCAATCGCTGCAACAGTCGCCACTGGGGGCGCCGCGGCGGGCTCCATAGCTGCTGTCGCACTTGGGCGCGCGACCCTGCAGCAAGCGAGCAAGCAGGTCTTGAAAGCTGCAGCGAAGGAATTCCTCGAAGCGGGAGCAAAGCAGATCGGACAAGCTGCAATCAAGAGCATGGGGGTCGAAGCGGTGCAACTCGTCGAACGTGAGATGGGTCGGGCTGCTGTGGACGGCCTCCGAGAGACGGCGATAAAACAGCTGGGAGCCGGGGCTACTGCCGAGGCGCAGCAGGTTCTCGTGGAGAAGCTTGCTCTGGAGGCTGTTCTCAAACGTGAAGGTGCGGCGATTGCGCTTGAAGGAGCGGAAGGTCTCGCCAAACAGGTAAGTGAACAGGGCGCTCAAGTGCTCGCTAAAGATAATGTCGAAACGGTGATGCGTACTATTGCTGAGACCAGAACGTCTGACCTGCTGAGTAAGCTCAAGCTATCGGATACCGTCCAGGACCTGACTCTCAAGATGCTCAAGGACGTAAGTGAGAAGAAAACAGGAGCTGTAGCCAAGGAGCTTGCCGAGAATTTAGGCATCGCTCAGAAAGAGGCAACGAAGATGGCCAAGGAGATGAAGAAGGCTTTGAGCCTTGGCAAGTCCGATGAGGCCATGAAACAGATCCTCGAGGATGGTATCACGGCGCAGGTGAAGGAGGTTGTTGAACTCAATACGAAAGAGAGCTTCCAGACAACGTTCAAGAGAGCTTTGACGGGAGAGGTTGATGAGACGTGGGCCAAGACCCTACGCGAAGGAGTAGAACGCGAAGCAAAACGGCTCGGTAAAAGCGTGGACAGCCATGTCGACGAACTCGTCGAAGCAGGTTGGAAGGGAACACGAGAAGGGATCGAGAAATCTACCCGATCCGCTGTTCGTGAGGGAGTAGACAAGGCCTTCAAGGAGTTCCGTAAGGGCCATCATCGTCTGCATATGGGACCTAAAGATGGAGGGCTCATCGCGTCTCCGCATGAGCACACAGTAGCGGAAGGGACGCTCACCGAGAAGCCGCTACTCAGGGCATTCAACCCAGAGAAGCACACGGGAAGCGGGGAAAAGGCTAGTTCGAAGACCGTTATGCGCGATTTGGGAGGAGGTCAGTACGAGCGGGTGAATATGGTCTATGACCCATCAGCCGAGTCGTGGCGCGTCGAATCATCGGAGACGATATCGAGCCTTTCGAAGGACAACAAAGCAGCATGAAGATCACCAACGCAATCCGTATCCTCGGCGTACGTGGGGATAGATGAGGGGGTTCTGGGGCACCGTAATGATGCGAGTAACGAGATGCGGAGCGAATCTCACATCATGCGAAAGGGGAGAAGTGAATATCTAGCGAGGTTGTAAAATATGTCAGTGCCAAAGGTTTTGATAGTCGACGACGACCCTCACATAGGCGAGCTGCTCACAATGCACCTCGAAGACGCCGGATTCTCCGTTACGCATGTAATCGATGGAGAGCGCGGACTCCAACGTGCTCTTGGTAATACCTATGATCTCGTCATTCTCGATGTGATGCTCCCCGGCCGAGATGGTATCGAGATCTGCCGAGAGTTGCGCAGGCAAGAGATCGCCGCTCCTATTATGATGCTCACCTTCA
This sequence comes from Bdellovibrionota bacterium, assembly GCA_044351795.1. Classification (GTDB taxonomy): domain Bacteria; phylum Bdellovibrionota_C; class UBA2361; order UBA2361; family OMII01; genus OMII01. The sequence goes on along the minus strand of JBILFA010000041.1, from coordinate 7,895 downwards.
GAGGGGACGAGATCGATAAGGTCTTGGGTTTAGAGCTGGGAGCAGATGATTACGTTACCAAACCTTTTAGCGTACGCGAGGTAGTAGCTCGCGCAAAAGCCCTTGTTCGTCGTTCGTCGGGTATCGCCGCAACGAAGGAAGAGATCGTATCGCTGGGAGGTCTCGCAATAAATTCGGCGACGCGGGAGGTGCTCGTCGAAGGAAATCACCTCGATCTAACCAGCACCGAGTTCGATCTCTTGCTCTACATGGCAAAACACCCCGGCCGGGCATTCACCCGTGAGCAGCTTCTGAATGCAGTGTGGGGCTATACATCTTCAGCCTACGAGCATACGGTAAATACGCATATCAATAGACTCCGTTCGAAGCTCGAAGTCGACCCGGCGAATCCTCAGTTTATTCAAACCGTGTGGGGCGTAGGATACAAGTGTGTCGGGAGGTCGAGTGAGGTTGCGCACAGCACTTAAGCGGCTCGACACAGCGCTACGTGTGCGTGTGCATTCGGCCCGGCAGCACGTGCGGGGGGTTCGAGCGCACGTTTCACGATCGGTTATCGGGCTTCTGCTCGTAGTCGTGTTGATTCTAGTCGTATTTCAGATGTGGGCGCACGTTGCTTTGTCGCGTCGAGCCGTTGAAACCTCAGATGCTCTCACGCATCGTCACATCGCGCACATCTTCGCCGAGCGTCTGCGCCGCTTCAGCGAACGTTCTGATCGAGCCGAAGTGTACCGCCAGATTAACGAACTTGCGCGTCTCAATCCGGCGATACGCCTCTACCTCCTTGATCACAACGGGATCGTGAAGGCAAGTCCCAAGGGGTACGGTCGTGTTGCCTTGCCCTTTGTGGACCTGAGGCCCGTCAAGCGTTTTCTGGCTCTCAAAGAGAAGAAGGACGTCGTCTACGGTGACGACCCACTCAAGCTCCGTGCTCTGCGTCCGATCTCGGTCGAGCCTCTTCGGCTAGGAGGAGGTAGTCACTATCTGTACGTTGTCCTGGGTGAAGGAGGTGTTGATGCGTCGCTTGATGCATCAATCGGCAGTACGGTGGGAATGGGGACCTTGCTGGTCACAACAGCCTCGATCATTCTCGTTGTGCTCCTCGTAACGGCTCTGGCGTACACCCGCCTCCAAAGGCTGCAAGGAGCGATAGCGGCGCTCTCACACGATCTACGCAGTCCGCTCTCTTCGATTCAGGGCTACTTGGAGACCCTCCTTCAAAAGGGCGAAAGTCTGGACAAGGCCTCCTCACAACGCTTCATGAATGTCGCCCTAAGAAGCACCCGCTCCGCCTCAACGCTCGTGGACGATCTGCATCACCTCTCGAAGCTTGAGGCTTCGGGCGATAAACCGGAGATGGAGAGCTTCTCGCTGGCCGACCTTTTGATGGATGTTGGAATGTCAGCTCAACCGCAAGCGAAAGAAAAGAAGATTGATCTCTCTGTCCATGTGCCCCCCGTTTTACCCCTTGCGTACGGGAATCTCCAGCTCATCGAGCGCCTAGTGCGGAACTTGCTGCAGAATGGATTACGCTATACGCCCGAGCGCGGAAAAGTTGAGTGTACTGCTCAGATGGTAGGAGGACGGATCAGGGTCACTGTTTCAGACTCCGGATGCGGTATTCCCGAGGCCGAGATAGACAAGGTAAAGAGTCCCTTCTTCCGGGCCAAGAATATAAAGGCATCCGTTCAAGGCTCAGGAATCGGTTTGAGCATAGCGAGCGCAGTGGCTCACATTCATGGTAGTGATCTGAAAATCTTGAGCCGTGAAGGTCAGGGGACTGCGGTTATATTCGAACTCGCTCAAGCTCCGTTGTCGAGGCAGGCCAGCAAGAACGGTTTCAAACGACGTAGTTCATCCTCATAGACAAATCGCACATGCCTCTGACGTTACGCGTTGCCATCGCGTCTCGCTATCTGCATCAAGAATGTGATTGAAGAGTGATGAGAGGGCTCGTGACACCAGAGAGAGTTCTTAGGTGAATCTCGGTCCGGGGAGTTGGGAATTATCGAAAAAAAACGCCGTGCCGATCTCTCGGCACGGCGAGTTTAGCTTACCAGCGTCCACCGCCAGAGTAGCCGCCGCTGCCGCCGCGCGAACCACCCGACGAACGTCCACCACCACCGCCACCGAAGCGATTCCCACCGCCTGAACGGCTGCCACCACCGCGAGGGCCTGAACCAGCCTCTTTCGGACGAGCCTCGTTCACGACGAGCTGCTTGCCGTCGAGGTCAGCACCGTTACGAGAATTGATAGCTTGCTCAGCCTTGTCGCGATCTTCGAACTCGATAAAGCCGAATCCACGCGAGCGTCCCGTATCACGGTCGGTTGCGATCTTTACCGACAGGAGAGGTCCGAACTCTTCGAAGAAAGAGCGCAGGCCTGCTTCACTGGTATTGTACGAAATGTTACCAATAAATAATTTCATATAGTCCCTTACACAAGGTACACAATTTCGACTCGACCCCATGGTCGAATCGGATCCTATTGACGTCTAAAGAGGAAACAGGGACTGTGAAAAACAGGGCCAGCTTATCGATAGAGCAGAAGGCTCTCAAGGATGATGGGGGCACGGGGCACTGTTGTCAAGTGATTCTCAGGGCTCGATAGGGTGTATTTCGATAACATATTCTAATTGTGCAGCTTTGTGGTCGTTGTGCGCCACGGAAAGTTGTTCGCCGCAGCGAGCTCTTCCAAAACCACCGCAACTGTCACCCCCAATCTGGTGAACTGCTCAATTAAAGGCCAGCCTAAAGGAGGAGGGTCGATGCATTGCGCTGCAGATCACCAATTACACCGAGGGCAAGCGTGGGCTGCTCCTTGATTTCGTTGCGCGCTTCACGGACAGCTGTCCAAACTTGTTCGACATCCCGTAGTTTGCCTGGAGTGGTTGATGCAACGACCGGCGCATTGTCTTGGTTCGCTACCACGCCTTTGATCATGCCAATCCCTAGCGCTAACTTGTTGCGGAGCTCTTCGATCCCTTTGCGAGCGGCTTGAACCTTCGCAACAGTATCGAGGATGAGATCCTTGGGGGAGAGGTTCACGGCATCGAGGCCGAAGGCAGTTGCAGCGCCGGAGGGGAGTATGATTTCAAGGGTTTTCCCCAGCGTTTCCTCAAGCTCCAGCCTGATTGAGTCACCGGAGAGTGGCTTCGCCCCAAGAGATGTTTCGACGCTCGCAGTTTTAACTATCTTGTTTCGCAGGCTACGAGCCGCATCCTCCATCAATTTGGCATTTTCCTCTGAGACGGCAGGACTCAGTGCCTGATTTGCTCTCCCTTCAATGCCTTTCAAGATCCGTCCTATCTTTGTGACGGCCTCGGACGCGACGTTGGTAGCCTCGATTACCTCGTTGAGTTTGCGCATTTCGAGCGGGGCGCGCGTTGGCGCAACACGACGTGTTGCATCGTACTGAACTGCATCGAGGTCAGAGGGAGGTGAGGGGGTGATCTCGGTGGGGGTGCGCCCGGGGGGCCGACTACGATCGGATCCAACCAATGGAGATTCAGATACATCCTTGATATCCATACTGCTTCTACATCCTTGTAGAGGGAAAACTTCTTCCCTAAGGCTAGCTATCGGTTGTTTTGTAGTAAACTTGAGCGCAAGTTTGCGGCCTATTTACAAATGCGAGAGATATGACGCTAGCGACTGAAGTTATCTCGAGCTATAGCTCCCTATCGTGGTGATATATTAACTCCTTCAATGTATCCTCGAGCTGGCGCCACGACCTCGTACCAGCGACCAACTCTACCCTCAACAACTAAGATCTCACCCCGACGGACATGGGCGATGCGCTCGCTTTCTTCGCGGGGCGCTGCTCGAATAACTGCCGAAGGTTCGACGACGAACCATTTGTTACCGCGCACAGACCGTCGCGAGCTCGGCTCGCGAGGTGGTGGAGGGGGGAGGTGATCGTCTCGACCGATTACGAAGGAGTCCGGTTCGTTTATGCCCTCGTTCTTCCACCCTTCCGCTGCCGCAGGCCGTTTCTCTCCCCGCGCAGATCGGTATCTCGCCTCTGCTTGTGGTAGGAGCGCTTTGAGCGCAGTAAGGCGCTCAACGGTTGGGGGGTGCGTCGAGAGAAACTGCAGGGCACCAGCGCTTGACGTGCGGGGGTCATCAGCCATTCGCTGCCAGATTGAAAGCGCGTCACTCGGGTCGTAACCTGCATCCGACATCAGGAAAAACCCGATATGATCTGCTTCGAGCTCCTGACGCTGGGATTCCGGGTTGACCGCAAGCGCTTTGACCGCTTCAGAAACCAGTATACCTGCGATCCCTGCCAACGCTCCATACTGGCCCTGTATCGAGGAGCTGGCGATCTGTCCACTCACCTGAGCGATGATCTGGCTAGCTTCTTCCGCTGCGGTCGGTTGCGTGTGTCCGGCCAACACATGCCCCAACTCATGTGCAAGCACCGTTGCGAGTTCGGCCTCGCTCCGAGCCGCTCGCAGCATACCGGTCCAGACGAACACATGGTTTCCACGAGTCGCGGCGGCGTTGACGACGTTGTCTCCTTGCAAAACATACACGTGCCACGGTTCCTGATCGGCGTGCGCAGCGCGGGCCAGCTTCATCACAACGTCGCGAGCTAGGTTGACGTCTGCGTCGTTGCGTACGACGGGATACTGTTGGGCTAGTTGGGACAGAACCTGTTGACCATACTGCTCGTCTTCAGGTGAGAGATACGTTGCGTTTGGTATCTCGCCCGGGGGAATAGGAGGGCGTGAGGGACCACAAGCAAACAAAGTCGCTACAAGAAACGCGAGCACTATCCGGGTAAGAAAATGCACAGCCTTACAGCCCTGGAACATACTTTAAGTACGCCAATGCACTTGGCGGTCGTCTTTTACATGATATACGCATTTGGTCCGTACGGGTGATGATGCTGAAAACCTCCCAGCCCTCTTGCCCCAGTTCGGCCAGCTTAGTTTCGAAATCCGGCGCGCTTAGATCGGCCGGTACATCTACGACACGGTATTCCCACCGAAACAGCTTACTCCATTCCTCCTTTGTGCGAGTTTGAAGAGCTTCGGCTTGGGGACCCACGTTGGTCGAGGCTCCCCGGATACTCGTACCGAGAGAATCAAGAACTGAATCAAGGGAATAGCCGGACGCGCCATCTGGTACGGGAGTCGGCTGTCCAGCTTGCTGGGTCGAGTTCTCACAGGCCACCAGGGTCAAAGCACAAAACACTGTGCAAGCGGTTGTCACGATTGCATCTTTTAGTTGAAACCAAGTATAGTTCGCCGCGACCATAGACTCTCTCGTGTATACACGTTTCATCTTCTTAGAAGGACATGTGTTGTGTCGTATTCAAACGATAGCGGCTCTTATCACCAAGTTCCAGAGACTTTTAAGCTACTTTACTCGGCAGAGGCGATCGCCGCTCGAGTCAGGGAGCTTGGAGGAGAGATTAGCCGCTGGTGCCGGTCTGTGCGAGATCAGACGGGAAAGGATGTCGTCGCCATCCCTGTTTTGCGTGGAGCTATCTACTTTTTCAGCGACCTCACACGGGCGATTGACACCTCAGTAGAGGTCGCTCCGATTCGGGCGAGCGCCTACGACAACTCTGCGTTAGGAGTTAAACATGCATCCGTATCGATCGTTGCCGATGGATTGGATGTGAGAGGGCGCGTGGTTCTGGTCACGGATGATGTGTGTGATTCCGGACGGACCTTGGAGGAGCTCGAGCGATCGCTCATGGACCGTGGAGCACGCGAGGTTCGCTCGGTGGTGCTCGTGCGCCGCCTGCTTAGTATTCCAACCTTTGTCCCGTGTTGGGTAGGGTACGAGTATCCCGGCAAGGAGTGGTTTGTCGGCTACGGACTCGAAGATAAGGAGCGATGGCGCAATCTACCAGGCGTGTACGGGGTAAAACCATCGTAGGCAAGATGCAGGACTCTTCAGCACGCATATCCGAGAAGGTTAGGAGCACTCAGCAGGCGCCCACCCCGAGTTACGTTGTGGATATCGTCGGGCTCAGCAAGAGCTTTCGTCGCCATACGCGGGGGCGCAAGGGCTATACAACCCTCAAGTCATCACTGCTCGGATTGTTTCAGCGTGCTGGATCAATGTCGGGAGCGGGCCCGGAGAACATAACGCACGCTATAAAGGACCTCACCTTGAGGATCCCTAAGGGCGCATCCGTCGGTTTGATCGGTCGTAATGGTTCGGGCAAGTCGACATTTCTCAAGCTTATCACCGGGATTTACAAACCCGACCGCGGCAGTCTCGCCGTTCACGGTCGGGTTTCAGCCTTAATAGAGCTTGGGGCAGGGTTTCACCCCGATTTTACCGGTAGAGAGAACCTCATGTTGGCCGGGGTCATGCACGGGCTGAGCCGTGACGAGATCCTTCGACGCTTCGATGAAATCGTGCGATTTGCTGAGCTGGAGCACGTCATAGACGATCCTGTTCGAACCTACTCATCCGGCATGTTCATGCGCCTCGGATTCAGCATCGCAATTCACACCGACCCCGACATCTTGCTCGTGGACGAAGTGCTTGCGGTAGGTGATGCCGGATTCGTGGCAAAGTGTAAGGATCGGATCGCAGAGCTGCGTAAGCAAGGAAAGACCCTTGTGCTGGTTACACACGACCTCGACGCGGTCGAGCGCTGGTGCGATGAAGTGGTGTGGCTCAACAACGGTGAGGTCAAAGATCGTGGTCATCCACGTCGAGTAATAGACGCGTACCGGCAGTTCATAGAGCGGGGTGAAGAGGCGGAGATATTGAGAGAAGAGGTGTCACTCGATGCGTCGGTTGCGCCCTCTCATTCCGCTTCCCCATCAGAAGCAACGCAACCGGCTCGCTGGGGTAGCCGGGAGGTGGAGATTGTAAGTGTGGAGATCTGCGGCAATGAGGGAACCCCGAAGCGTGTTTTCCATCCCGATGACTCAATGCGTATTCGAATCTCCTACAATGTTCATACGCCGCAAGAAGAGATTGTTTTCGGTGTGGGTATAAACCGCGCCGATGGTTTGGTCGTTTTCGGAACCAACACCCTCATCGAACGTATCACCCTGCCGCGTTTGATTTCGTCAGGGACTGTCGAGTGTGTGGTGGAGCGTGTGGGGCTAGTGGACGGCGCGTACTCCCTCGATGTCGCGGTGCACCGCGACGATGGGTACCCCTTCGATTTTCACAAAGATACCCTTAACTTTTCGGCTCGCTCGGATACGAGTCGGGCAGGGATCGTGTCTCCGCCTCACCGCTGGCTACTTAACGGAGAGGAGTGTTCATGCTCGGGGTAGTATCTGAGTTGTGGCGTTCTAGAGCCCTCATAGACGCGCTTGTGCGCCGACACGTTGCCACCCGTTATCGTGGATCGGCGCTGGGGTTCCTGTGGTCCTTCATGAACCCGCTGTGCCTGATGGCGGTGTATACCTTAGTTTTCAGTTACTACATGCGCTTTGATGGTGGACCACGCTATCACCTGATGGTCTTTGCAGGGCTTCTCCCCTGGATTTGGAGTAGTAGCGCGCTGGGTGAGGGCACGGCTTCGCTCGTATCGAGTGGGCACCTGATAACCAAGTCGATGTTTCCAGCGCATATTCTGCCTTTTGTCAGTGTGACTTCATCCATGGTGCACTTCTTGTTGGCTCTCCCGATGCTGACGCTTTTTATGTTTGCATCGTCGGTTCCGGTTACATGGACCTGGTTGATGATACCGCCGGTCGTAATCGTGCAGGCAGTGTTTCTAGACGGACTCGTGCTTGCGTTGAGCGCGCTCAATGTTTTTTACCGAGATGTTCAGCATTTGGTTGGAAACGTCCTGACGTTTCTCTTCTTTCTGTGCCCAATCGTCTATCCCCCCTCGGCGGTCCCTGCGCGATTTCGTTTCATGCTTGATCTCAATCCCTTTGCGCTCTTCACTGAGCTGTATCAGAT
>JBILFA010000137.1:0-8988 GCA_044351795.1 Bdellovibrionota bacterium | reverse complement strand
AGCAACCTCGGACCGGGTAATGTTGGTATCAAGTACGGACTCAAAGGTGTGAACTACACGTTGACCAGTGCCTGTACATCCTCTACTCACGCCATCGGAGAGGCTTTCCGTATGGTTGCAGATGGTTTGCAAGATGTCGTTGTCACTGGTGGATCAGAGAGCGCAGTGACTCCGATCGGTATCGGAGGCTTTTGTGCCCTCAAGGCGCTCTCGACCCGTAATGATGAGCCGCAAAAAGCGTCCCGTCCGTTCGACAAGGACCGCGATGGATTCGTTCTGGGAGAGGGTTGCTCGATCCTCATCGTCGAGGCTCTCGAGAGCGCGCTCAAGCGCGGAGCTCCGATTTACGCTGAGGTACTCGGGTATGGTTTCTCCTGCGATGCTCACCATATGACAGCGCCCTGCGCAGATGGAGAGGGTGCAGTCAACTGTATGCGTAATGCGCTCAAGTGGGCGGGTCTTCAGCCCAACGAGGTGAGCTATCTTAACGCGCACGGAACATCGACACCGGCGAATGATATCTCGGAAACGGCCGCAATCAAGACGGTTTTCGGTGACTGGGCGAAGGGTGGGTTGCTCGTCAGCTCGACTAAGTCGATGACTGGGCATCTGCTCGGTGCAGCCGGAGCTATCGAGGCTGCATTCTCCGTGCTCGCTATCAAGGATGGTGTGGCTCCTCCGACGATCAATCTCGACAATCCCGACGAGGGGTGCGATCTCGATTACGTGCCGCACAAGGCACGTCACCAAGAGATAAAGGTTGCGATGTCGAATAGCTTCGGATTCGGTGGTACGAACGCGTCTCTGGTGTTCGGCGCCTACAAATAATGAAGAAGGACGGAGACGATCTCTCTCCCCGCGTTCGAGCAGAGGATATCTTACTCGGTTCGCTCGGATTTGGAGAGGATGCTCGCGTCATATCGATCGAACGTACCGATTCGGGATACAAGGGAGTAGGGGTCTGGCCGGACGGTGAGCACTTTGAGTTCGAGAATGAAGAGGAACTCGAAGATCTCGACGAGTGGGCTCTCACGGTTCTTGTAGCCGACAGTTCTCTCTCTCCCAAGCGCGCGGTTGGGGAGGAGTAGAGTAGGATTGGCGTTAGTGGCGGTTTTTGGTATGCTTTCCAAATCGTCAGACGCGCTCGTAGCTCAGTTGGATAGAGCACAAGTTTCCTAAACTTGGGGTCGGGAGTTCGATCCTCTCCGGGCGCATTCTTCCTAATTCCGTAGGAATTAGGAAGAAAGGGGTGGAAGATTAGAGAACTCGCGATGATCCATAAGCGAGGCGAGCTAGCGAGCCTCGCCCGATACTGCCCCCGCCCTAGGGGCGGGGAATAGCAGGAGCGGAAGAAGTAGAGATGGGGAGTTCGATCCTCTCCGGGCGCATTCTTCCTAATTCCGTAGGAATTAGGAAGAAAGGGGTGGAAGATTAGAGAACTCCCGATGATCCATAAGCGAGGCGAGCTAGCGAGCCTCGCCCGATGTAGTAGGGAAATCTCCTCCTCCTCCTCCTTATCCTTCTCATGGTCCTGCACCTGCACCGGTTTCCTCGTCATCATCACGAAGCTTCACCGCATTTTCATCGAGGCAACCCGATGAGAATGAGGAACCCGGTGCAGGTGCATGATGATGATCAGGATGAAGATGAGGAATAGGAGCAGGACTTGCGACCGCTAGAGTGCTACATCAGGTCGACTATCCGTCCAGGAAAGGCGCGAAGACTAACGGAGCGTTATTCGCTTATTTCGTAAACGGCGACGTGGGAGCCATTCAATTGCGGGGCAGGGTATCTTTGCATCTCTCGATACGACGCGCCTTGAGGTGACTGCCACTCATTCGGGAGTTCCTCGTAGGCATCGAGTGATTCCCGGATGACGAAGCGAGGTGGAGAACCGGCGGTCAGATAGCCGGGAACGTATCTGAGTGTAGAGGTGCTGGGAGCTACCTTCCGAGCGTACGAAAGACGCAGCCCATTTTGAAAATCCTGATCTCCTCCGATGGTAAGCTCGGAGCTTGGCGTTTGAGAGGCGAGTGTTTCGAAGATTTTCACGAAATTTGAACGCCCAAGCGTCGCAAGGCTGACGCTATGCCTGATGTGAGCGGTCGCAAAGGCCAGCACGAGTGTCGTCGCCACCAGCGTCCCAAATCTGCTCTGGCGCGCGAGGCGCTCTAGAAAACGAGCCGCTAAAAGGTACGCAAAAAAGATCTGAATGATGAAATACCGGGGAAGGATAAAGTGAGGCTGGATAACAGCGACTGCAATCACGGGGGTGCCGAGGATGAGACCGACGAGAACGGCGACAGGAGAACCGCTTCGTATCCACGCCACGAGTTCGATAAGGCATGCGATACTCACGAAAATCCCGAGGAAGAGGCACCATCCCGTAACGTTCGCATTGACTGACGAAAGCGCCTCTCCCCCAAACGAGACACTGACCGTTGAAGCCGCGACTTCGAGATAGGGAAGCAGCGGCGCACCTCCGATCTTCATACCACGATAAAAAGTGAGGGTTAAAAGACAGGCTACGCTGATGGGAGGTACTATTCCGTACCATAGAATTGCTCGGGAGTTGTCTTTGAGGTGCGAGACAAAGAGCCTCCATAAAAGCCAGGTAACTGCAGGCGCAAGGAAGAGTGCGTAGATGGCGTGGGAGAGGCAACCGACCACTCCGGATACAGAGAACATCAGGATCGCTCCTCGGTTCAACGGATTCGCCAGGAGACTAATAAGGGATAGGTACGCCAGAGCTGCGCACAAAAGCGCCAAAGCGTACCCACGAGCCTCGGTGCCATAGAGCGTTAGGGGATAAGAGAACGCAACGAGCGCCAGCCACAGTGTCATCACTGAGGCAGGGGATTCTTTCGTAGGCTTTCGAACAACGAGCACTATGAGGAGCACAACGCTGCAGATGAGAGCTGGTATCCTGTAGACGACAGCGGGCTGCGTCGCGCCCCACATCCACATCCACAAGCTATTCAAGATGTGGTTGTTGTCGTGCCTTACCCTCGTCACGATATCGACGGGGCTCGCCAAGTCTGAAACCTTGAGAAGCGACCACAGTTCATCGAGCCAAAGTTCGCCCGTTGTTGCGGCATATCTAAGGCCGATACCGGCGATTATCGCCACCACTCCAACAAGTGAAATCAGGGTGAACCTATGTACAAGGGGCGATGTGGGCAGTGATGTGTCAGACATGAGACACTCGGCACCTGAGGTAGCTGTCTCTAACGATTGGTAAGTAGCCAGGAGTCTCCATGGTTATCACATCCGCGCAGGGGTGGGTATATGCGTTTACCTGACCGTCTACTGCCCGTGATGCATCGGATTGAAACAAGGGATGTGTTAGCCTTTTTTGCGAGCTACTGCCGGATTAACGAGAGCCGAAGGACAGATCCTCGCCAGCGGGCACACCCCGCACTCGGGAGTGCGAGCCTTACAGATCCGTCGTCCGTGAAAGATAAAGCGGTGGTGTAAGTTGCGCCATTCAGAGGGAGGAAATTGCCGCTTCAGATCCGCTTCCACAGCATCAGGGGTTCTCCCCTCGGTAAGACCGAGTCGATGTGCCACTCGGAATACATGGGTATCGACCGGAAATGACGGTTCAATCCCGAGTTCGCCCAAGACGACGTTTGCGGTCTTTCTACCAACTCCGGGTAGAGCGGTGAGCTCTTCGCGTGTTTTAGGTACGAACGAGCCATGGTCATGGACGATCTGCTTAGCCGCCTCGATGATGTTTTTGGACTTTGTTTTAAAATAATTGATGGGTCGAATGATGCGTTCGACATCCTCGAGAGCGGCCTTCGAAAGGGCCTTAAAGTCTCGATATCGCTTGAACAAAGTGGGTGTAACCTCGTTCACCTTTTTGTCCGTGCATTGGGCCGACAGCACAACAGCGACGAGGAGTTGATACTCATTTGAGAAGTCGAGTTCGGAGTGAGGATCAGGATAGAGCTCTGCGAGGCTACTGAGGAGCAAAGTTTTCTCTTTTGAGCGCATCGAAGAACCTGGCTGAAGTAATCTAAGAGACAGGGGGAAATTTCTAGGAAGATCCCCCATGCAGTAAGGTTTTATAGCACGTAGCACCTGTAAAGGCATGGAAACTGAAGCTCTTATAGCGGAGTTGGCGCGGTTGAAGGGCGGGGCCCCACAGGCGGAGTCACGGGTTCTCTCGATTCTTTCGCACTCTACTCTCTTCCTTGTAGCCGAAGGTGATGTTTCGGGTGACGAGACGGCAGTGACCGTCAAAGTGCGTATCGCGTCAAGCCAAGGGTGCTCGAGTGCCTACCTGTTCTCTTCTGAGGAATTGCTCCGTAAGTGGTGCGAACAGCTCTCCATTCCAGCCTACCCTATGCCGATTAATGGGGCCGATTTATCGCTGGTGCTACCGAAGGGCACGAGTATAGAGATCGACCCTGGCACCTCTCACTGGGTGATCCTCACGCCCAGCCAGATAGAGCTCCTCAACAATCCCGGAGCGCTCTCTAAGTGGAGCTCGGCACCCGACGACGGATTAAAGACTATGATCCCCACAGAGCAGCCGACCCAACAAGAGGCACATGATTCTCAGCCTCCCATAGCGGAAGCCCCGAACACTGCTAATTCAGAACAGGAGTCAGTGAAGAAAAAGTTCTTTGCCCGGGGTAGTCCGACCACTCTCTTTGCGGCCCCGGCAATTGAGAAGAAGGTGGACTTGAGCTCACGCCCACGAACTTATACCTCCTCAAACCTCAAGAAAGTAGTTCGATCAAACAAGCCGGGTGAGGGCGAAGAGGGCTAGAGCCTTGTCCGCAACGACCTACAAAGCAGCTCATGTAGATTAAGCCCTTGTTGTGCGGTATGAGATCTTCTCATATGGCAGAACCGGTGTTACCCCCTAAGATTACTGTCCCTCGTATTAGAGCCTGTAAGCCTTCACAGCGGAGTTCAGATGTTCCGCTCGTTGCGCTCACGGCCTACGATTTCACGATCGCAAGGCTCCTTGATAGAGCAGGGGTCGATATCCTTTTAGTGGGAGACTCACTCGGGATGGTCGTGCAGGGAGAGAAAACCACGCTCCCCGTGACCCTTGAGCAGATGATATACCACACTCGTTGTGTCACTCGTGCTGTAGAGCGCGCGCTGGTAGTGGCTGACATGCCCTTTCTCTCCTACCAAACATCGCTCGAGCGAGCGATAGAGTCGGCGGGGCGCTTGCTGAAAGAGGCGGGCGCTGCAGCCGTCAAACTCGAGGGCGGCGTAGCAGTGGCTGATACGATTCGTCGACTCGTGGAGCTGGATATCCCGGTCATGGCCCACATCGGCATGACCCCGCAATCTATTCACCGCATGGGAGGCTTTAAGACGCAGGGTAAAGCTCACCGTCAGGGGGAGCAACGTGCCGCAGGTTCCTGGGAGCAGATCGTCGACGATGCGCTTGCGGTAGAAGCCGCAGGAGCCTTTAGTGTCGTGCTCGAGGGGGTTCCAGCGGAGCTTGCGCTCGAAATCACCACAAAGCTCAACATCCCAACAATAGGGATAGCGGCGGGTGGCGCGTGCGATGGAGAGATCTTGGTCAGTTACGACCTGTTAGGGCTGACCCATGATCTCTGTCCGCCGTTTGTACAGCAGTATGCCCAATTGGGTGAAAGCGTGATACAAGCAGCCGAGCGGTTCGGTGCGGATGTGCGTAGCCGAGGATCGGTCAATCGATTCGATAAGACCGCGTAGAATAAAAGTACGGATTACGAGTCATGGCAGAAGGGGTGAAGGTCGTTGCGGCTAACCGTAAGGCCCGCTTCGATTATCATATTATCGAGACCTTCGAAGCAGGGATCGTCCTGACCGGCGCGGAGATTAAATCTATCCGCACTGGTGAGATAACGATAACTGAGGCCTATGTGCGCCCGGATCGTGACGAGCTCGTGTTGTTGAACGCATACATTCGACCGTACTCGCACAGTAGCGATCCGGAGTACGATCCCAGGCGTCCTCGCAAGCTCCTCATGCACAAACGCGAGATTGCCAAGCTTATCCGAGAGCTCGAGACAAAAGGGATGACGATAGTCCCCGTAGATATCCACCTCAAGAATGGCAGAGCTAAGGTAGAGATCGGCTTAGCGAAAGGAAAAGCTGCGCCCGATAAGCGACAAGACATCAAGAAGCGAGAGGGGCAGAGAGAGATCGCCCGCGCCATGTCGATGAAAAGGTAAGATTTTCCCCCTCCGTTCGCTCACAGGCAGATCTAAAAATGGAAATTCTACTTGGAAAGGCTTATACTAGGAGTTGTTAGATCCTAGTCATAAGGGGGTGCCCAGGTTTCGACGGGATTCATAAAGGGTAAGTTTGCACGTCCAGGGTCCGCTGGCCTGGTAAAAAAGCGGAAAACAATAAATGCAAACGACGATGTCGTAGCTTACGGTGCTCCTCAACGCCTCGCGGCGTAAGTAGCCCGTACTAGACCTGCCGCCACAAGCGCCGGGTCGGCTGATAGGGGACGCGCCCGTAATCTCCTAAAAGCTTAACTTTCTCGGGCTCTGGAATAGCACGCGCTGCGGTGTTGTTCCGAAATCAAACAGGAGCTAGTCAGGGGATGGTTGTGTGCGTTGAGGCAACCCTGATGAAATTTTCAATGCACTAAACGTGTAGAGGATTTACTTCGCGGCTTCTCGGACGGGGGTTCGATTCCCCCCACCTCCACCATTTGGTGTATTTTAGCTAATCTATTCAATGGGTTAGCTAAATGAAAGTTCTGGGTTCGTTCAGGTGGTACACCAAGTGGTACACCCCCTGAGACACTGACCGACCTCAAAATCTCTCTCCTAAGGTGTTTTAAGCACTTTAGGAGAGCATCCCTGTGACCATTCGCACCCCATCATTCTTATTCAAAAACCGCTTTGGAACGTATTACTTCCGCTACTTAGTACCAAAGATTTTCACTGGTTATTCCGATAGACGCTTTGAGATCAGAAGATCGCTTGGAACCAATCTTCGTAGCCTCGCACTTGAACGAGCGAGGCGGCTTCTGGTCAGTACAGAGGCGTTAATCACTGAATACGGTATGAAGCAGGAGCAACAAGACAATCCAATAGAGTGGCTGAAACGTACCATCACCGAACTGATGAAGCGTGATGAGTTGGAACGAGAACAACGCCAGGATTTCTTTGCTCGTCTACTTGCTGAAGCAACCAATAAGCTTGAAGCACCTCTTGAAGTGATGGATCTAACCAAGCCATCACGTAAAAGAAATGAACGAAAACTTCAGTTATCTGGATTGGCCGCAATACGCATCTCTGAAGTGATAGAAAAATACTGCTTGGAATCTCGTGTTCACTGGAGGCCAAAGACCGAGTTCGAGAACAGATTTCTGCTCGATCTGATCGTTGATGCTCTGGGAGATAAGCAGATAGGTTCTCTTACACTTGAGGACATGCGGCGATACAAAGAGGTGGTTCTATCTTTGCCGAAGAATAGATCAAAGATGCCACAATATCGTGACAAGTCCGTTGCTGAGTTGATAGCGATGGATATTCCACAAGAGGATCGACTTAGTGGTCGCAATGCGCTGAAGTATCTCTCAAGAGGAAAAACATTCTTCAACTGGGCTCGGCTGAACGGCTTTATGACCACTGAGATTGGCAGCGTTCTTACCTATAAGCTTCCAGAGCGGGAGAAAAAGACACGAACCCCATTTAGCCAACGGGAGCTAAGGTCGTTGATCAAATCAGAGGAATATTTGAAAGGGCTTCATAAGCATCCACATCATTTTTGGCTTCCACTTCTTGGAATGTTCACTGGGGCGAGGCTTAACGAACTTTGTCAACTTCATAGCGCCGATATTCTGAGGCGACATAATATTTGGGTTATTCTTATTCGTGATGGTGATGACAAGCGTGTGAAAAATCGCACTAGCATCAGAGATGTGCCCATCCACAGCAAGTTGATCGAGTTAGGGTTTCTAAACTTTGTTGCCAACCAAAAGAAGCAGGGAGAAACCAGATTATTTCCTCAACTAAAAAAACACCGTGATGGATACGGTGGCAGTGCTTCAAAGTGGTTCTGTGATTATCAAGTAAGATGTGGTGTTGAACCACGAGATCCAAGACGGGAACTAAAGGGATTTCATTCTTTCAGGCACACCGTAAGCACAGTTTTGGCAGCAAAGACCGATCCACTCCTTCACGAGCGAGTGATAAATCAGCTTCTTGGGCACGAAAAAGGCCAATCAGAGACGATGAGGACCTATGCCCATACGATCAGCATTAAGTCCCTTCATCAAGCAGTGGAGCACATTACATATCATCTGGATTTTTCGCACTTGATGGATGTTAAGATTAATCGGTGGATGAATAGGTCGGCGTGAAGTACACGATCACACATTTATTCTGGGCGTGTTAGCTCAGATGCTTCAGAAGACTTATTCACGGCTGACGGCGAGATTGCAGGCTTCTAAGATTAAGAGGAAGGCGTTTCAGGCGGTTGCTAAAGTGGAAGAAAATGTCGATGCTGAGGTGGCTGCGGATCAATCATCTAACCATTAGAAACCTTTCCAATCTTCTCCCGAACTTCAGAAATTCTACGCCTGCTCACTGGAAACACATCCCCCGACGATAATTCGCAAACATAACCCTCTTTAATTTTTTTAAGTTTGGTTATCTGTGATCGTGCCACCCAGTGAGAGCGATGTATCTGAATTCCGCTATCAGGATTCAGTTCCGATATCGCATCTCTAAGATTGTAAAGCAGTAAGCCACTGCCGACGGTGGTTCTCACTTTGACGTAATGAAGTTCCGAGGTCATAGAAACAAGTTCGCCACCGATGGATTCCCTTACCAAAGAGGGGAACCTCAGACTTTCAGATTGATTGTCGGGGTCAGATTTTTCAGGGGGAACAAGGATTGCCTCTTTTTTCTTAGTATTATCGAGGGGAGTAGGAATGAAAGACAACTGAAGTATCCAAGGCACATTCAAGCCGATCCAACTGACGGTTACCGGCACCACTATTGCAGA
>JBILFA010000136.1:0-9003 GCA_044351795.1 Bdellovibrionota bacterium | reverse complement strand
GGCTCGAGAGTGATCCCAGTCCGCCACTCTGCCACATCGTCACTACGAGCGCCCCAAGAGCAGCAGATCCCATTACCCACATGACGATTGAGAAAGACACACCGAGAGCATCCCACAATTCGCGCTCCGGCATGTCTCCATCCCGGCTCGACCATTGTACCAAGGTTCCTATTCTGACCCAACTATCACGTAGCCAAAGAGCGCTGATTGCGCCAAAAAGCGATGCGAAATTGCTGACCGCCCGACTCGTGGGAATCTGTCCATCTTTTCTCAACTTTTTGAGCTTTTTAGCAGATGCCGGGAAACGCTTGCCTGTCATGATCCCTCTCTCGAACGGTCGGTTTCTGTTCTTTTGAGGCGGATCTAGCGCCTCGCTCAATCCGTATTTTTATCTGACAACGAACTTCGCGATCCCCCAAGTTCCTTGGCGTTCCATTCTTGATTTCTAGGCGCTCCCGCCTGACATGGAGTCTACGCATCGATCCAAGCTACCCCACACCTCAAAAAGAGCCGCAACCGGTCTGCCAACCAGAGCTCTCCGCCTCGCTCGCTCGACACCACCAGAACACCGAGAAGGACACAGGTAACGAGCATTTTGAGCAGCGCTCCCAAACATGTGAATGACAACCCTCTCGACACTCGCGCCGCAAAGCACGCTACGAAGTCGATCAGCAAGAACGAGACAAGCCACAAGGAACACGCGACGAGCATAGAGCCGAGGAGGTGAGAACCACTCAACAGCAGGCCTCGAGAGATCAACTCGAGGTCAGTCGCCACTCCGATAGGAGCCGTGCGATAGCTCTCTCGTAAAGATTCAACACAGATTTCCAGTGCACCGAGATTTATGGCGACGGCGGTAGCTGCTATCTTGCACAAAGTGGCAAGGTCCGAAACCGCATGCCCGTTCAGGGGATCGTTCACTGCCGCAATCGTTTGGCCGCGCGAGGTGTCGATCAACTCTCCGAATGCTTCACTTAGGTCCACCAGCACCCGAAACGGCGCACCCAAGAGGAGTCCTAACACAAACTCGCTCACCATCAGCCACACCGACACCTCGGCGGGTACTGTGACCAGGGGTACTATCGCCAGGGAGACACCCACGGCCAGCATTAGTTTCGACAAAAACCCCAAGGACTCCCCGAGAGGGAGCGACACAGTCATCGCGAATGAACGAACGGACACCACTGCAACCGCGAGGGGCGAACAATCTGCGAGCTGCATCTCACCCCTTCCCGATAACGGCTATCGCTCCCAGCACCCGCACAAAGAGCGCTTGGACCTCAGCCCCGGCAAGCGCGCCGCCTACCACCACCACTAGTCCAAAAGCCATGCATCTCGCGAGGTGTGAAAGGCTCTGCTCCTGTACCTGCGTGACCGCCTGTAAGAGCCCCACGAATCCCGCCGCCGCGCCGACAGCGGTCATAGGTATTGCGGACAGCACTACGATCAACATGAGCGCATCGAGACACAGGTGATACATATGTTTCCCTCACTGATACGATTGAACCAGGCTCTGGGCCAGGAGTAGCCAGCCGTCACTTGAGATGAACAGCAAAAGCTTAAGGGGAAGCGTCACGACTACCGGGCTGAGCATCGTGAGCCCCAAACTTACCAAAAGATTCGAGACCACCACATCGATCACAAAAAACGGGACGAGCAGGAAGAACGCAATCACAAACCCCTTCTTGATTTCGCTCAACACGAATGCTCCGAGGGCAACGGCCAGGGACGGCGACTCATTTTTTTCAACCTTCTCGGCTCCCTCCTCCGCGCCGGAGGCGAGCCGCCGAAAGGTCTCGAGCTCCCGTTCCGAGGAATGCTTGAGTAGAAAGTCTCGCCACGGCTCAATCGCCACCAAGAGACGCTTACTCCCTTCGATCACGGATGACGATCCTACCTTGGTCAACTCGACACTAGAGAGACGCTCTCCGGTCTCACGCAGCACCGGCTCCATTACCACGAGGGAGAGAACTATCGACAACGCCATCACTAAGGAATTGCTCGGCGCCTGCTGCGTGCCGAAACCGCTTCGCAATAACCCCAACACGATCGAAAACTTGAGATAACATGTGCCGACTGCCAGGATCAGAGGCACCACCGCAACAACTACAGATATTAAAAGCAGTGTCTCAGGCGATGCTGTTTTCATCCTCACCCTCCTCTACCCACCGGGGACGTCGCAACTGACGTCCACCGTCTATGGAGGCGTCGCCGCCCCTACGTACCTCCAGCCCGCGCACAGGCACTCCAAGTGAACTGAGCTTCGCAAGGAAGTTGGCGCGCTCTCGAGAGAGCTGCGCCGTCACACAGACGTTAGGCGACTCGACGACAGCAGACACGGCTCCGGATCCATGTCGAGTAAGAGAGAGCGTCACGGGGCTGCCGTTTGCAAGAGCACACTGAATTTTGAGATGTGGGCCATCATCGAGACGCTGAATCTCCACGGATTGAACGCTAGGAACCCCGCCGCACACGCTAGCGCTAGGTCCGATAACAGGTGTGCTCGCGATCGTCGCTGGAGTCTTGTCGACGACCACCGGATGGAGATTGACCTCAATCTTAGCGAGGCTTTGTGGCGGCCTCTCGCCAGCTGCTGCGGGAGATCTCGCACCGGTAGTCATGGACGAAGAGGGGTCGGCCTCCACTCCTTGCAGATGACGGCGAGCAACACTGCCATGCTGCATCTGCGGCATCTTCGCCACCAGCTCCGCAAGCTCCTCCTCCCGTCTCGCCGTAAGGAGCGCTGCGCACCTCTGCTTGAGTACCTGATGGAGATCTCGAACCTTGTTGCGCATCGCATCTGATTGCTCCACCCTCGCCACCCCCGCTTGCACCTCTCCGACTGCGCCCGCGTGCTCACGCTTGGCGTCTAGAAGCTTCGCATGAGCTGAGATCAACCGCTCCAGGGGTCGTGCGACGGCTCCCTTCACATGCCTACCGCTGGAAAGGGGAGCAGAAGAGAGTCGAGAGACCTCCTTCCAGAAAATCTGCTCGCGTGCTCGCACAGCTTCGCTCGCACGCTCTTCACTCCGGCGAACACTAGTGAGGTTTCCCACCTCTCGGCGGTACGCGATATCAGTTTGAACTTCTTTGTAGCGAAGGGTATCTCGCGAAAGCATCTCTCTCCTCTATTGCGGCTGTTGAAGCTTTCGCAGGGATGCGACGGCACTCTCTGCCACCTTCGAGAGCATCTCTACCTTGAGATGGTAACGGCTGACATCAACCTGGAGCCGCAAAAGCTCGCCAAGCTGTTGAGCTCGCATCTCCGGTTGAACACTTCGAGAGCTCGCTGCATTGAGGTGCTGTCCAACACGGTTCGCTATATCTCCCCACGAAGTGCGTTCGAGTCCATTTGTATTGCTGGCCTGAAGCCCCTGTCCTGCCACCTCTCCGACCCCACGTTGCGCTGCGGCAGCCAGTCGAATCCCTGCATCCATCCCCACGGCTCCTCCTTGTCCTTAAAAAGGCATGTGAAGAAGATTTCGCTCTTTTTGTGAAAAAGTTGCTTGGTTGGGCAAAAAAGATGTCAGGCGTGTATTACATGGGAGTTACATCGAACAACGTGCCTGTGGTATTGATCCCTCTTTACAGCGAACCTCTGATACAGAACCGACACTTTTACCGATTCTCGCTTCTATGGACCTGCCCCTTCTTCTCAAACGCCAGGCAGCCCGTCGATTCGGTGATTTCCCTGAGAAGCAGGCTCTGCCATTCATCTTCTTGGTGATTGTACCTACTCTCTCCTGGTTACCACGCATAAGTGACTCGCTTTTTGTGGACGAAGCAGCAAGTTTCTGGTCAGTCGAAGATGGTCTTGCTGAAGGGGTACGGCGAGCTCTCTCTATAACAGGACAATCATGGTTCTACACCGCCTTGCTCGCTTTGTGGACTTCGGTGTTCGGCACCAGCGAGATCGCTTTGCGCATGCCGTCAATTCTCGCCGCGGTCGCTACGTGCGGGCTGCTAATCCTTATTGGTCGCGATCGCAATGTAGTCTCGCCGTTGCTCGCGGCTGTTCTGCTCGCGCTAATGCCCTCGATGATATTTGCCGCGACGGTGGCGAGGCCGTACGCTCTCGGATTGTTTTTTTCTACCCTAGCCATTTCATGCCTTCAGTCATGGACACGACGAGGTCATACAGCCGGTTTGTACGGCGCTGTCCTTACAACGCTATGTGCTCTCTACTGCCACCCGACTTTTATCGCCCTTTTATTTCCTATCCTCGTCGTCCTGACGGAGAATGAAGCATACAAACATCACCCACGGGATTTATTCAAAGCTTCCATTCTGTTCCTGGTGGGATTGAGCCCTGCTGTGCTCCTACTGACTCAAGTCTCTCGGGAGGCAATATCTGCTGTAGCCATCATCGAAAAACTGCCGAGCTGGAAGACTCTCTGTTTCCACTTCTTTTCAACTCCCATAAGCCTCATCGTTGCACTCATCCTCTCCTTGAGAATTACAATTCTTCGGCGGCCGCACATTGAAAAGGCAGATTCGCCCTCTAATTCTCGGCTGTCTGTAGCTCGCTTCCGTCCGATTCCGCGGGAAGAGCTTCGATTTGGACTGTCTCTCTACCTCGCCCCAAAGCTCCTGACTCTCCTTGCCGCAATCACTGTAAACCCGACCCTACTCGTCTTTCGATACAGTATCTTGTCGCTAGTAGGAGAGGCGTATACGGCTTCCCTCTTACTGTCTACTATCGGCTCGCGTTTCTGGAGGATAGGCCTTAGCGGCGTGACTATTGTATCGATGCTACTGCCGCACTTTATGGCCTCCCCTCCCGACACTGCCTGGAGACCGATCATAGAGGAGTCACGCCGGATTGTTGCACGAGAGGCATGCACCTTTTTTGCGCTCGTCGGGTTCACTGAATCGAAGCATGCCGAGCTATTGACGAGAGAGCCGACACGCTCGTTTATCCTGTCACCATTAGCATATTACAAGCTGGGGCCTGCTGTGTTGCTTCCTGCATCGGTTGATTCCACACAAGCACAGGACTACATGGCGAGGATGGTCTATCCCAGGATCCCGTCTTCTCCATGCAACCTCATACTCGAGTGGCAGATCGTCGACTCATCTCCTTCGACTATGTCGGGACCTCAAGCTATTGCCCATGAACTGAGTATGCGCGGATGCACGAAATCCTCCCCTTTATCCGAGGGCCTCGTTACACTCACTCACTGGAGGTGTCCCTTTTCCTCTTAGAGCGGGCGAATAATGATGCTCCGGCTACATCGGACTGGACAGGGCAAATCGGTGCTTCACACGGGCGATTTGCGCTTCGGCCAGAGTCGGCTTCATCTTCCTCCGACTGTGACTCCGCTGGCCGGTTTCATCGTAACAGAGGCAGGGTTGAGCAGCACTCGCTGTCCGCTCACACGTCGGGGCCGGATCTCGCACGCTTTCTCGACTCTATTTCGAACGATGGAGCGAAGATAGTTCTCACTCATGGCGAACCGGATAATCTGTGGGCGATGAAAGGACTTCTTCAAGAAAACTGTAAGTTTTCGGGTATCGAGGTGCCGTCAAAGGGGGATCGCATTCTTCTGTGAAAGTAAGTTGATTCAACTATCCAGCACTTCAAAGGAGTAGGACTGCTGGGCGACGAGGTAAGACAGAAAACAAACATTGGTATGTGTGGAGGGTGAGGAGATCGCCCCTTCTTCTGAGAACCATTTCACGACGTCTAACAGCTAGCTGCGGGCGAGTCCTTTGTCTGATTCACGGGAGCAGATCCGAGTTGTATCATAGCAAAACCAACCTTACGGCGCCGTCCCGTGGCCGGGCAGCTATCGCCTTGAAGCTGCCCTCGCCTCCCAAGGGAAGCTTATCAATCAAATGGCAATAATACCTTTTCCTTCACCCATCTAAGAGAGTATTTTAAGAGAGATATCTAATGGTTCGAATCGACGATGGCTCTAGTGCGGTTGGAGCGGATTTTTCACCTCACGAGGTCCGCACCGCACTAAGGCTTTTTGTTTTCGCTGCGTCTTGTTGTGAAAACAGTATAGGACTCACTAGTACCTCGTCCGCGACGCCGCTGCAGACAGGGAAGAAAACTTTGCGGTCGAGGTACTAGCATCGCTATGAACACCACCCCGCTTTCGTCATCTCTCAACGAACGGATAGTCCAGTTCGGTCGTCAGATATTCTCCCAGCTCGAGGAGTCCAACCCCTCTACGTTCAACACCAAATACTGGAACGGTAAGCTAATGGAGTGGTCGATGCGGCGACCTGAATTCAAGGTCAACCTCTTCCGCTTGGTGGACGTGCTCCCCACGTTGCGCTCCAGTCAGGCTGTCGCCGAACACGTGCGGGAATATCTCGGTGACGCAGCAGATCAGCTTCACCCCGCTCTGGGATGGGCGATGGGGCTATCCAAACACTCTGTCGGTGCTTCGCTCACCTCCTTTTTCGTCAAGCAGGGCGTACAACAGATGGCAAGCATGTTCATAGCGGGCAAGAGTCCAGAAGATGCACTCCCGGTGCTTCAGCGCTTACGCCGCCAACGCTATGCCTTCACCGTTGATCTGCTCGGTGAATTCTGTGTGTGCGAGCAAGAAGCGCTCGAGTATCAGAACCGATACCTCCAGGCCCTCGAAAACTTTGGGGCGAACGTCCCAAAATGGCCCGAGGGACGGGCGATTATGCCTGACCACCCCGGAGAGCTCAGTCCGGTCTGCATCTCGGTCAAGCTCTCCGCGCTCTACTCCCAAACGAGTGTACTGAACTTTGACCGTAGCGTGGCGGTGCTGTCTGAGCGCCTTGCCGAAGTTACTCGCCGAGCCAAGAAGCACAAAGCGCTGCTGTACGTCGACGCTGAGGACACAGGCAACAACGCCCTCATATACGAGGCTTTCAAACGCGTATTCTCTTCTCCGGAATTCGTCGATTTTCCCTACCCCGGTATCGTGATCCAAGCATACTCGAAAACCTCTTCGGCACGTGTCGACGAGATGCTTGAATTTGCGCGCAAGCGCGGCAGTCCGATCGCAGTTCGCTTGGTAAAGGGAGCCTATTGGGATCATGAGCGGGTCGTGAGCGCTCAAAACTATTGGGATTTCCCGCTTTGGAGCGTAAAGGAGTCCTCCGACGCACAGTTCGAACACCTGACCCGCGTCTTACTCGATAATCACGAAGTGTGCCTCCCGGCCTTCGGCTCACACAACATTCGCTCGCTGTCGCACGCGTGCTGCTATGCCCAGGACCGCGGACTCTCTCCCAAAGATTTCGAGGTGCAGGTTCTCTACGGCATGGCCGATCCGATCGCTCATGCCTTCTCTTCGCAAGGGTACCTCGTAAGAATGTACGTTCCCTTGGGAGACCTCATACCCGGCATGGGATATTTGGTTCGACGATTGCTCGAGAACACCTCGAATGAGTCGTTTCTGCGACACACCTTTTTCGATGCCCATGAGGTTTCGAATCTCCTCAAGGCTCCACAGTTCCGCTTCCCCGATATCGAAGAGACAGACCAATCTCAAACCGCCGCATGACGAGAGTGCACAGTATGGAAACCGTAAAGAGCTTCAAAAACGAACCCCTTCTCGACTTTAGCGAAGCGCATAATCGCGATAGCCTCGCTGCCGCGCTCAGCACGCTTGATAGCGACATAAAGGCAGGGCACTTCAAAGCCTCTCCGATTATTAACGGCGAAGCGAGGGCCGGAGAGAACGGATATACACGCACCGATCCGAGCAACACCGAAATAGCTATCGGCGAGGTTAGCTTTGCTACCATACCTCAAGCGAACGAAGCGGTGGAGCGGTGTCGGGCGGCGTTTCCGGCCTGGCGAGCAACCAGCTACACCGAGCGAGCCGGTACTCTATTGAGACTGGCCGACCTGATGCGCAGCAAGCGCGCCTTCCTCTCTGCGCTCATAATTCGCGAAGCCGGTAAGCCGTGGCGTGAAGCCGATGGGGATGTAGCTGAGGCGATCGACTTCTGTCAATACTACGCCCTCGAGATGCTTCGCCTCGGCGCTCCGAAACTCACCGAGCAGGTTTTAGGGGAAGAGAACATCTACTTCTACCAGCCACGCGGGGTCGCGGTCGTCATCTCACCATGGAACTTCCCTCTCGCAATTACGTGCGGAATGGCGGTTGCAGCCTTGGTAGGCGGCAACACAGTCGTACTCAAGCCGGCCGAACAGGCAAGCATCATAGCACACGAATTCGCCAAGCTGGTTTTGGAAGCTGGTTTTCCTCCCTCCACGTTCGCTTTCCTGCCGGCGCGTGGAGAGGATGTAGGTCGACACCTCGTCTCCCATGCCCACGTTGCTCTCATAGCATTCACGGGATCGCGCGCGGTTGGGCTTGAGATAATGAGAGCTGCGTCCTCGGCAGTTCCGGGACAACCCACAATCAAGCGCGTAATCGCTGAGCTCGGGGGAAAGAACGCCATCGTTGTAGACGACGATGCGGATTTCGACGACGCTATCCGTGGAGTCGTAAGTTCCGCATTCGGCTATGCCGGACAAAAGTGCTCCGCCTGCTCACGCCTAATCGTGGTCGGCGATGCGTACGAGCCCTTTCTCGAACGTCTCGCAGCCGCCACCAACGACATCATCATCGGAGCAGCCTCCGATGCCGCCAGCTTTCTTGGGCCGGTTATTGACGAGCAAGCGCGCGATCGTATCGCTGCGACGATACAACGTGGACGAAGCGAGCTCACCTTGCTTACACAAACTGCACTTACATCGGAGCTCCTCTCACGTGGAACCTTCGTAGCACCCACTATATTCCGAGACGTTCCCAAGGATCATACGATCTGGACCGAGGAGATCTTCGGCCCTGTCCTCGCATGTATGCGAGCTAGATCCTTCGAGGAGGCGCTCGCTTTGGCGACCGCCTCGGAGTATGCGCTCACGGGCGGGGTCTTTTCTCGCCATCCACAACACATCGCACTCGCTCGCGAAGAGTTTAGGGTTGGAAATCTCTACATAAATCGCGGGATAACCGGTGCGCTGGTGGGACGGCAACCATTTGGCGGGTTTCGCTTCTC
>JBILFA010000135.1:0-9007 GCA_044351795.1 Bdellovibrionota bacterium | reverse complement strand
TGTGCGTTCCTGCCTGGTTAAAAATCGACCCACACATTAATAATCTTACTTTTTTCAACGCCTAGATAGACCCGCGCTGCGGCCCGAGTGTTTTTTGTCTTTTACGGCGCAAATGGGCCCGGCAAAGATTGCGCTCGCCCTGCTATTGCAAGTGATTTTTTTTCAAAAATTACTCGCGCAGGGTTTATTAAAAAGGTCGTGAGATGTTTTCTCCACTAATCGCCCAGCTTCCTCGGCCGTCCCAAACCAGAGCGCTGCAACCACTACAGCGGCTACAATGACCGAAGAGTACGATATCCAACGTCTCCTCAGTAGCATCACAACAACGAGGCCTCTCTCAGCGCTACATCTCTGAACATCCCGGCTCACATAAGTACCGCATCGTCACAGCACGCCCTCGCGCGCAGCATCGCCAAGATAAAAGCTGTGGTGATGATAATCAAGGGCGTTTCTGAACGTGCGGTGATGCATGCCTATGCCGATACCGGACGTTCTGAGGTTCTTTTGATGGCTTTTGATCGAGATCGTTCTCTCCCTAAGCGCTAATCCGCGCGTATACCTCCCGCTGGACTAGAGAATTAAAGTGCGGTGAGCAAAGCTGCTTGCTTGAAGCTGGGGTCTTCGAGCCTAAAGCTATCTGGGTCTCTTCCTCGCTCCAGCGCGAGGAAGTACGTGAAGAGCTGCAGAGCGACGAGAGCAGACACGGAGTTCATGGTCCGGGATGCACTGGGAGAGAGTGCGAGAAACGACGGAGAGCTTTCGGCACCTTGAGGTCTCGAGACCCCCAACGTAAAGGTGGGCATTCCGATCACATCAGCCATCTGCAGCAACGAGCGTATTCGCTCGCTGCCTATCGACTGCATATCGATTGCGATCAGCAGATCTTGCGGCTGAACGCACTGAAATGGCCCGTGTAACATCTCCTCGACGGACAATCCTTCTGCGGGAATATAGGAGGTCTCCTTGATCTTGAGCGCAATTTCCTTTGCGGTGATGACGTCGCTGCCGGCCCCGACGATCCAGATGTGGCGAGTGTCGGGAGACACGCTCTTCACGTAGCTACTAACGGCGCCTTCCGCCTCGTACCCCGAAAGCACCGCCTCTCTCAGTCGTCCAACGAGCTCCCCATTTGAAAGCAAACGAAGCCGCTCGATCACTCCCACCAGTACTGCGAGAGCACCAACGAGACTTACAGTATGCGCGGAGGAACGCTCCTGAGGGACGGTCGTGATGTGCAGGTCGGCATCTTCAGGGGAAACCTCCACGCCCTCGCCTGTTATAAGGCAGGTCGTAGATCCCGATTTCCGTGCCTGCACCAAGGCTTGTCTACTGTACCTCTTACTACCGCGATGACTTAACACCACCACCATGCTCTGAGATTCCGATGCTCCTTGCGCCTCAGAGGAGAGCTCCTCAAGGCAAAGAGGACTATAGCCCGTTGCGAAATCAAAGGCGTGCTCTGCACTCACGCGATTCTTAGGTAGCTGCTCCCGCCACAAGGCCCCTGCCAACTGTGCAGCGTGCAGGGAGCTTCCAATGCCGATGAGTGCGACCTGTCCACAGCGGCTGACATAGTCGGCCAAACGATCGGTCTCAGCAAAGCTCTTGCGTACCACGTTGGATATCTCATCGGCTTGCGAGTGTATCGCCGTGTACATGGCGTAAGGGTGTTTGCTTGTTTTCGAGTTCATCATGTTTGCTGTCCTTTCGATTCAAAGCCGCCCGAATTAGGAGCCCAACAGTATTACTCAAACAGAGCTAATCGTTGCAAGTATTTGATCCATGCTGGCATCTCTTCTGAATTCTTTGGAGTCGCACCACTGACTATGCAAGATAGAATGGAAGAACTCGGGAGTGGCTATAATGGAGCTGATGGACTTCTTGAGCGAAGAGCTCGCGGCTAGTCGTTCTTGCTGCGCAGATAGCACTTGAGTGACGGGCGACAGTCCCGTCGACGCTCTTGTTATGTCCGTAACTAGCATACTAGCAGTACACATCCTCCGCCTACGCATCAAGTAATCGTCTCTGACTTAAAGAACCCGCACGTAAGCAATCGCTCAATGGCATCTTTCGCTGTACCCCGCGCAACCTTCTCCACCCGAGCGACAACGTCACTAAAATCCCTCGTTCCATCGCTCAACGAAAGGATCAGTCGCTCCGATGATGAAAGCGGATAGTGTCGATGCCGAAGCGACGTCGCTGAATCGCCGGACTCCACCTGGAGCCGCACCAGCTCTGACGTTCGTGCCACACCTACGGGCTCACCTACGACGGGGTAACAGGAGCACGACACCTCGACGAAGCCCGCCCTCCACAGCCCGACGACATTTCCAAAGATCTCAGCTTCCGCACATGATGGAAATCCCTTCTCTGAACCCCTACGAACAAGCTCAGATAGTTCACACCCTGATGGACCAGCCTCACCGATGAAGCTCAAGAGTGCCGCTCCAATCCCCTCCGGCAGTGCGACCTCTCCGCCGGAAGAAAGCTCACTAAATCTCCGTTTTCCTCCGCTTACCTCACTCACCTGTCGATACTCGGTGGAGAAGATCAGTGAGCGAAACACCGATGCTCGAAGATCCCGCTTGAGCGTGCGATCTTCGTGGCACAGTAACGTTTCACGAAGCATTCTATTCCGGAAGATATCGAGTGCCT
This sequence comes from Bdellovibrionota bacterium, assembly GCA_044351795.1. Taxonomy (GTDB): domain Bacteria; phylum Bdellovibrionota_C; class UBA2361; order UBA2361; family OMII01; genus OMII01. The sequence goes on along the minus strand of JBILFA010000135.1, from coordinate 6,352 downwards.
GCTCTCGCTTTATCACGTCATCTCGCAAGGTTTCGAGAAAGCGCGCTTCCTCTTCACCGAGATCGTCTGGAAACATGAAGGCCGGTCGAGCCTCAGAGAGGAATTGCAACCCTACGGACTGCGCTCTCTGCATGAACTCAGTGAAGAGACATGGGGCGTTGTTCTCTTCCAAAAATTCGTGAAAGAGGTACGACGAGTCGGAGCTTTGCAAGCGAGAGATCGCCTCCTCGAGGTATCTTCCATTCGGGTCGTCTCTCTTCTTACGACTGGAAGCAGCGAGACTGAGAAATCGAGCGGCGCTCTCCAGCTTTCGCTCAGGCTCGGAATTGGACTCGAGCGAAGCGCCGTACATCATAATGTCTCGAATCAATCCACGTTGACGCCACCCAGGCAACACGTTGTAACTCAGAAATACAACTCCATTCGGCGAGAGAGACGCTTTGCAGACATCGAGAATTCGCCGCTGAACGTCCTCTGAGACCCACGAGTACACGCCGTGACACACGATGTAATCGTACGTCCCTTTCTCCACATCGCAGACCGATATGTCTCCGACTCGAAGATCTATGTTCTTCAGGCCCGCTTTATCGGCGACTCGGCGCGCAGTTTCGATGTGTGTACCGGCTACGTCGATACCCACGAAGCTACTGTGCGGATACCGCTCTGCCCAGGGGATAATGTTTCCTCCCGTTCCGCAACCTATCTCGAGCACCGAACACCTCTCCGGAGAGATAGCGGGAAGATCCATCAGACGAGCGAGCGCTGCGATGCGCTCGGGATGGCTCTCTGGGCGAGCAACCGTCACATATGGCTTCTGATCATACGTTGTCGATGTCATGGCGGAACCGGTGTATTTGAGCACGAGATCAAAGCGTAAAGGTTATCCCTGGCCCTACTACCCTCTCGTTTCAGCGACGAGCCGCCTATCATAAAGGAACACTTACTTGTGAGTAAAGCGCCACCCATATTTTGGGCCCCACACTACTTCAGCGCACGTAGCGACTTATCACTCTTGCTGCTCTGTTGCTAATCAAGCGAGCTTCCAAGCACTCCGACAATGCTTCGGTTCGAGTGACCTTCGCCCCGCCACTGACGTACCCGCAGGCGATAACCTCCTGCAGCGTTTCTTCAATCGCCTGGTCTAGGACCCTCGCCACATCGTTGAGTTGAGTCATTCTTGGCCTCTTCTGCCTAATCGAGATAGGGCCGCCCCTAACGATGATACCCTTGCCTCCACGGCTCAAGCCTCCAACTCCTCCTATCTTGACTAACGGACTTTCACCGTCAACAAGGAATCTACTTGTGTCGAAGATACACAAGCCACGTGGAGCTTAAAGCCCAATTTGAGACACCGAAATACTCACTGTCACGCTGTCCCCTAGAGTGTTCAAAAGGTGCCCTCGAAAATCCTGTCTGAGCGAATCCTTCATTTCGGATGGTTCGTTGGTCATGACGGCCTACTAAGTACATCTCGAACCAGGCGATCAGCTATGCGCTTACCGACTGACTACCAAAGTATCCAAGGAGAATTCTTCGCTGTACCGAATTGAAAAGGCTCCCTCGCCTCTCCTTACCCTCTGTGTAGAAGCGCTGATCGAACGGCTCCGCGTGTTGAAACGCCTGGCGCTCAAATTCCTGTCCGTAATCCGTTCTGGCGAATAACTGTGAACGAGCCTTGAGGGCTTTGTATACGGGGAACACGTCACTCACAACCAGGAAATCCTTTTGGACGCCGCTATACCACCACTTGCACATCGACCGCTGAACCGGTTATACTGTGTGGACATTTTACGCGGTATTTTGATCGCCAATGTTAATCGCACGCCAAATATCTGCTATTATTAGGGAATCAAAGAAAAGCATCCTTTTACTCGGTCCTCGCCAGACCGGTAAATCAACCCTTATTGCCAGCCTGGACCCGGATCTCTCTATCAACTTGGCACGCGAATCAACCTTCCTTGAGTTCGCCGCGGATCCAACATTGCTCGACACGCAGATAAAGGCGCTGAAACCGAAAAGCATTTTTATCGATGAAGTACAACGCCTCCCTTCCCTCCTCAACACCACGCAGGCACTGATAGATGAAAGTCGCGGCGCCTTACGGTTTTATCTCACTGGCTCAAGTGCACGAAAGTTGCGGCGCGGACGCGCGAATCTTTTGCCGGGCCGAGTAATCACTATGGAACTCGGTCCCCTTCTGGAGAGTGAACTCGGCAATGCCTTCGATCTCTCAACGTCACTCTCAGTGGGAACACTACCGGGAATTATTACTGACCAAGACACAAGAGAGCGCGAAAGAGTTTTGACCTCCTACGCCGGGACCTATCTTAAAGAGGAGATTCAAGCAGAGGCACTTACACGAGACCTGGAAGGATTCGCCCGATTTCTGCGGTATTGTGCCGCGGCTTCCGGGCAGTATCTCGATATGACGCGATTAGCTACCGAGGCTCAAATAAAGAGAGCCTCAGCCATCCGGTTCTTTGAAATACTCGAAGACACACTGCTTGCATTTCGATGCGACGCTTTTGCGAAATCCGAACGAAGGAGACTCATTCAGCATCCACGTTTCTTCCTTTTTGACAACGGAGTGCTCAACGGAGTTCTTGGCAATTTCCGGGTATCTGCCGATCGCAAAGGGATGCTCTTCGAGCACTTCGTTATCACACAGGTGTACCACGCAGCAAAAGCTCTGGGTGGCAACATTCGACTCTCTAACTACCGCACCGAACATGGCGCCGAAGTTGACTTGATTATAGAGCGGGCAGACGGCGAGACCATCGCCGTGGAATGTAAATCCGGAAATACCGTCGGGTCCAGGGATCTCGAGGGATTCAAAAGTTTCGCTTCATTCTTCAAAAAGCCACACCGAAAGATAGTTATTTATGGTGGTACGACGCCGCGCCGGATCGATGAAGTGGATGTCCTCCCATGCCAAATGGGCATACGAGAGATTTTTCGGTGAGGGACGCACGCGCGCAAAATGATCGGCACCTAAAATCAGAAAGTTCGGCAGGGTAAAATCAAAATGCTCGGCAGTTGATTGGCAGAAAGTTCGGCACCTCTAAAATGCCGTCCCAGAATGGAGGGACTAGCAGGGTGGTGAAAAACGATCGCGGAAAACCGCAGAAAATGAGAATCTCCTTTTAGGCTTTACCGGCGTAGACGAGAGCTGTGAGGAGAAGGAACCATGCGGGGCGAGAAACGTTCACAGGAAGAGCTATTTCACTATTTCAGTGTAGAGTCGCGCATTCCAAGCGATCATCCGCTACGAGCGATCCGTGCTTTGAGCGACAAGGTCTTAAAGAGCATGAGCAGTACGTTTGATACGATGTACTCCGACATTGGTCGCCCGTCGATAGCTCCCGAGGTGTTGCTCAAAAGTACGATACTGATGGCGCTGTATAGTATTCGGTCAGAGAGGCAATTCTGCGAGCAGCTCAACTACAACATACTGTTTCGGTGGTTTTTGGGCATGGACATGAGTCAGGGAGGGTTTGAGCGGAGTGTGTTCTCCAAGAACCGCGCTCGATTGATTGAGCATGAGGTTAGTCGGGAGTTTTTTGCTGAGGTAGTCAGAGAGGCACGCTCGCGACAACTCATATCAGAGGAGCACTTTACTGTTGACGGGACTCTGATTGAGTCGTGGGTATCGTTGAAAAGCTTTGTTTCCAGAGATAAGCAAGATAGAGACGATAGTAATGATGGTAACGGGTTTAAGCCGAGCAATCCCGAAGTTGATTTTCATGGTGAACGACGAACTAATGAAACTCATTCCAGTACAACGGATCCGGAAGCTCTCTTAATAAAGAAGGGGAAGGGTAAAGAGGCGAAGCTGGCGTTTTGTGCGAGTGCGGTAACCGAGAACAGAAATGGGCTTGTTGTTGACTGTGAAGTTTCATTAGCGACGGGCACCGCTGAGGTGCGGACAGCCGTGTCGATGATCGATAGGATGGTTGAAGACGCAAGCTTCCCAATAGGGACTGTAGGCGCTGACAAGGGGTATCACCAGAAAGAGTTTGTTGGCTCCCTTCGAGGTCGAGGGATCGTTCCACATGTTGCTTGTATCACGGGCAGAACTGTCGCTGGACTTGATAAGCGCACCACTACCAGGGAGTCGTACAAGGTAAGCCAACGGAAGAGGAAGCTGGTTGAGCAATGCTTTGGATTCTTAAAAACTGTGGGCGGTGTCCGCAAGAGTCAAGCGACAATTAAAATTTCCCCTCAGCGACAATTATCTTTCCCTCCTCCCTGAGAGAAGATCTCCTCAGTAGTAGCTTTATTGGCAGATGAATAGTTATCGGATTTGGCAACGTAGCTTGAAGCCGCGACCCGAGGGGGTGCGGGGGAGACTAATAAGCTGTGGAAAACTTGGTATTTGTCGGTAATTGTCGTCAGCGCTAGAGAAGGTGAGTCAGGCGACAATTAGGCTGGCACTCCGTTGAGGTTCTCTGGAGCATGCAGCGCCTTTTTTGCCGCCGAGATGCGATAACTCTCGAGATTGAGCTCGATAATGACGCTATGATGGACGAGCCTGTCGATGGCAGCGGCAGTGGTCATAGGGTCTTTGAAGATGAGGTCCCATTTTGAGAACGGTAGGTTGCTTGTCAGTAGGACGCTTGTGCGCTCGTAACAGTCAGCGAGCAAGGTGAAAAGGACCTCCATCTCTTCTCGGTCTTGCTGAATATAGCCGATGTCATCGATGAGGATGGCGTCGAATCCGGACAATCGCTTCAAGACCTTGCCGAGTTCGAGGTTTCGCTTTGCGATGAGGAGCTGCTGGACGAGGAGGCTTGCTTGGGAAAACAGGACTCTACGCCCCTTTCGAACCAGAGCCTGACTCAAGCCGCAGAGCAGATGTGTCTTACCGCTTCCGGGATTGCCGAATACGAGTACGTTTTCCTTGTTGTCGATAAAGGCGCCAGTTGAGAGGGTAGCGACTTGCCGAGCGATCTTCGCCGGGACTCGTTTCATATCGAACGTTTCGAGTGACTTTTCGAGCGGTAGCCGCGACTCGGTCAGAAACCGTTCGATGCGGTGCTGCCGACGGGTGTGTATCTCCTCGCTCACGAGCTCCACCAGATACTGTTCGTAGGAAAGGTCTTCCTGTTCGGCTCGACGAGCGAACTCCTCGAAACGCTGGCGTACGGCTGGTAGCCTAAGTTCTGTTAGGTGGCGAATGAGGGAGGCGTAAGGGTTTTCAGACATGGTTATTCTCCAGATGTAAGCAACTCGTCGTATACGTCGAGTCGGATGGGGGTGATATGAACATCGGTGACCGGTGGCGGATCGGCTCCGAGCGAGAGCCTTGCTCCGATGTCGGCGGCGGAAATAGTGTGCTCCTGGGAGAGAAGCTCACGCAACAGCGCGTTGACCTTGTCTTGCGACTCGCGCGCGGCGAGTTGAAGGATTCGTAGGTACTCTTTTACTGCCCGGCCCGGGGAGATGTATACAAGCTGGTCGTACGCCATCCGGAAATAGCTCGTCGGGAAGAGCGCTTCACGATACAGGTACCGTTCAAAGGCTCCCGGTTTCCTGACCAGCCAGTCGATAATATGTCTGTAGTTGATTCGCTCCGTCTGGTCCCCCCGTAGCCTCGGAAATCGGTCCACGAGCGTTCGACCGAGCGATAGCTCTATGGTATCGACCAGAATCCGTGCCGTGACGGTCTCACCGATGAGCCGGCTGTGTACCGAGTAGAGCCGCTTTTCGAGCGTGACGGTGCTCCATCGCGTGACCCGTGCCTCGACCACCTTGGCGGTATCGAGACGATTACTCGGTAACGCTCCAAGGAGCGCTTGCTCCTCTTGGAATCGCTCCGTGCGTCCGGCATTCAGCTCGGCAAACAGCTCCCGTAGAAATGCCGCATATCCTTCCACGCTCTCGAAATCACGGGAACCTCGAAGCATGAGTGCCTGGTCGACAGCGGTCTTGAACCGGTGGTGACGCTGCTCGACATCGCCGTTCTCGTTGGCTTTACCGCCTTGAATCCGCTCCCCTCGCAGTCCGTAATGCGACAAAAGCGCTTGGTAGCGGGTCGTGAACTCCCCACAACTGGACCCCATGTTGTGGACCGCAGCGCTCAGTCTGTCGCTACGGTGACATTGTGGCACCCCGCCAAGCTCCCACAGAGCCCGTTGTAGCCCGTCGCTCAAGCTCTCGAAACTTTCCGAGTAGCAGATGTAGCCCGTCTCCCAATTTGAATACGTGAGCACGAAGTGGTACACCAAATGCGCTAATGGTTCTCCGCGAATAGTGATTCCGAGCGCGGTCATATGTGTAAAGTCTGACTGACACAGCCTGGCGGGGTCGTGTCGTTGCGGGAAGAACACTTCTTTCGCGGGACCTTCTATCG